>JBJMIO010000047.1:0-5162 GCA_045806765.1 Marmoricola sp.
GTGATGATCGGGGTGATCAGGTGCGGCACGCCCTCGTAGGCGTTCAGCTCGACCCGCTTGGGGTCGACCATGATCATCCGGACCTCGTCGGGCGTCGAGCGCATCAGGATCGAGGTGATCATCGAGTTGATGAAGCTCGACTTGCCCGAGCCGGTGGCGCCGGCGACCAGCAGGTGCGGCATCTTGGCCAGGTTCGCGATCACGAAACCGCCCTCGACGTCCTTGCCGAGACCGGCGACCATCGGGTGGTGGTCGCCGCGCGCGGTGTTGGAGCGCAGCACGTCGCCGAGCGAGACGATCTCCTTGTCGCTGTTCGGGATCTCCACCCCGACCGCGGACTTGCCCGGGATGGGCGAGAGGATCCGGACGTCCGCCGAGGCCACCGCGTAGGCGATGTTCTTCTGGATGTTCATGATCTTCTCGACCTTGACGCCCGAGCCGACCTCGACGATGTAGCGGGTCACGGTCGGGCCGCGGGTGTAGCCGGTGACCTGGGCGTCGATGTCGAACTCCTCGAAGACCGCCTGGAGGCGCTCGACGACGGCGTCCGAGGCAGGGGTGCGCGCCTTGTGGGCGCTGCCCGGCTTGAGGATGTCGGACTCGGGCAGCGTGTAGGTGATGTCGCCGGACAGGCTCAGCTGCTCGACACGGACCGGCAGCGGGGTGTGCGGCGGAGGCTCGAGCTCGCCCTTGTCCTCGACCTCGGGCTCGACGGTCTTCCGGCCGCGCTTGGCGGCCGGCTCCTCGATGACGACCGGGCTGTCGTAGGCGGCGTCGCCCATGTCCGGGTCGACGTCCAGGTCAGCAGCCCTGCGGCGACGGCGCGGCTTGGTCTCCGGCTCCGGCTCGGGCTCGACCACCCGGCCCAGTGCGCGGTCGCGCAGGTGCCGCAGGCGCGCGGGGACCTGGTAGACCGGCGTGGCGGTGACGACGAGCAGGCCGAAGACGGCGAGCAGGGCCAGCAGGGGCACCACGACGTACGGCGTGTGCAGCAGGTCGGTGAGCAGCTTGGCGACCACGAACCCGAGCGCGCCGCCGGCCTGCTGGAGGTCGGTGGTGTCGCCGAGCTGCGGCTTGGGCGAGCCGTTGGCGATGTGCACGATGCCCAGGACGCCGAACAGCACCGCTCCCCAGCCGACGACCTGGCGACCGGCCGGGCCGTTGGCGTCAGGGTCGCGCAGGTTGCGCCAGGCGATGTAGACGAGCATGAGCGGGACGAACCAGCCGACCAGGCCGACCGATCCGGCGACCGCGGCCCGGGTGGCGTCGAAGATCCCGCCAGGGACCTGCCACCAGACCGATGCGGCGACGACCACGGCGAGGGCGATCAGGAACAGCCCCGCCCCGTCGCGCCGGTGCTCGGGCTCGAGGTCGCGGGCGCCCTGCCCGATCCGGCGGGCACCGGAACCGATGCCTCCGGCCACCCCCAGCCAGACGGTGGAGACACCGTGGCCGAGCGCACCGAAGCCGCGCGAGATCGGACCAGGACCGTTGCGTACTGCTCGCGGAGCGGGGCGCCGGTTCTTCGTCGCACCCTTCTTCGCAGCAGGCTTGCGCTTGCCCTGGCTACCGGACGGCCGGGAACGCGAGGTAGAAGCACCCTTCTTCGTGGTGCTCCTGCTTCGCGACGCCGGCGGGGAAGACGTACGGGTCGCCATGATCGGCACTGTACGCCGAAAACCCCACGGGCCCCTGCTGCCACACGCCGTGTCTCCAACACCACGTGTCACAGAGAGGGAGCGCCCGTTTCGTCCGGATTCGCCGCCAGCCCCGCTGGTCGACCCGCTACCCGGTCGCGACCGCGCCCCAGGCCTGCGTCGGCACCAGGGCGACCGGGCCCCACAGCTTCGCCCGCCGACGGCGGTACTCAGCGGCCCGGGCCCGCGCGGTCTCAGCGTCCGGCGGGCTCGGCAGCACGAGCACCGGCCCTCCGCGCAGCGGCACCTCGTCGAGCACCCAGGGCAGGTTGCCGCAGGCCACCCGCGGCACGTCGTCGGCGGTCCAGTGGGCGCCGCGCCGTGCTGCCGTCGCCACCACGAGCCCGTCGATCGCCCGCACCAGCGCCACCCGGTCCTCGGTCAGGCCCTCGGCGCCGTAGGCCAGCGCCGCGTCGCGCACCGCGGCGGCCGCCGGGCTGATCTCGTCGGTGCCCCCGAGCACCAGGCTCGCCATCCAGGTCAGGTGCTCGGTCACGTCCTGGCGGCGCTCGGCCGTCATCCGGATGCGGGAGGCGAGCAGGGTGCGGGCGCGGGCGAGGTCGCGCCGGATCGCCGCCTCGGCGTACAGGTGAAGGGTCGTCATGCTCTGTGTGAGGCACGAACGGTCCGGGTTGATACAGAAATGTCCCAGGAGATTTCCGGCGGACGCGTCGGTCGAGGCGCCTCACATCTCGAGGAAGGTCTCCTCGTTCTCACGGATCTCGGCCTCGAGCGCCTCGTTGAAGTCGTCGGTCACGGTGGTCCGCGCCTCCGGTGCGATCGAGCCCCAGGCCCGGTCGATGGCCGCCGAGACGTCGATGAGCCGGGCGTCCTCGATGTGCGGCTTGGTCGTCTCGCGGGCGACGTACTTGGCCACGAACCGCTGCACCTCGCCCTCGATGTTCGCGATCCGCTGCATGATCGAGGCTCGGATCCCCTCGGCCTGCACCTTGATCAGGACGTCCGAGCGGTCGGGCGGCTCGATCGCGATGAAGATCTTGACGCCCTCGACCGCCTGCGCGGTCAGGACCAGCGGGACCAGGAGCTCGGCGTGGTAGGTGTGCGTCTCGACCTGGAGGTTGACCTCGAAGGTCAGCGAGACCGGGAGCTCGACCCGGTAGGCGATCCGCGGGCCGTCGATCCGGGTGGCGCTGGCGGCACCGATCTCGCCGTGGGCGCGCACCTTGGCGAGCTTGCCCGGGCCGACGCCGATCGGGCCGAAGTCGATCGGCTGACCGGCGATGTTGTTCACCGCGCCCAGGATCCGGTCCTGGCTGACGGCCTCGGCGAAGAAGTCCAGCCCCCACTGCTCGTAGCTGACGAAGCGCCGCTCGGGACGCCCCTCGGGGTCGACGGGTGCCACTCAGGCCTCCAGGACGACGGGGATGATCATCGGGCGGCGGCGGTGGGCGTTGCTGACCCAGCGTCCGATCACCCTGCGGATCGTCTGCTGCAGCTGGTGGGGGTCGTCGACCCCCTCGGCGGCCGACTTGGCCAGCGCATCGATGATCGGTTGCCGGATCGCGTCGAAGGTCTCGTCGTCCTCGGCGAAACCGCGGGCGTGGATCTCCGGACCGCTGATGACCTTGCCGGTCTGGGAGTCGATCACCACGATCACCGAGATGAACCCCTCCTCGCCGAGGATCCTGCGGTCCTTGAGGCTGGACTCGGTGATGTCGCCCACCGAGGTCCCGTCGACGAAGACGTAGCCGCACTCGACCTTGCCGGAGATGCCCGCCTTGCCGTCCACGAGGTCCACGGTCACCCCGTCCTCGGCGATCACGACGCGGTCCGAGCCGACACCGGAGGCGATCGCCAGCTCGGCGTTGGCCTTCATGTGCCGGATCTCCCCGTGCACCGGCATCACGTTGCGCGGGCGGACGATGTTGTAGCAGTACAGCAGCTCCCCCGCACTGGCGTGACCGCTGACGTGGACGAGCGCATTGCCCTTGTGCACGACATCGGCACCCCAGCGGATCAGGCCGTTGATGACCCGGTAGACCGCGTTCTCGTTGCCCGGGATCAGGCTGCTGGCGAGGATGACCGTGTCACCCTCCTCGATGTGCACGAAGTTGTGGTTGCGCTGCGCGATCCGGCTCAGCGCCGAGAGCGGCTCGCCCTGGGAGCCGGTCGAGATCAGCACGACCTTCTCCGCCGGCATCTCGGCCAGCGCCTTGGCGTCGACCAGGATCCCCGGCGGCACCTCGAGGTAGCCGAGGTCCTTGGCGATCGCCATGTTGCGCACCATCGAGCGGCCGACGTACGCGACCTTGCGCCCGTGGGCCGCCGCCGCGTCCAGGACCTGCTGGACCCGGTGCACGTGCGAGGCGAAGCAGGCCACGATGATGCGCTGGCTGCTCGCCGCGAAGACCCGGTCGAGGACCGGCGCGATGTCCTTCTCCGAGGTCGTGAAGCCGGGCACCTCGGCGTTCGTGGAGTCGGTCAGGAAGAGGTCCACACCCTCCTCGCCGAGCCGGGCGAAGGCCCGCAGGTCGGTGATCCGGCCATCGAGCGGGAGCTGGTCCATCTTGAAGTCGCCGGTGTGCAGCGCCAGCCCCGCGCCCGTGCGGATCGCGACCGCGAGCGCGTCCGGGATGGAGTGGTTGACCGCGACGAACTCGAGGTCGAAGGGACCGAAAGAGATCCGGTCACCCTCGGAGACGATCTCCTTGACCGTGTTCTTCAGCCGGTGCTCGCGCAGCTTGGAGTCGACCAGCGCCAAGGTCAGCTGGGATCCCACCAGCGGGATGTCCTCGCGCTCGCGCAGCAGGTACGGCGTGGCGCCGATGTGGTCCTCGTGCCCGTGGGTCAGCACCAGCGCCTCGACCTGGTCGAGGCGGTCACGGATCGAGGAGAAGTCCGGGAGGATCAGGTCGACGCCGGGGTGGTTCTCCTCGGGGAAGAGCACCCCGCAGTCCACGATCAGCAGCCGGCCCTCGTACTCGAAGACGGTCATGTTGCGCCCGACCTCGCCGAGGCCGCCGAGCGCGGTGACCCGCAGTCCTCCGGCGGCGAGCGGGCCGGGCGCGGAGAGCTCGGGGTGGGGATGGCTCATCGGTGGGTGCAGCCTCTCAGTTCGACTCGGCGGTCGGCAGCAGCGCGGCGTTCGCGAGCGCCTCGTGGACCACGCCGACCAGTGTCTCGTCGGCTTCGACCAGAGGCAGCCGCACGGTGCGGTTCTCCAGCACGCCCATCAGCTGCAGGGCGGCCTTGGCGGTCATCACGCCCGGGGCCTGGTTCATGATCGCGTCGACGACCGGCAGCAGGTCGTTGTAGATGCCCAGCGCCGCCTCGAGGTCACCGGCCTCGACAGCAGCAACCATCGCGGCGTACTGGTTGCCGGCCACGTGGCCCACCACCGAGACCACGCCGCAGCCGCCGTGGGTCAGCCAGCCGAGGTTGAGCACGTCGTCGCCGGAGTAGTAGGACAGGCCCGTCTCGGCCATGATCCGCGCACCGCGGAAC
>JBJMIO010000048.1:0-20398 GCA_045806765.1 Marmoricola sp.
CCGGTCTCGGCAGTCCCGGTCAACGTGGACGACGCCGAACGCGCCCGGAATCGGATGCTCTACGCGGTCTCGGCAGCACTGCTCGCCCTGGTGGTGATCGTGCCCCCGGTCCTCATCGGTCGTGCGCGAAGGCGCTGACCGATCTCCCAGACCCCTCGCGGTCGGCGCCCCTTCCTGGTCAGATCGGGCGTCGGCCGTGAGGTCCGTCGCGCCTAGCGGACGGGCCTCTGGATCACGTCGATCCGCACCCGGTTCGGCCAGGTGGCCGCGTACTTCCTGAGCTCGCTCGGTGCCGGTCCCTCCCAGGTGACCGTGACCGTCAGGTTCGTCAGATCGTCCTGGAGCGACACGAATCCCGGGTGGCGCGCCGCGATGCTCACGACCCGCTGGTTGACGAGCGCCAGCATCTCCCGCGTGTACGGCGCGATCTTCGGCGCCTCGACCGGCACGGCCAGGCGGTCCGAGGCCCGCAGGGAGGTTCGGTGGAGCAAGGACCGACCCGGACAGCCCTTGCCGTTCGGGTAGAGCCGCTCGAAGGCAAAGATCTCGCGGTGCCGGTAGGTGATCCGGCGGTTCGCGTCGAGCCCCTCGACGACGAGGTGGACACGTTGGGTCGGTGACCAGGGGCCTGGAAGAGCGGCGGGAGGGCCTTGCGGGTCGCCCTCGAGCGACAAGTCGAACCGGCCGGGACGCGCGAGCACACCGGGGACCCGCATGCCCGAGCTCGTGGCTGCGGCGTGAGCGGGGAACGCGATGGTCCGGTGCACCTTCCCCTGGCGTAGGTCGACCCGGATCGTGTCCAGACCGCGTTGGATGGGTGCGGAGGTCGTGACGGTGAGCCGTTCGAGGCCGCCCATCAAGGTGCATGTTGACCTCGATCCGCAGCCGGACAGCAGAGCTCCTGCGATCAGCACCAACGGCAACCAACGACGCACACGAGCAGAGTCGCACGGAAATCGCCCGGCCGGACCACAACTCACTGTCCCTTGTCGGCACCCGCGTCTAGGGTCGAGCAGGTGAGCGAGCCAATGATTTACGCATCCGGGTTGCGCAAGTCCTTCGTCGCCGGCGGGACCGAGGTCGAGGCCGTTCGCGGCATCGACGTCGAGGTCCGCAAGGGGGAGTACTTCGGGTTCCTCGGGCCGAACGGCGCGGGGAAGTCCTCGACGATGCGCATGGTCGCCGCGGTCTCCCCGATCTCCGGAGGCATCCTGCGGATCCTCGGTCTGGACCCGGCGACCGACGGCCCGGAGATCCGCGCCCGCATCGGCGTCTGCCCGCAGGAGGACACGCTCGACACCGAGCTGAACGTCCGCGACAACCTGATCATCTACGGCCGCTACTTCGGCATCCCCCGCGCGGAGGTGAAGCAACGCGCCGAGGAGCTGCTCGAGTTCGTCCAGCTCACCGAGAAGGCCACCGCCAAGGTCGACGACCTCTCCGGCGGCATGAAGCGACGGCTCACGATCGCGCGCTCGCTGATCAACAAGCCCGAGGTGCTCCTGCTCGACGAGCCGACCACGGGGCTGGACCCCCAGGCCCGCCACGTCGTCTGGGACCGGCTGTTCCGGCTCAAGCAGCAGGGCGTCACGCTGGTGATGACGACCCACTACATGGACGAGGCCGAGCAGCTCTGTGACCGCCTCGTCGTGATGGACAAGGGCCTGATCGTCGCGGAGGGCTCGCCGACCTCGCTGATCCGCGAGTACGCCACCCGCGAGGTCGCCGAGCTGCGCTTCGCCATCGGCGAGAACGAGAAGATCGCGCCGAAGATCGAGGACCTGGCCGAGCGGGTCGAGGTGCTTCCCGATCGGTTGCTGCTCTACAGCGCGGACGGCGAGGAGACCATCGCGAAGGTCCACGAGCGCGGGCTGTCGCCGGTGATGTCGCTGGTCCGCCGCTCGACGCTGGAGGACGTCTTCCTCCGCCTCACCGGCCGGACGCTGGTGGACTGATGGCTCGCTTTGCTGGCACCTCGAGAACCGGGTCGCGCGGACTCGACGTACGCCGCGCCTGGCGCCAGGCCGACTACTGGGCGACCCTCTACCTGCGCACCTGGAAGAGCTCGGTGATCTCCTCCTTCGTGACGCCGATCCTCTACATCCTCGCGATGGGAGTCCTGCTCGGCGGGTTCATCAAGGGCGACCCCTCCAAGCTCGAGGGTGCGCACTCCTACCTGGCGTTCGTCACGCCGGGCCTGCTGGCCGCCCAGGGGATGAGCACCGTCTTCGGCGAGGTCACCTATCCGGTGATGGGCATGATCAAGTGGCAGCGGATCTACTTCGGGATGATCGCCACCCCGCTGACGGTGGCCGAGGTCGTGCTCGCGCACCTCGGCTTCGTGCTCTTCCGGGTTGCCACCGTCTCGGCGGTGTTCCTGGTGGTGATGGCACCGTTCGGGGTCTTCGAGTCGTTCCCCGGCGTGATCCTGGCGTTCTTCGCCCAGCTGCTCGCCGGGGTCGCGTTCGCCGCACCGGTCTACGCGCTGACCACCCGGATGAAGGACGAGAGCGGCTTCTCGCTGGTCTTCCGGCTGGGCCTGATCCCGATGTTCCTCTTCTCCGGCGCGTTCTTCCCGGTCTCCAACCTGGACGCACCGATGGAGCTGCTGGCCAAGGTGACACCGCTGTGGCACGCGGTGGACCTCACCCGGATGCTCGTGCTCGGCAACGTGGACGGCTCGACGGCGCTGATCCACGTCGCCTACCTCGGCGTCCTGGGAGCGGTGGGCTGGGTTCTCGCCGTACGCGGCCTCGAGCGGAGGTTGGTCTCGTGATGGCCGTCAGCGCCAAGAGCGCCCTCGCCAAGGCGATCGGTCGCGGCGCAGGGCAGCCCCAGGCCTCGCCGATCAGCGCGACCGAGGCGACCACCCTGCTGCTGGAACGCAACTACATCGCCTACCGCTCGGCGTGGTGGATCTTCGTCTCCGGGTTCCTCGAGCCGGTCTTCTACCTGTTCTCGATCGGGATCGGCGTGGGGCAGCTCGTCACCGGGTTCGAGTTCAACGGCCAGCACATCCCGTACGCCGAGTTCGTGGCGCCCGGCATGCTCGCCGCCTCCGCGATGAACGGGGCGCTGCTCGACTCGACGTACAACTTCTTCTTCAAGCTGAAGTACACGAAGCTCTTCGACCAGATGCTGGCGACACCGCTGCGCACCAGCGACGTCGCCCGCGGCGAGCTGTCCTGGTCGCTGCTGCGCGGAGGCATCTACGCCGCGGTCTTCCTGGTCGTGATGGTGTCGATGGGGCTGGTCCACTCCTGGTGGGCGGTGCTGGCGCTGCCGGCGGCGTTGTTGATCGGGCTGGCGTTCGGCGGGATCTGCATGGCGTTGACGACGTACATGCGTTCCTGGCAGGACTTCGACTACGTCACCCTCGGGCAGCTGCCGCTGTTCCTCTTCTCGGCGACCTTCTTCCCGCTCAGCGCCTTTCCGGGCTGGCTCGCGGCGATCGTGCAGTGCACGCCGCTGTACCGCTCGGTCGTCCTGATCCGCGAGCTGACGACGGGCTCGATCACCTCGGCCTCGCTGATCTCGGTCGTCTACCTGGTCGTGTTCGGCCTGGTCGGTCTGGTGATCGTGGGCCGGAGGTTGGACAAGCTCCTGCTCTCCTGAGTTCCGCTTCTCTACGCTGCTCACGTGGAGCACTGGTGGGAGGTCGACGACTGGCGTCGCACGGTCGGCCTGCCCGTGGCCGTCCTCGTCGGTACCGTCGCGCTCGGGGCGGTGATCGGATCGCAGCTCGGGGTCAGTGGTGGGTCCGGCTCCGCTTCCTCGGCGTACTCCCGGCTGGACGCGCTCAGCCCCGGCACGCTCCAGGCCCTGCCGAAGGCAACGCCGTCGCCGTTGGACGCGCCGCTCGCGATCGGATCGAAGACCGCCGGCGTCGCGGTGGTCGCGGTGTCCGAGCCCGACTCCGTCGACACCAAGGACGGACGCCGCCGCGCACCGGACGGCGGCAGCCTGGTCGTCTTCAAGCTCGCGGACTGGGGCTGCGAGAACACGCCGTGCAAGCCGTGGACCAGCCTGAAGCCGAAGATCCAGGCGGGCGGCACGGTCAAGGACCTCCCGGGTTCCGGCGACACCTTCGTGCTCGCGATCGCCGCCGGCACCAGCTCGTTGCGGCTGGTCGTCGACGACGCCGGTTACCACCAGTCGGTCTCGCTGCTCGACGAGGACCCGGGCAGCAAGAACATCGCCCTGCTGGCTCAGAAGGACGCGACCCGCAAGCTCGCCGTCAACAAGGGGGTCCGACTGACCGAGACCACCGACATCCAGTTCCGGGAAGCCAACGGCGGGCTGGTGAACCAGTTCGTCCGCGACGCCCGCGTCGACTACGCCCAGCGGCACTTCTTCTACGGCGACCAACGGCCGAGCAGCCCGGGCAAGGCCTTCCTGGTGGTGAGCGCCTCCTACGCCTACCCGGGCAAGACCCAGCGGTACGCGTTCGCGCCGACCGAGATCACCTTCCTCGACGGCGATGGGAAGAGCTACCAGGCAACAGCCAGCCAGGCCGCCGGCACGTCCCTGCTCGTCTTCGAGATCCCCGGGTCGGTCAGCTCGGGGTCGTTGGTCTTCGGGGGCAGCACCGCCAAGACGGCCTCCAACGGCGTGCCGTACACCTCGACGGTCACCGGCGCGAAGATCTCGCTGAAGTTCTAGAGCATCAGCTGGTAGATGGCGACGTCGATGAGCCGGTCCTGCTTGTCGCCGACCTCGCGCATCGTGCCGGCCAGGGTGAAGCCGTGCTGCTCGTGCAGGCGGACGCTGCCCGGGTTCGGCATCGCGATCAGGGCGAGTGCCGTGTGGAAGCCGGCCGCACGCAGCCGGACCACGAGCTCGGCGTACAGGAGGTTGCCCAGCCCCTCGCGGCGGGCGTCGCGGTGCAGGTAGACCGAGGTCTCCCGGGTCAGGTGGTAAGCGGGCCGGTCCCGGAACGGGGAGGCGTAGGCGAAACCCAGCACCCGGTCGCCGTCGACCGCGACCAGGAACGGGTCGCCGCTGGCGAGCTTGGGCTCCCAGGTCGCTGCGGAGCGTTCCTGGGTCTCGAACGTCGAGTAGGCGTGCAGCGACTCGTGGCTGTAGATCTCCGCCACCGCTGCCAGATCCGCCGCGACCGTGTCCCGGATCTCGACCGTGCGTGCTCCCATGGACCGAATAATCCCATCGACGCCCTGGCGTCGTGCGGCAGTATGTCGCCGTGGCCATCGAACCTGACACCAAGGACTGGACCTGGGTCCTCGAGGACGCCTGCCCCGAGTGCGGATTCGACCCGGCCGCGGTCGACGTCACCCGGCTGCCCGACCTGATCCACGAGAACACCCGTGGTTGGTACGGCGTGCTGGACGACGCGGACGCCGCGGTGCGTCCGTCGGCGAACATCTGGTCGCGGCTCGAGTACGCCTGCCACGTCCGCGACGTCCACGTGCTCTTCGCCCAGCGCGCCCGGCTGATGCTGGAGCACGACGACCCGCAGTTCGAGAACTGGGACCAGGACGTCACAGCGGTCGAGAGCCGGTACGACGAGCAGGACCCGGCCACGGTGTCCGTCGAGCTCGTCGAAGCCGCCGCCGAGATGGCCGGGGTGTACGCCGGCGTGCGCGAGGACCAGTGGGAGCGGGTCGGGCGACGCAGCAACGGCTCGGTCTTCACCGTCGCGACGCTGGGGATCTACTACCTGCACGACGTGGTCCACCACCTCCACGACATCGGCGGCGGTCCGGCCGCCGCGGCTGCACCGTGAGGCACACCGAGCTCTGGGAGCGGATGGACCAGGCGCTCGGGCCGGACTACTCGAAGTCCTGGGCTGCGATGCACGTGATGGCCGAGCTCGGTGGCCGCACCGCCCAGGAAGCCCTGGACGCAGGCGTCTCGCCCAAGACGGTGTGGCGAGCGGTCTGGGCGACGCTCGAACTGCCTCTCCGGGAACGCTGATGGCCGTCGACGTCGCCGCGGCCCAGCGACGTACGGTCGGCACCCTGGTCGGGGCCCAGGCCTTCGGAGCTCTCGGGATCACCATCGGCATCGCGACCGCGTCGCTGCTGGCCCGGGACATCTCCGGGTCGGACGAGCTCGCCGGGACCGCCCAGACCGCGCAGGTGCTCGGCGCCGCCGCAGCCTCCTGGCTGCTCGCCCGGGTGATGGCGGTCCGCGGTCGTCGTGCAGGACTCGTCACGGGGTACCTGCTGGGCGCCACCGGCGCTGCGCTGGCTGTGCTCGCCGGGGTCTGGAACTCGATGCCGGTCCTGCTCCTCGGTGCGGTCCTGCTGGGCTCGACGAGCTCGGCGAACTACGCCTCCCGGTATGCCGCGACCGACCTGGCCCCGCCCGAGAGTCGCGGCCGGGCGCTGTCGATCGTGGTCTGGGCGACCACCATCGGCGCCGTGCTGGGCCCCAACCTGACCGGTCCGGCCGCCGACCTGGCGCACCGGTTCGACATCCCGGAGACCGCCGGACCGTTCGCGATCGGAGCCGCGGGGATGCTCGTCGCGGCGCTGGTGGTCGCGGTCCGGATGCGCCCCGACCCGCTCCTGCTGGCCCGTAGCGTGCACGCCGACGCCGTCACCGCCGGGACAGCGGCGCACGAGGAGACCCGCCCGCTGCGCGAGGTGCTGCGCGAGCGCCCGGTGCTGGTCGCGGCCATGACCGGGCTCGCGGCCGCGCACGCGGTGATGATCTCGGTGATGGTGATGACCCCGCTGCACATGGAGCACGGCGGCTCGTCGCTGAAGATCATCGGCTTCGTGATCAGCCTGCACGTGCTCGGCATGTTCGCCTTCGCCCCGGTGGTCGGCTTCGCCGTCGACCGGACCAGCCCGGCTGCGGTCCTCGCCGCCGGGGGAGTCGTGCTGCTGCTGGCGCTGCTGTTCTCGGGGATGTCGCCCGAGGGCACCAGCCACTCGATCTTCGGCGGGCTGTTCCTGCTCGGTCTCGGCTGGTCGATGGCCACCGTCTCCGCCGCGACGCTGGTCGCCGAGCAGGCGCCGTTGTCCTCGCTGACCCAGGTGCAGGGGACCGCCGACCTGGTGATGAGCCTGGCGGCCGCGGTCGGAGGTGGGGCCTCGGGCGTGATCGTCGGGGAGTACGGGTTCTCCACCCTGGCCGGGTTCGCCGCGCTGTTCGCCCTCGCGGCCCTGGTCGCGGCCGTCTACGCCAGCCGGCTCGTCCGGGGAGCTGCGCTGGCCGGCTGACCTGCCGTTTCGCCTCTCGGGGGCCTGGGTATTCGCCTAAGCGGGCGGGGCGTCCGCAAATCCCTCCCCTCATGGGGCGTCCCGCTCGTCTGGGGTCCCGCCGTCCGCGACACGCCCCTCGAAGGTGCTGTGATCGAACACCTGTTCGTACTAGCGTGTTGTCCACAGGCACCCACGACCGCCACCTTTCCACCGGCCCCGACAGGGCCGACGCAAGTGTCGGAAGTCGCCTCTAGCGTCTGGCGGACCACGAACTGCCGTAGATAGGCGCGCAGGACCTCGAGACAGGACGAAGACAATGGCGGCAACAGGCAAGAGCGGTTCGGACAAGGAACGGGACAACAAGGACAAGGCCCTCGACATGGCCCTGGCCACCATCGAGAAGAACTACGGCAAGGGCACCGTGATGCGCCTCGGCGACGAGGTCCGCGCCCCCCTCGAGGTCATTCCGACCGGCGCCATCTCGCTCGACATCGCGCTCGGCCTCGGCGGGCTCCCGCGCGGTCGCGTGGTGGAGATCTACGGTCCGGAGTCGTCCGGTAAGACGACGGTCGCGCTGCACGCGGTCGCCAACGCCCAGGCCGCCGGCGGCATCGTCGCCTTCATCGACGCCGAGCACGCGCTGGACCCGGAGTACGCCAAGGCTCTCGGTGTCGACACCGACGCGCTGCTGGTCTCCCAGCCCGACAGCGGTGAGCAGGCGCTCGAGATCGCCGACATGCTGATCCGCTCCGGCGCGCTGGACCTGATCGTGGTCGACTCGGTCGCCGCGCTGGTGCCCCGCGCCGAGATCGAGGGCGAGATGGGTGACAGCCACGTCGGTCTGCAGGCCCGCCTGATGAGCCAGGCGCTGCGCAAGATGACCGGTGCGCTGAACAACTCGAACACCACGATGATCTTCATCAACCAGCTGCGCGAGAAGATCGGCGTGATGTTCGGTTCGCCGGAGACCACCACCGGCGGCAAGGCCCTGAAGTTCTACTCCTCGGTGCGTCTGGACGTGCGCCGCATCGAGACCCTCAAGGACGGCACCGACATGGTCGGCAACCGGACCCGGGTCAAGGTCGTGAAGAACAAGGTCGCCCCGCCGTTCAAGCAGGCCGAGTTCGACATCATGTACGGCAAGGGCATCTCCCGCGAGGGTGGCCTGATCGACGTCGGTGTCGAGCAGGGCATCGTCCGCAAGGCCGGCGCCTGGTACACCTACGAGGGCGACCAGCTCGGCCAGGGCAAGGAGAACTCGCGCAGCTTCCTCAAGGACAACCCCGACCTCGCCAACGAGATCGAGAAGCGGATCCTGGAGAAGCTCGGCATCGGCCCGACCCTCGACGCCCCCGCCGAGCCCGCCAAGGTCATCGACCCCGACGGCATCGACTTCTGATCAGACGACGCTGGGTGGTTGAGCACTTCAATCCCGTGACGTCCGAGGGAGCACGCGATGCCGTCCATCTCTGACCCGCAACAGCTCGCCGAGCTGCTCGGTGTCGCCCACGAGCCGATCGACGTAGCGGTGGGTGACACCGCGCCCAGGTCCGAGGTCGTCGAGGTCGTCGGAGCGGTGGAGGAAGGCGCGCCGGCGCGTGTCTCGAAACCCCGCCGCTCCCGCCGGCACTCGGCAGTAGAGCCCCCCTCCGATGCCGACCTCGGGCCCGCGGCCGACCCGGAGTCGGTGGGGCGCAAGATCCTGCTCGACCAGCTCACCGGACGCGCCCGCAGTCGGGCCGATCTGGAGACGAAGCTGGCGAGCAAGGGGGTGCCGGCCGAGATCGCCGCGCGCCTGCTCGACCGCTTCGAGGAGGTCGGGCTGGTCGACGACGCCGCCTTCGCACGCGAGTGGGTGGCCCAGCGTCAGGAGAGCCGCGGACTGGCTCGACGGGCTCTCGCCCAGGAGCTGCGACGCAAGGGGATCGACGACGAGCTGGCGCGCGCGGCGCTCGCCGAGGTCGAGACCGACGACGAGGTCGAGACCGCCCGCCTGCTGGTGCAGCGCAAGCTCCGCTCGATGCGGGGCCTCGAGGAGCAGGTCGCGATCCGCCGGCTCGTCGGCATGCTCGCCCGCAAGGGGTACGACAGCTCCATCGCGTTCCGAGTGGTTCGTGAGGAGCTCTCTGCTGATCTTGTGGATCCCGAGCACTCCTGGTTGTAAGGGGATCCGCCTTCGGATCGAGCTCGCCGGCTGGCCAGTAGTACCCACCTCCTGAGCCGTGACCACCGCGGGACGGGGCGGGGAGAGCCCCTCCAGCGGCCAGCATCAAGGCTTGGCGTGGCGACACGATGCCTCGCCGGCGGCAGCGAGGCTGCGTCCGTGTCGACACGGCAAGACCGATGGCGCGAGGGGCCCTCCCCGACACGGCCTGCACGGCGACCACGGCGCGACCCACTCCGCCGAAGGCGGAACCGCCCGGGACCGGGGGTCAGGCTGACGCGCTCCAGTCGCGTCGCAGCAGTCCGTAGACCCAGGAGTCGGAGACGTCGCCGTTCACGATGCAGTCCTCGCGCAGGGTGCCCTCGAGCTGGAAGCCGAGCTTCTCCAAGACTCGGGCGGAGGGGGTGTTGCGGGTGTCGGTCTCGGACTGGACGCGGTTGAGGTCGAGGGTGTCGAAGGCCCACTGCAGCACCGCGCGCGCCGTCTCGGTGGCGTAGCCGTGGCCCCAGGCGGCCTCGGTGAAGCAGTAGCCCAGCGAGGCGCTGCGGAAGTCGGGGTTCCAGCGGTTGAAGGTGCACCAGCCGAGGAACGCGCTGTCCTCGGTGCGCTCCACCGCGACCCGCGCTCCGGATCCTTCCTCGGCCATCCGGCGGCAGGTGGCGAAGAATCTCTCGGCGCGGGAACGGTCGGTCCACGGTGGCTCGTCCCAGTAGCGCAGCACGCGGGCGTTGCTCTGCAGCAGGTAGAGGTCCTCTGCGTCCGATTCCGCGAAGGGGCGGAGCAGCAGGCGCTCGGTGCGCAGGGTGGGGGTCGTCAGCACGGCTAGCCGCCGAGCGCGGCGAGCATCTTCTTCCCGACGTCGCTCAGCGTGCCGTGCGCGTCGGCGACCCGGCACCAGTCGCGGGTCATGGTCGCGAACTTGGCCGGGTTGTAGATGTCTTCCTCGCGGATCAGGCCGCCCTCGTCGTCGAAGGTGAGGATGGTGATGTTGGATTCCTCGTGGACCGAACCGTCGCCGGGGTCGCGCATCACGTTGCGCACGTCGAGGATGACGCGGTTGGTCGGCGGGTCGAAGACGTACCAGCTCGGCGGGAAGCCGATCATCTCGTTGCCCGGGAACTCATCGACCATCGTCTTCACGATCCAGGCGCGGATCTCCTCGCGGCCGTTGAAGTCGCCGTACACGTGCTCGCAGTAGGTGGCGTCCTCGGTGAACATGTCGGCGAAGGCCGACCAGTCGCGGGACTCGCAGATCTGCTCGACGGTGTCGAGGTAGCGCTGGAACGCGGACTGCAACATGTTCTCGTTCTCGGTCACGCCAGCATCAAACCACTCACGGCAGACTGAGGGAATGCACTTCGAGGTTCTGCGTTCCCAGGCGCACGACGGGGAGTCCTGGGCCGCGCTCGCCGACCGCATGCTCCCCGAGCAGGGGCCGGCGCTGGCCGTCGACCTGTCGGGCGACCCGCTGCGCTTCCGTACCGACCCCGACCACCGGCTCTCGATCCGGCCGATGACACCGGGCGACCTCCCGGACCTCGTGCGCTGGATCAACGAGCCGCACGTGGTGCGCTGGTGGGACGAGCACCGTACGGCGGAGCAGGTCGCGGCGTACTACGGCCCGGCACTGCGGGGCGAGGAGCCGACGCGTCTGTTCGTGCTCGAGGTCAACGGCCGCTCGATCGGCTTCGTCCAGGACTACCGGATCAGCGACTACCCCGAGTACGTGCTCCTGGCCGGGCACCCCGATGCGATCGGGTTCGACTACGCGATCGGCGAACCTGCGTTCGTCGGCCGCGGCCTGGGCACCAGCCTGTTGTGGGTCTACCTGCGCGACATCGTGTGGCCGGCGTACCCCGGGGCCACCGAGTTCTTCGCCGCGCCCGACCACCGCAACGCCGCCTCGCTCCGGGTGCTCGCCAAGCTCGGACTGACCGAGGGCGTCTGGTTCGACGAGCCGGGCGCCTACGGCAAGGTCGACACCGTGATCGGCTACTCCCTCGATGTGGCGCAGGTCATGGGGCTCGCCCCCTCGACCTCTTAGTTACTGCGCAGTAACATCGAGGCATGCCCAACGTTGCTGATCTGTACAAGACGACCACCACGCTCCCGATCCTCGGACCGCTGGTGGGCGAGCGGCTGTTCTCGCTCGCGTTCGCGCAGAAGGCGCCGTACTTCGCCAGCATCCACCCCCGCTTCACCAAGGTGGAGGCGAACCACGCCGAGCTCGTGATCCCCAAGCGTCGCTCGGTCCAGAACCACATCGGCACCGTGCACGCGATCGCGCTGTGCAACGGCCTCGAGGCGGCGATGGGCGCACTGGCCGAGTCGACGATCCCGAGCGACAAGCGCTGGATCCCCAAGGGGATGGACATCTCCTACACCGCCAAGGCCACCACGGACATCACCTGCATCGCCGAGACCGACCCCGAGCAGTGGACCAGCGGTGACCCCGACCTGCACGTGCGCGTCCGCGGCGAGCGCACGGACGGGGTCGTGGTGATCGAGGGCGTCATCAAGCTGTGGGTGACTGAGAAGCCTGAGAAGCCGACCAAGTCCGCCTGACTCGCGCGCCAGCGTTCGACCGCCTCGCGCGGTCACGTAGCCTTCAGCGGTGCGTCTCGCCCTCCGTCCTCTCCCGGTCCTGGTCGGGGCCGTGCTGGCGGTCCTCGTCAGCGGCTTCTTGCACCAGCTCGTGCACCCGTTCCTCGAGCACGACGACTGGGACTTCCTGCTGCCCGTGGAGCAGCCGCGCACGACCCAGATGCACGACCGCCTGCTGGCTGAGGGGCGCTGGTTCAACTACGTCTGGTGGCGGGTCATCGGGAACCTGTTCAGCCCGACCGCCGCGGTCGTGGTGTTCATGCTCGCGGTGCTGGTCATCGCCGGCGTCGTGGGGTGGCGCTGGGCTCCGGGCTGGCTGGCGGCGCCGGTGGTGCTCGCGCTGACCCTCTCGCCGATGACCGTGGACCTCTCCTTCTGGCCGGCGACCCTGCTTCCCTCGATGGTCCTCGTCGCGATCGCCGCCGCGGTGCTGCCCTGGTGCGTGGACGACCCGCGCCGGCTCACGGCCTGGACGGTGCTCTCCACGGTGCTGGTCTTCCTGGCCTACCCGCCCACGACGCTGGTACTGCTGGTCCTCGTCGCTGCCGAGCTGATCGACCGGCCGTTGCGCGAGCTCGTCGTCGGGGTGGTGACGTACGGCGCGTCGTACGTCGCCGGCACTGTGGTCGTCTTCACGCTCAACGCGATCTCCTTCGGGCACTTCGGCATCGTGGCGCGGCCGTGGCGCAACCCGAATCCCGTGCACGGGCCGGGCGACCTGTTCGAGAACATCGGCCGCGCCCTCGACCAGCTCGGCGGCCTGTTCACCAGCTCGAGGATGCCGCTGATCCTCGGTCTGCTCGCCCTCGCCACCTGCATCGCCCTGCCGGCACTGCGCGAGCGCGGCCTGAAGATGGCGGCGCTCGTGGTCATCGGTCTCGGTGTGCAGTCCTCCGCGACGGTGCTGACCGGCGTCACCACGCCGTACCGCTCGATGGGCTGGATCTGGTTCGTCGTGGTGCTGCTCCTGATCTGGCTCTTCGAGGAGGTGCGCCCGCGGCGTTCGGTCGAGACGAGCGAGCGACGTCCCGTCGAGCGCTGGATCCCGCTGGCGGCCCTGCTCGCGCTGCTGGCGGTCGGAGGCTGGGGGGCGCGCTACTGGCAGAACGCGATCGACCACGACCAGCGTCGCCGCGTCGTGCTGCAACGCGTCCTCGACCAGCTCGAGGAGACGGTGGCGGCCAACCCGGGTCTTCGCGTGGTGGTCGTCGGCACGCCGTCGGACTGGGCCAACCCGGCGTTCACCCAGCAGGCCCAGTACCTGAGCATGAAGGCGTTCCAGGACGCCGGCATCCGCAGCTCGAACTGCCGCCCGCCGGTGTGCGCGGTCTCGACCCGCGCCGGTGTTCTCGCGCGCGCCGACCACGGCGCACGGGCCTTCGTGAGCTTCCGCTTCGTCGTCTTCGTCCCCCCGGCGCACAAGGATGCGCTCGCTCACTGAGACCACGGTCGTGAGGCACGGCGCGGTCAGTCGCACCGGACGCCCGCCGGACGCGTAGCCTGCAGCGGTGCGCGTCGGACTCCAGCGGCTCCCGGTTCTCGTCGGGGTCGGACTCGCGGTACTCCTCAGCGGCGTGCTGCGCCAGGTCAGGCACCCGTTCCTGGAGCACGATGACTGGGGATTCCTTCTCCCGGTGACCGAGCAGCGCACTGCCCAGATGCACGACCGCCTGCTCTGGGAAGGCCGCTGGTTCAACTACGGCTGGTGGCGCGTGATCGGCCACCTGTTCAGTCCGGCTGCGGTGAGCGTGCTGTTCACGATCGGGGTCCTCGGCCTCGCCGCCGTGGTCGCCCTTCGCTGGGCGAGCGGATGGTTCGTCGTCCCGACGGTGGTCGCACTCGCCGCGTCGCCGATGCTCGGCGACCTCTCGTCCTGGCCCGCCACGCTGGCGGCATCGATGGTCCTGCTGGCGGTCGCGGCCCTTGCGCTCCCGCACTGCGTGGGCGACCCGCGCCGGCTGAGCGCGTGGACGGTGGTCTCGACGCTGCTGATCTTCCTGGCCTACCCGCCCTTCACCTTGATCCTCCTGGTGCTGCTCGGCGCTGAGCTCGCCCAGCGCACGCTGCGCGAGCTCGTTGTCGGGGTCGCCGTCTTCTGCGCGTCCTACGTAGCCGGCACGCTGGTGTCCTTCAGCCTCAACGCACTCGTCCTCGGGCACTTCGGCGTCAAGGTGCTGCCGTGGCGCAGACCCCATCCGGTTCACGGGATCGGTGACCTGCTCGAGAACCTGCGCCGCGCCGCCGACCAGCTCGGGGAGCTGCTGGGCACGTACACGATCCCGCTGGTGCTCGGGCTGCTCGCTCTCCTCGCCTGCTGGGTGTTACCCCACCTCCGTGAGCGGACGCTCCGATTCGCAGCGGTGCTCGTGGTCGCCCTGGGGATCCAGGCCTCGGCGACGGTGCTGACCGGTGTGTTCACGCCGTCGCGTGCGACCGGTTGGCTCTGGTTCGTCGTGGTGCTGCCGCTGGTCTGGTTGTTCGAGAACGGCGCCGCACCCGCAGCTCGCCCCGCGAAGCGTTGGACCTCCCTCGGTGCACCGGTTGCGCTGGTTGCGCTGGTTGCGCTGGTCGTGGTGTGCGGCTGGGGAGCCCGGTACTGGCACCGCGCGATGGACGACGACCAGCACCAGAGGGAGGTGCTGCAACGGGTGCTGGACAGCCTGGAGCGAAACGCTGCGGCGCACCCGGGCGACCGGGTGGTGGTCTTCGGCTCGTCGCAGGACTGGAGGAGCTCACAGTTCGCCGCGGAGGCTCAGTACCTCACCGACAAGGCGTCGCACGACCACGGCTTGAGCCTGACCAGCTGCAGACCCCCCGTGTGCGACGTCGCCTTGAGGCCCTCGGTCCTCGCGCGAGCCGACCGCGGGGCCCGGTCGTTCGTGAGCACGCAGTTCGTGATCGTCGTCCCCCCGGCGCACAAGGATTCGCTCGCTCACTGAGACCACGGGTTTTGGCACTCCTGCCAGCGGGAACGGGCAAGGAGTACCCGAACCGTCTGGAGGATCCGTGAGCTCTGCCGTCGCCCACCTGACCCGCGCCGTGCGCCACCCGCTGGTGACCGTTGCGCGCGCCGTCGGTCTGGCCAAGGGAGCTGCCGGGGCCGTCGTACGCCTCGCCGTGCCCGAGCCGGGTCACCGGTCCGAGGACTGGGCGCCTCCGGCCCGAGCGTCTGCGACGGACGCGCGGACCCCGACCTCACCGGCCGCGACCGCCGCTCCCGCTGTCGTTCCCGCTGCCGCCCCTGCTCCCGCGGCCCCGCAGCGGGCGCCGCACGAGCCGGGGGAGTCCTACGCCACCGAGCCGACCGCGGTCAGCCGCACCTCGGCGCACGGGGGCGGAGGAACCGATGCCGAGCTGGACGACTGGTACGGCGAGCGCGAGGACGAGGACGACGACGAGCCGCAGAGCATCGTGGAGATCCTGGAGAGCAACGATCCCCCCAGCGGCCCCGTCGACCAGGCCGCCATCAAGGCCGTCCTGGCCGAGAACGAGATCCTGCGCGGTGGAGCCGCCGCAGCACCCGACGACGACTGATCAACAGCTCGACGAGGAGGTGTGAGATGAGCAAGCGGACATCAGCACGACCCGTCCTGCCTCCCGGCGAGGAGGAGGTCGGGCACTCGTTCTCGGACGGTGACGACCCGACGATCTCGAAGGAGCGGAGGGTCAGCGAGGACCCGCCCCACGACAAGGCCATGGAGGACGACCCGAGGTGGGCCGTCCGGACCCTGCGGATCGGGCAGTGAGGCCGGTCGTGAAGGGGCCGGTGGCGTTGACGGCGTACACCTTCGGGGTGGTGCGGGGCTTCGTCGCGTCCATGATCCGGGTGGCGGCCGGCGAGCAGGGCCCGGTGATCCCGGGCTACCTGCCCGGCCCGGTCGCCGCACCCGTCGAGGAGGACGTGGAGCCGGAGGACATCACGCCGGTGATCCACCTGCACCCGCGCACCGAGGAATCGCGGGAGTCGCGGGAGTCCTGAGGCGTCAGCGGCCCGGAGGTCCCTAGGTGGTCGGGCCCTCCGGCAGGGGGCCGGCCGCCGGGTCGGAGAGCATCGCGGTCATCCGGGCGATCGCCTCGCGCAGCCAGGCGTACCGCTCCTCACCGAACTCGGCGCTGAACGCCCGCTCGAGATCCAGGATGTGCTGGTACCCGTCCTGGGCCATCGCGAGCCCTTCCTCGGTCCAGGTGACCAGCTTGGCCCGGCGGTCGTCCGGGTCCGGCTGCATCTTCACGAGTCCGAGCTCCGCCATCTCGCGGACGGTCTCGCCCATCGACTGCCGCGTCATCCCCATCTGCGCGGCCATGTCGGCCGCCCGGCTGCCCTCGCGGTCCAGGGTGGCGAAGACCCCGTTGTGGGAGTTCTTCAGCTCCGTGTAGCCGCGGGTGTGCGCCTCCCTGACCATGTCCTGCTGCAGCACCCGGTTGAGGCGGTGCACCAGAGCGATCATGGGGACGAACTCCGGGTTCGGCTCGGAGGTGGGGCTTGACATTCGTAAGGTTACCTTCCAATAATTCGACAGGTAACCTTACGATATCAGGAGCCCCCATGGATGCCAGCCAGATCCAGCCCCACGCCGCCCGGCTCTTCCGCGGCCAGCACGTGCGGCGCACGCGGGTCGCTGTCGAGCACGAGCTCCTGGTGTCCGACGCGGCCGGCCGGACGGTGCCCGTGGAGACCCTGCGCGGGCTCGCGACCGGCGACTACCGCTCCCACCTCACCTTCGAACCGGGCGGCCAGGTCGAGCTGAGCCTGCCCTGCGCGAGCAGTCCCGCGGCGGTCGCGGCGCGGCTCGCCGGCGAGGTCACCGCACTCACCGAGGACCTCGGCCGCGCCGGGATCCGGCTCCTCGACCTTCCCCTCGACGTGCGGCCCGAGTCGCAGGTCCCGCTGCGGCTGAGGACCTCGCGCTACGTCGCGATGCAGCGGCACTTCGACACCGTGGGCCCGGCCGGACGCCGGATGATGCGGCGTACGGCCTCCACCCAGGTCTGCCTGGACTGGTGGTCGGGACCGGTCGGGCTCGAGCAGTGGCGGGTCCTGAACCTGGCGGCCCCGTTCCTCGCCGCAGCGTTCGCCCGCACCGCACCGGCCGGTCGGCTGGCGACCTGGCTTGAGGTCGACCCGGCGCGCACCGGCTTCGACGACCGGTTGCTGGCAGGTCCCGATCCGGTCACGGCGTACGCCGCCTTCGCCGCGGGTGCGAAGGTCTTCACCGCGCCCGGCGATGCCGAGGCGCACCTGAGCACGCTCTTCCCGCCGGTCCGCCCGCGCGGGACCTACCTGGAGGCACGCTTCCTCGACGTGCAGCCGCTGGCCCAGGTCGAGCACGTCACGACCGTGCTGGCCTCGTTGCTCTACGACGACGAGCGCCGCCGCACCTGGCTGGGCCGGCTGGCGGGATCGCAGCCGCACCTCGCCTCGCTCTGGCACGCGGCTGCCGCGGGAGATGCCGAGGTGATCGGAGTGGGCCGGGAGATCGCACGCACGCAGAGCCGGGTCGCGGCATGAACGTGCTGGTCGTCCTCGACCCGCTGGCGAGCCTGGCACCCGACATCGACGCCTCGGTCGGACTGATGGCCGCAGCCGCCGGGCTCGGTGCCGCGACCTGGTGCTGCTCGCCCGAGGACCTCGCGGTCGTCGAGGGCCGGGTCCGGGCGCGCGCCACCCGGATCGAGCTGAGGCCCCGCCAGCGCGGGCACGACCACCGCTGGGTGATCGAGACGCCCTGGTACGACGCCCGCGAGGAGCAGGTGCTCGACGTCGCGGCGGCGGTCGACCTCGTGCTGCTGCGCATCGACCCGCCGGTCGGGACCCGCTACCTGCACACCACCTACCTGCTCGACCTCGTCGAGGCGTCCGGCGTCCGGGTGGTCAACCGGCCCGAAGGCGTGCGCGCGGTGCACGAGAAGCTCGTCGCGCTGCAGCTCCCCGAGCTCTGCCCGGCCACCGAGGTGACCACCGACCCGGGCCGGGTCCGGGAGCTGGCGGCGCGTCACGGGAGCGTCGTGGTCAAGCCGGTCGACGGATTCGCCGGCCAGGGCGTCTGGCTGCTGCGCGACGACGCCTCGGCGACCACCCTCGCCGAGTCGGCCACCCGCGGTGGCACGCGCCACGTCATCGTCCAGGAGTTCCTCGCCGAGGCAGACAACAAGAGGCTCTTCCTGCTCGACGGCGAGATCATCGGAGCGGTGCTGCGCCGACCGTGCACCGAGGACTTCCGCATCGGACCGCCCGTCGCGACCGCTGAGGTCGACGACGCCGACCGTGCCATCGTCGCCGCGCTGCGCCCGACGCTGGCACGCCACGGACTCGCTGTGGCCGGGGTCGACGTGATCGCCGGCCGCCTGATCGAGGTCAACGTGACCTGTCCCGGCGGGATGCACAAGACCGACGCCCTGCTGGGCACCGACCTCAGCGGCACGATCATGCGCCGCTTGCTGGACCGTTCGACCGAACCGCTCGCACCCACCCACTGAAAGGCACTGCCATGAGCAACACCGTCCTCATCTCCATCGCCGTCCTCGGGATCATGCTGTTCCTCCTCGGCGCCAACGTGACCCGTCACCGCGCGCAGCGCGGCGCGACCGGCAACCAGATGCCCACCGACCCTGCCGACGCGATGTTCATCGCCCAGCGCGCTCACGGCAACGCCTCCGAGTACGTCCCCACGTTGATCGGGCTGCTCATCGTCGCCTCGACCCTGACCGACGGCTGGTGGCTCAACACCCTCGCGCTCGTCGCGCTGGGCGCCCGGCTCCTGCACGCCGTCGGGGTGCTGACCAGCAAGACCATGGCCGAGCACGGGCCCGTGCGCGACCTCGGTGCGGTGGGTACCTACCTCAGCGGTGTCGCGCTGGGCGTCACCATCCTGGCGGTGCTCTGAGCATGGCCGGCTCCGGCGCTCCGGTCATCGGCGTGGTCGCCCACGGGTACCAGGTGCCCAGGCCGTTCGGCGACCTCCCGGTCACCGGCACGCCGGACGCGTACGTCGACGCGCTGGTGGCGCTCGGTGCGCGGCCCGTGCTGCTGCCGGGCGTGCAGGCCGCCGGGATGCTCGACCTGGTCGACGGGCTCGTGCTGACCGGCGGGGGAGACGTCGACCCGGCGGCGTACGGGGGCGATCCGGCGGCGGCGAAGGACGTCGACGCGGTCCGCGATGCCGCCGAGCTCGCCGTCGTACGTGCCGCGTGCGATGCGCGGTTGCCGCTGCTCGGCGCCTGCCGTGGTGCCCAGGTGCTCGCGGTCGCCTTCGGGGGCCGCCTGGTCGACGGGGTCGCTCACGAGCACCCGTTCGAGGGCCACCAGGTCGAGACGGAAGAGGGCTCGGTGCTGCACGCGCTCCTCGGCCCCCGCGCACGCACCAGCGCGTTGCACCACCAGGCCATCGGCGATCCCGGCCCCTCCTGGCGTGCGACCGCACGGACCGAGGACGGCACGGTCGAGGGGATCGAGTGGGCCGCCGGGGACTGGGCCGTGCTGGGTGTGCAGTGGCACCCCGAGATGGCGTGGACCGAGCAGATCGAGGATCCGACCGGTCCCGTGGTGTTCGGGTGGCTGGTCGAGCAGGCTCGCGTCCGTGCCGGGGGCCGGGCCTCCCGGATTCCGTGAGGAGGCGGGACGCGCCGTACCCTGGACCGGTCATGAGCACTGAAGTCCAGTCCCGCACCTACGAGGTCCGCACCCACGGCTGCCAGATGAACGTCCACGACTCCGAGCGCCTCTCCGGCCTGCTCGAGGACGCGGGCTACACGGCCTTCGACAAGGACGGAGCTCCCGAGGGCCGGCACGCCGACGTCGTGGTGTTCAACACCTGCGCGGTGCGCGAGAACGCGGACAACAAGCTCTACGGCAACCTCGGTCACCTCGCCCCGGTGAAGGCCAGCAACCCGGGCATGCAGATCGCGGTCGGCGGCTGCCTGGCGCAGAAGGACCGCTCCACGATCACGGCGAAGGCTCCCTGGGTCGACGTCGTCTTCGGCACCCACAACATCGGCTCGCTCCCGGCGCTGCTCGACCGGGCCCGCGTCGCGCAGGAGGCGCAGGTCGAGATCCTCGAGTCGCTCGAGGTCTTCCCCTCCACGCTGCCCACCAAGCGCGAGTCCGCCTACGCCGCGTGGGTCTCGATCTCGGTCGGCTGCAACAACACCTGCACGTTCTGCATCGTCCCGAGCCTGCGCGGCAAGGAGAAGGACCGCCGGCCCGGCGAGATCCTCGCCGAGATCGAGGCGCTGGTCGCCGAGGGCGTCTCCGAGATCACGCTGCTGGGCCAGAACGTCAACGCGTACGGCGTGGAGTTCGGCGACCGCCAGGCGTTCTCCAAGCTGCTGCGCGCATGCGGGGACATCGAGGGGCTGGAGCGGGTCCGCTTCACCAGCCCGCACCCGGCCGAGTTCACCGACGACGTGATCGACGCGATGGCCGAGACCCCCAACGTGATGCCCAGCTTGCACATGCCGC
>JBJMIO010000049.1:0-7118 GCA_045806765.1 Marmoricola sp.
GGAAAGGTCGGGCCTTCGGCGGTCTCAACATTTTCGTCGGGTCCGGGGTCGACCCGAACCCGGCACTCGGCCAGTTCTACGCGGACCTGGCTACCGTGGCCCTGGTCCATCCCGGAGAGCTGGCTGCCGACGCACTGGTCGACCGGGTGAGGGCCGCGATCGACGCGCGTGTAGTGATCGAACAGGCCAAGGGCGCGCTCGCCTACCAGCGCGATCTCGAGATCCACCACGCGTACCACGTACTGCTCGAAGAAGCCCGCAGCTCTGGCACCGGGCTCCGCGAGTACGCCACCAGGATCCTGGCCCAGGCCATGGGGCGCTGACGCCTACAGGCGAACCTGTCTGTTGGAGTTCCGGAATCCCACGCACGCGACGGCGGCGACGGGTCCGTCCCTGTTCGTCGAGGTCGGTCTGCTCACCCGCGCTCGATGCCCGGATGCACGGCGTTCAAACTCTCGCGGCGTATGAAAAGGACAAGGCATGGGTACGCGTCCTCCATGTCAGAAGTGGACCGGATCGCAAAGCCGTGGGGAACCCGGACCCCGTACGGCGCCGCTGAGGCCTGGCCCACTCGGGTCGACTCCTTCCTCGCCGACGGCCTGGCACCTGCGGATGTCGATGCCTGGGTGCAGTCGGCGTCGATCCTGCACTCCAACGGCGACGCCCTGGACATCGCGGTCAAGGACGGCCGCATCGTCGGGGTCCGTGGCCGCGAGGTCGACCGGGTGAACCGCGGGCGTCTCGGCCCCAAGGACCTGTTCGGCTGGCAGGCGAACAACTCGGCGGACCGGCTGACCACCCCGCTGATCCGCCGCGGCGGCAAGCTCGTCGAGACCGACTGGGACACCGCGATGGATGCTGTCGCCAGCCGGTGCCGCGAACTGCTCGACACCCGCGGGCCCAGCTCGATCGGGTTCTACACCTCTGGCCAGCTGTTCCTCGAGGAGTACTACACACTCGGCCTGATCGCCCACGGCGGAATCGGCACCAGCCACGTCGACGGCAACACCCGTCTGTGCACCGCGACCGCTGCCGAGGCGCTCAAGGAGTCTTTCGGCTGCGACGGGCAGCCGGGCTCCTACACCGACGTCGACCATGCCGACGTGATCGCGCTCTACGGGCACAACATGGCCGAGACCCAGACGGTGCTCTGGGCGCGGATGCTGGACCGACTGGCCGGACCGAACCCGCCGAGGATCATCTGCGTCGACCCGCGGCACACCCCGGTGGCCCGGCTCGCCGACGTGCACCTGGCCCCGCGGCCCGGCACCAACGTGATGCTGATGAACGCAATCCTGCACGAGCTGATCGCGCACGACCGGGTCGACCATGACTATCTCGGCGCGCATGCTGTCGGGTTCGAGGAGCTGAAGAAGATGGTCGAGCCGTGCACGGTCGAGCGCGCGGCCGCGATCTGCGACGTCCCGGCCGAGGACCTGCGTCGGGCCGCCGAGCTGATCGGGACCGCCGAGCGGCTGATGTCCACGGTGCTGCAGGGCTTCTACCAGTCGCACCAGGCCACCGCGGCCGCGGTGCAGGTCAACAACATCCACATCCTGCGCGGGATGCTCGGCGAACCGGGTCGCGGCTTGCTGCAGATGAACGGGCAGCCGACTGCGCAGAACACCCGCGAGGCCGGAGCCGATGGCGACCTGCCCGCCTTCCGCAACTGGGCCAACAAGCAGCACGTCGAGGAGCTCGCCAAGATCTGGAACGTCGAGCCCTCGCACATCCCCCACTACACGGCCCGACGCACCTGATGCAAATGCTTCGCTACGCCGAGGAGGGCTCGATCCGGTTCCTGCACGTCTCGGCCACAAACCCGGCGGTGTCGCTGCCTGAGCTGCGCCGGATCCGCTCGGTGCTCAGCCAGGAGCGGCTCTTCCTGGTGGTCCAGGACATCTTCCTCACCGAGACCGCGCAGCTCGCCGACGTCGTGCTGCCCGCCGCGACCTGGGGCGAGAAGACCGGCACCTTTACCAACGTCGACCGCACCGTGCACCTGTCCGAGAAGGCCGTGGAGCCGCCCGGTCAGGCGCGGCCCGACCTGGACATCCTGGTCGAGCTGTCCCAGCGGATGAGCCTGACGGACAGGGACGGCCAGCCGCTGGTGAAGTGGTCGACCGCGGAGGAGGCTTTCGAGGCCTGGAAGGAGTGCTCCAAGGGCAGGCCTTGCGACTACTCCGCGATGAGCTACGACAAGCTGCGCGGCGGGTCCGGCATCCAGTGGCCGTGCACCGAGGACGCCCCGGAGGGCACCGAGCGTATCTACGCGGACGGCCAGTTCTGGTCCGCCCCCGACTACTGCGAGACCTACGGGCGGGACCTGGTCACCGGCGCCCCGCTCGAGCCGATGGAGTACCAGGCGCTGAACCCGGATGCCAAGGCGGTGATCAAGGCCGCCGAGTACCTGCCGCCGCACGAGCCGCCGTCGCCCGAGTTCCCGTACGCGTTGATCACCGGCCGCACGCTCTACCACTTCCACACCCGCACCAAGACCGGGCGGGCGCCCCAGCTGCAGGCGGCGGCCCCGGACGTCTGGGTGGAGGTATCGCTCGCCGACGCCGACCGCAACCACTGGCACGAGGGCGACGTGCTCCGGATCGTGACGCCTCGCGGGGAGGTGGTCGCTCCGCTGCGGATCAGCGGCATCCGCGAGGGCGTCCTGTTCCTGCCGTTCCACTACGGCTACTGGGACACGCCGGGAGGGCACGAACCGGTCGAGCACGGCCGCGCGGCGAACGAGCTGACTCTGACCGACTGGGACCCGGCCTCCAAGCAACCGATCTTCAAGACCGCTGCGGCGATGGCCTCGCTGCTCGAGCACCGCGACACCGTGTCCCCGGCACCGACCACGACCGGCTCCCGGCCTGCGGTGCAGGACCCGAGGATCCGTGACACCCACGGCGAGCCCGTGATCCACGAGACGATCGGGGGCACCCGATGAACCTGCTCACCACGATCCGCGGCCTGCGTGGCAACCACGTCGGGATGGCAATCGAGGAGCTGCACCGCTCGGAGAACGACCTGGCCGACTCGTTGCTGAGCCTCGCCGACCTGCACAAGACCGACCACGAGATCTGCCACGTCGCTCGCGACGTCGCTGCCTGGTCGCACGAGCACGTACGCCGGCTGGCGGGCACCGGGTCGGCGTACGGGGTGGAGCTGGACGCCGCGCCCCGGGACCGGTCCGAGCTGCTGGCCGGGCTGAAGCAGAAGTCCGCGGAGCTGATGGGTCACAGCCACGCGCCCGGCCTGCTGCTGATCTCCGACCTGAGGCACGTGCACCGCAAGGCTGCCGGGGTCTCCCTGGACTGGGAGGTGCTGGCGCAGACGGCGCAGGCGCTCGAGGACGCGGAGCTGCTGGGTCTGGCCGAGGACTGCCACCCGCAGACGTTGCGTCAGCTGCGCTGGGCGAACTCGAAGGTCAAGGAACTCTCGGCGCAAGTCATGGTGACAGGCTGAAGCGAGGTCTTCGTCCGTCGCGTTTGCGTCAGAGTGACGGAAATTTCCCCAGGTTCTGAACGCTGATGACGACAACGGGACCGAACGGGTGACTCGACGGGGCGGGTGACTCAGGATGAGCCCGATGTGGCCATAAATCCTCCATATTCGCCCTCGAGCGGCGAGATGTCGAGAACTCGGCAGATGGCATGCAACTGATGATGTTCGGCCGGGTTTCACCGGGTACCCGGTGAAACGTGTGGCGCGAGCGACGTCGCTTCGGTCTGGCGGGGCATCGCCCCACTGGTCTGCTCGGGACGCCCAGTGGTCTGCACCAGTGCAGCGCGACGACGTCGGGCAGAGGAGTCTGGGCACGTTGCACCTGCACCCCAACCGCCCATGCGTGCGATCAACGCGCACGCACCCGTACCTCTCCCCTCCCGGAGGTCTCCACCCTCATGCGACGCATCTCTGCGATCCTGGGCGCCGGCGCCATCGCCCTCGCCACAGGACTTACTGCGGCCTCGGCTCCTGCTGGCGCCGCCCCCAACCCGTGGACCTACGTCGGCTTCGCCGGCGCGACCCAGGTCAACGCCCTCGGCACCACGATCCAGTCCGGGGTCACCGCCCAGTCGTCGCTGACCGGGTCCGAGATCCCGAACTCCGCCGAGACCCAGGTCGCCTCGGTGCACCTCGGCACGCTCGCCAACGTCGGCGCGATCACCAGCGGTGAGCAGGCGACCGCCACGGTGGGTGGCATCAAGATCGTCTCGACCACCGAGATCGCCGGTGTCAACCTGCTCAACAGCGCGATCAAGGCGGACGCGATCCAGTCCTCCTCGACGGCGTCGGTCGACCTGCTCGGGCTCCACGGCGACACCGCCACCAAGCTCGTGCACCTCACGATCGGTGGCCAGCTGATCCCGATCGACGTCGGCAAGAACACCCGGATCACGATCCCGGGCATCGCTGACGTGATCGTCAACGAGTCCCACGTCGTCTACGGACCCGGCACCGTGCGCACCGAGGGTGCAGCGCTGCACGTCACGCTGCTCAAGGCGAACAGCGGCGCTCCCGCCGGTGCCCAGATCTGGGTGAACCCGACGCTCTCGATGATCCTGCCGACCCCGCAGACCGATGCACAGCCCGTGGGTGGTGGCGCGTACAGCACCTACATCGCGGCCGCGGTCGGCAACAACGTCAAGGTCCTCTCCCAGCCGACCGGGAAGGTCAGCGTGCCGATCGGTGGCACCAACGGGTTCCCCTACACCGCCTCGGCGGCGTCGGTGAAGATCCCGAACGTGCTCGTCGTCGGGGCGTTGCAGAACACGGTGAACGCCTTGACGGTTCCCGGGTTCGCGGATGTGAGGACCGAGTCGGAGATCGCGAAGGTCAACCTGCTCAACGGGTTGATCCGGGCTGATGCGATCGATGTGACCGCGCACGTCCGCGACTCGGCGCCGGACACGGTCTCCGAAGCGCACATGAACCTGGTGAACCTGGTCATCGCCGGCCAGCACATCCCGATCAACGTCGCACCCAACACGTTGATCAACATCGCCGGGATCGCGAAGGTCTACATCAACCAGCAGGTCGTCGCCCACGATCGCGCGGGCGTCATCGGCCTGCGGATCATCTTGTCGACGGCGAAGTACGGATTGCCCATCGGAGCCGACATCCAGGTCGCGGTGGCCACCGCGACGATCGGGTGAGCACCAGCTGACGATCGGCTGAGGTACGCCGGCGCCCGCCCCGGAGACGGGGCGGGCGTCGTGCATCGGGTCGCTCCGTGCGCCGGGATCTGCTAGAACACGTTCCAGTGGTGGTCGCGACGACCGCCCGGACGCCAGGAGACCGGCATGGAGAAGATCGACCTGTTGCTCTGGGACGACGCGGCGGTCACCGCCGCCTCAGGCCTCGACGTCCCCGGTCTGCGCTCGATCACGGTCTCGGCCGCGGCCGACCTCCCTGGCGCGCCGCTGCTGATGGGTCGCGGCTCCGAGCTCCGCGGTCTCGCCGAGCTCTGGGTGGACTCGGTCGACGTGTGGTCCGCGGTCGTCGATCAGGCTCCGGGCGATGCCTACCTGGTGACCGAGTCGGTGCCCCAACCGGTGGAGGCCGGCACGCTGCTGACCCACTTCACCTGGTTCCCCAAGCCCGACCGGCTCACCGACGAGGACTTCTTCCACGGCTGGCACATGATCCACACGCCGTCCTCGGCCCGGCTGCACCCGCTGCGTCGCGGCTACGTGCGCGACGCCGTCGCCCGGACCCTGACGCCCGGCTCGGCGCCGGTCCGCGCGATCGTCAGCGAGTCCTTCGACGAGGAGGTCTACCTCGACCCGAAGCGGCTCTTCGGCAGCAGCGAGGAGCTGGTGGCCACCATGGAGGAGCTCCCGCTATACGCCGACCAGGCCGACATCTCCAGCTGCCCGCTGCGCAAGGTCACCAGCGCCTGAGGCTCAGCCGGCCTTGATCGTGCTGGTGTCGATCACGAACCGGTAGCGCACGTCTCCAGCGACGACCCGGTCGTAGGCCGCGTCGACCTCGTCGGCACCGATCTTCTCGATGCTCGCACCGATGCCGTGCTCGGCGCAGAAGTCGAGCATCTCCTGGGTCGCCGGGATCCCGCCGATGTTGGAGCCGGCCAGGATCCGCGAACCGCCCACGAGCGCGAACGGCGGGATGTCGTAGTTCTCGCTCGGGATGCCGACGTTGACCAGCGCGCCCAACGGCTTGAGCAGCGCGAGGTAGTCACCCATCGGCAGCGAGGCGCTGACGGTGTTGATGATCAGGTCGAAGGACTTGCGGTTCCGGCGCAGCGCATCGGTGCCCTCGGTGGCCAGGAACGCGGTCGCGCCGAGCTCCTCGGCGTCGTCCTGCTTGGCGTCGGTGCGCGAGAGCACGGTGACCTCGGCGCCCAGTGCCGAGGCGATCTTGACCGCCATGTGGCCCAGTCCGCCGAGACCGATCACGCCGACCTTCTTGCCCGGGCCGGCACCCCAGCGGGTCAGCGGGCTCCACACGGTGATGCCCGCGCAGAGCAGCGGCGCGGCCTCGTCGAGCGCGATGCCCTCGGGGATCTTCACCGCGAAGCGCTCGGAGACGACGACCTGCTGCGCGTAGCCGCCGTACGTCGGGTTCCCGTCGTACCCGCGGCCGTTGTAGGTCATCACGCTGCCCTTCTCGCAGAACTGCTCCTGGCCGTCCTTGCACTGCGCGCACTCGCCGCACGAGTCGACCATGCAGCCCACCCCGACCCGGTCCCCGACCGTGTGCCGGGTCACCGCGCTGCCGACCGCGGCCACGGTGCCGGCGATCTCGTGGCCCGGCACCATCGGGAAGATCGCGGAGCCCCACTCCTCGCGCACCTGGTGGATGTCGCTGTGGCAGATGCCGGCGAAGGCGATGTCGATCAGGACGTCGTACTCGCCGAGCTCGCGGTGCTCGACGGTGCGCTGGACGAAGGGGGCGCCGGCGGTCTCCGCGACGATGGCGGCTGTCGTGATGCTCATGCCCCGAGCATTCCACGCGCCGACAAGCCCCGAACCTCCGGTTCTCCGGACGGACCGGGACCTGCGCTGCCAAGATCGCCCGATGGAGTGCCCGCACTGCTCGCGCGAGATCGCCGACTCGGTCGTCTGCCCGTACTGCCGCTCGGCCGTGCGACCTGA
>JBJMIO010000050.1:0-10319 GCA_045806765.1 Marmoricola sp.
GGCCGCCGAGGGCGCCGTCCGTGCGTGCTTCTCCAACGCCGGCCAGCTGTGCGTCTCGACCGAGCGGATGTTCGTCGCCGACCAGGTCTACGACCGGTTCAAGGAGAGGTTCGTCGCAGCGACCAAGGCGATGAACCTCTCGGCCGGCCTCGAGTGGGGCAGTGACATGGGCTCGCTGATCAGCCAGGAGCAGCTCGACACCGTCACCGCGCACGTCGAGGACGCGGTCGCCAAGGGCGCGACGATCCTTGCCGGCGGGAAGGCGCGTCCGGACCTCGGGCCGTTCTTCTACGAGCCGACGATCCTCGAGGGAGTCTCCCCGGAGATGACGTGCTTCTCCCACGAGACCTTCGGCCCGGTGATCAGCCTCTACCGGTTCAACGACGAGGCCGAGGCGGTCGCACGCGCCAACGACGGCGAGTACGGGCTGAACGCCTCGATCTACAGCCGCGACACCGCCCGGGCGCGGATCATCGCGCGCCAGGTCAAGTGCGGCACGGTGAACATCAACGAGGCCTTCGGCGCGACGTTCGCCAGCATCGACGCCCCGATGGGTGGCATGCGCGAGTCCGGGATGGGTCGCCGACAGGGCAGCGAGGGGATCCACCGCTACACCGAGACCCAGGCGGTCGCCTCGCAGGCGCTGCTGCGGTTCAGCCCGCAGTTCGGCCTGAACGACGAGCAGTACGCCAAGGTGATGACCGCGAGCCTGCGGGTGATGAAGAAGATGGGACGCGCCTGATGAGCGAGAGCAGCTTCGACTTCGACGTGATCGTCGTCGGGTCCGGCTTCGGGGGATCGGTCAGCGCGCTGCGGCTCGCCGAGAAGGGCTACAAGGTGGCCGTCCTGGAGGCCGGTGCGCGCTTCCGCGACGAGGACTTCGCCGACACGTCCTGGGACGTCAAGCGCTACCTGTTCCGTCCCGAGGTCGGCTGCTACGGCATCCAGCGCATCGACGCGCTCAAGGACTGCATGATCGTCTCCGGCGCAGGCGTCGGTGGCGGCTCGCTGGTCTACGCGAACACCCTCTACGAACCGCTCGACCCCTTCTACCGCGACCCGAGCTGGGCGCACATCACCGACTGGAAGTCCGAGCTGGCGCCGTACTACGACCAGGCCAAGCGGATGCTCGGCGTGGTCGAGAACCCGCTGCGCACCGCCGCGGACGACGTGATGTACAAGGTCGCGGTCGACATGGGCGTGGAGGACACCTACCACCCCACGCCCGTCGGGGTGTTCTTCGGCGGCCCGGGGGAGACCCACCACGACACGATCGCCGACCCGTACTTCGGCGGCGCCGGACCGGACCGGGTGCCGTGCAAGGCGTGCGGGGAGTGCATGACCGGGTGCCGGCACAACTCCAAGAACACGCTGGTCAAGAACTACCTCTACCTCGCCGAGGCCAAGGGTGTGCGGGTGATGCCGCTGACCACCGTCACCCGGATCAAGCCGCGTCGCGGGGGCGGCTACGACCTGACGCTGAAGTTCACCAAGGCCAAGCGTGCCACCGCCCGCTCGACGCGGACGCTGAGCGCCGAGCAGGTCATCGTGGCCGCCGCGTCGCTGGGCACCCAGCGGCTGCTGCACAAGATGAAGGACGAGGGTCACCTGCCGAACCTCTCGGACCGCCTGGGCTACCTCTCGCGCACGAACTCCGAGTCGATCCTCGGCGCGATCGCGCCGTCGGGTTCCCCGATCGACTACTCGCGCGGGGTCGCGATCACCTCCTCCTTCCACCCCGACGAGCACACCCACATCGAGCCGGTGCGCTACGGCAAGGGCTCCAACTTCATGTCGATGATGCAGACCGTGCTCACCGACGGTGAGGGCCCGACGCCGCGCTGGCAGAAGTGGCTGAAGGAGATGTGGGCGCAGAGGGCCAACATCCGCGAGCTCTACGACTTCAAGCACTGGTCCGAGCGCACCGTGATCGCCCTGGTCATGCAGACGGTCGACAACTCGATCACCACGTTCACCAAGAGGATCCCGGGCACGAACATCTCCTACATGACCTCCAAGCAGGGTCACGGGACCCCGAACCCGACCTGGATCCCGGTCGGCAACGAGGCGGTCACCAAGATGGCCGAGATCGTCGGCGGCACTGCCGGCGGTTCGATCGGCGAGCCGTTCAACCGTCCCCTGACCGCGCACTTCATCGGTGGCTGCACGATCGGGGACTCCGCGGAGACCGGTGTGGTCGACCCGTACCAGCGCGTCTACGGCCACCCCGGCCTGCACATCGCCGACGGCTCGGCGATCTCGGCGAACCTCGGCGTGAACCCGTCCCTGACGATCACCGCGCAGGCCGAGCGGGCGATGTCGTTCTGGCCCAACAAGGGCGAGCAGGACCCGCGGCCGGAGCTCGGTACGGCGTACGAGCGGATCGCTCCGGTGGAGCCCGTCTCGCCGGCCGTTCCGAGCAGTGCTCCGGGAGCGCTGCACCTGCCGATCGTGGCGGTTTCCTGAGGCCCAGCGGGCAGTCTCGTAATTGAGCCGGCCGACGAGAAAATTTCTCAGAAACCTGCATAACCCCGCTTGGGGGCACTCGTTGAGCAGTGCAGATCGGGTGCATCGCTCCCTCCCAGGCCCGATCTCGACACGGTTCACACCACGTGGACAATCAGGGCCCAGCCTCCCTCCCTCCCCGGCTGGGCCCTGAGTCGTTTTCGGACACGGAAGTTACCAGGAAGGCAGCGGCTCCGGCCGCGACGAGCACCACCGCCCGAGCAACCGTCTCGAAACCGGCGAGATCGGCACCAATCGCCGCGAAGCACCCAGTACGGTGCCGCCATGACTCCCTCTCGGACCGCCCTGGCTGCTGCGAGCGCGCTGGCCGCTACCGCCCTCCTCGCCGGCTGCGGAAGCGACGACGTCTCCTCGGCGCACACGACCGCGTGCCGCACCTACCTGCTCAAGGCCCAGCCCAGCGGGGAGGCCTCGGCCCAGCTCGTGCACTACGCCAACGGGGAGGTGGCCGGCGAGGACGTCGCCGCAGAGCTGGCGGCGATCCGGGCTGCGGCCACGACGGCAGGGCTGACGACGAACCTGCCGGACAAGGACTTCAACCGGTACCGCGTGCTGAGCCAGGCTGCTGACGCGCTGACGACCAAGGTCATCGCGTCGGAGGCCGGCTCCGAGGGCTCGACGGTCGGTGTCACGGCCTCGGCGCCGGTGGTCTCGGCGATGAAGTCGATCGAGAGCAGCTGCGGCTGACCGGTCGCCGGCCCGTGGTCGCTCAGCGCCGGCCCGGCATCCGGTAGACCGGGTAGCCGCCGACGTCGATCAGCAGGCCGTAGCGCTGGAGGCGCTGGAAGGTGCGCGGGAACAACCCGATCGCCGCGGGTGGCCTGGTCAGCAGCAGTGCGTCGGTGCGGCGGAGGTGTCGTGCGACGAGCGCGTCCCACTGGGTAGGGGCACCCGGCTGGTTCGGGGGCCCGACCACGCGGTTGAAGCGCAGCCGTCGTCCGACCACGTCGACCCACGCCGGGCAGCGGTTCTGGAAGCTCCGGCTCAGGGCGTTGACCTGGATCAGGCCCATCGGCTGGTCGCTCTCCACGCAGCGGACGTGCGCCAGCGCCTGCGTCAGGGCGGCACGCGGGAACGGCGTCGGACTCGCGTCGGCCCCCGGCTCCCAGGTCGCGACGATGACGGCCAGGTTCACCGCGAGAGCGACGACGAGGACCGACGGCAGCCAGTTGCGCCGCATCCACGGTGCCGCGTCCTGCTCGGGTCGCTCCGGACGTGGTGCGCCGAACGCGGCAGCGATCAGGAGGCAGAGCGCCACGGTCGTGAAGTCGGAGTAGAACGTGAACCAGATCGGCTGGAACCAGAGCTGCGCGAGCTGGACCAGGAGCACCAGTGCCAGCGGGCGCGCCACCGGTGTCCGCCACGCCCGCTGCACCATGAGGGCCACCACCACGAGACCGACCACGATCGTGAGCACCTGGCCCGCGTGCGACTCGTCCGTCGCCCAGTTGCCGACGGTCAGGTAGCTGAAGATGCGCGCGTGGGGGATGTGGCTCGTCTGGCGACCGAGCTGGTCACGGACGATCGAGTCCCACATGGCGCCGCGGGCGAGGACGAAGAAGGGCAGGTTCACCACGACCAGCGCGAGCGCGCCGCCGGCGAGGGTGGCGAGGCTCGCGCGGAACCGGCGCTCGACGACCAGCTGCCACGCGACGTACGCCGCCACCGGCACCAACCACCACAGCTTCACGCACACCGCCGCGCCCAGGCCGACCCCCGCCAGGACGCCGAGCAGGTCGGCGCGACGACCCGTGAGGAGAAGCGCGCGGTGGAAGGCGAGCAGGCCGCACAGCAGGAAGAAGTTGCCGACCGGCTCGAGGCGGGCCGTGGTCTCGAAGCCGACCGCGTTGGTCCACAGGGCGTAGAACAGGCCCCCGACGAGTGCCGCGCGCTGCGGAAGGCCCATCGCCCGGGACACCAGGACGACCAGGACGGCGTTGAGCGAGGCGAGCACGACGACGGCGATGGTGGCGGCGACGTACCCGGTCAGGTCGGTCGTCGCCCGACCGAGCAGGGCGAAGGGAGCCTCGAGCAGCGCGATCCCCGGAGGATGCACGAAGGTGAAGTCGCGGTAGGGGACCCGGCCGTTCGCCAACCCGGCCGCGCCGGCGTAGTAGACACCCGGGTCGTAACCGTTGGGCTGGGTGAACCCGCCACCGACTTGGGCGCGGACGACCCGGGCCACGAGGGCCACCAGGAAGATCCCGAGGAGCGGGTTGCGCAGCGCGGCGGACGTGGGACGGCGGATGGCCGGGACCCGGGGAAGCGCTCTCATCGCGGCCCACCCTACGGGTGACGGTCGCCGGCCGGACGGCGTACGGCGAGACCCGGTCACCCCGATAGACTCCCGCCACCGCACCCCACGCGAAAGGCCCGGTTTTGACCGACCACGACCTCGTCCTCGTCGTCGACTTCGGGGCTCAGTACGCCCAGCTGATCGCCCGCCGCGTCCGTGAGGCCCGGGTCTACTCCGAGATCGTGCCGCACTCGATGTCCGTGGCCGACATGCTCGCGAAGAACCCGACGGCGATCATCCTCTCCGGCGGTCCGTCCTCGGTCTACGAGGAGGGTGCACCGCAGCTGGAGGCTGCGCTGGTCGACGGCAGCGTCCCGGTCTTCGGCATCTGCTACGGGTTCATGGCGATGGCCCAGGCCCTCGGCGGCGAGGTCGCGCACACGGGTCAGCGCGAGTACGGGCGTACCAGCGTCGAGGTTCTCGAGGCCGGCACCCTGCTCGAGGGCCTGCCCACGACCCTCGTTTCGTGGATGTCGCACGGCGACGAGGTCACGTCTGCGCCCGAGGGCTTCACGGTCAACGCCCGCTCTCCGCGCGCGACCGTCGCGGCGTTCGAGCACGTGGAGCGCAGGATCGCCGGGGTCCAGTGGCACCCCGAGGTCCTGCACAGCGAGCACGGGCAGGCCGTCCTGGAGCACTTCCTGGTCGACATCGCCGGCTGCCGGCAGACGTGGACCAGCGTGAACATCGTGGAGGAGCAGATCGCGCAGATCCGCGAGCAGGTCGGCGACGCCCGGGTCATCTCGGCACTCTCGGGCGGGGTCGACTCCGCGGTCTCGACCGCCCTGGTCCAGCGCGCGATCGGGGACCAGCTCACGGCCGTGTTCGTCGACCACGGGCTGCTGCGCCAGGGCGAGGCCGAGCAGGTCGAGAAGGACTACGTCGAGGCGACCGGGGTCGACCTCAAGGTCGTCGACGCCAAGGACCAGTTCCTCGGCTTCCTCGACGGCGTCACCGACCCGGAGGAGAAGCGCAAGATCATCGGACGCGAGTTCATCCGCACCTTCGAGGCCGCCGAGCGCGAGGTGCTCGCCACCCCGGGCGCGCCGGTGAAGTTCCTGGTGCAGGGCACCCTCTACCCCGACGTCGTGGAGTCCGGCGGTGGCGAGGGCGCGGCGAACATCAAGTCCCACCACAACGTCGGCGGGTTGCCCGAGGACCTCGAGTTCAGCCTGATCGAGCCGCTGCGCACGCTGTTCAAGGACGAGGTCCGCGAGGTCGGCCGCCAGCTCGGCATCCCCGAGGCGATCGTCGGCCGGCACCCGTTCCCGGGGCCCGGTCTGGCGATCCGCATCGTCGGTGCGGTCAGTGCCGAGCGCCTGGAGATCCTGCGCGAGGCCGACGCGATCGTGCGTGAGGAGACGGCCAGGGCCGGTCTGGACGCAGACATCTGGCAGTTCCCGGTGGTGCTCCTGGCCGACGTACGATCCGTCGGCGTGCAGGGCGACGGCCGCACCTACGGCCACCCGATCGTGCTGCGCCCGGTCTCCAGCGAGGACGCCATGACGGCCGACTGGAGCCGGCTGCCCTACGAGGTCCTCGAGCGCATCTCGACGCGGATCACCAACGAGGTCGACGAGGTCAACCGGGTCGTGCTGGACATCACGAGCAAGCCGCCGGGCACGATCGAGTGGGAGTAGACGGCTCCGTCCTGGGCCCGCGTGACTGTCACCGCGCTGCTCGAGCCCGGCTAGACCGGTTCGGCCGACTCTGTTTCGGGCGCGCCAGATGCGGTATGCCGGAGGGAACGTTTCGAGAAGAAGGAGTTCCCATGGTTCCCAGAGCTAGAGCAGCATCGGTCGCGGTGGTGGCGTTCGCCGCCGCAGCGGCCGTGGCGGCGCCGGCCACCTGGGCGGCGCCGAGTGCCGCTCGCGTCCACGTCGTCGCCCAGCACCTCGACGGGCCGTTCGGCCTGGCGAGCGCCCGCGGCGGGCACAGCGGCCTGGTCGTTGCCGAGAGCGACACGGGCGAGGTGACCCGGGTAGCGCTGGACGGCAGCAAGTGGGCGATCCTCAAGGGCGCGCCGGGCGTGGCGGGAGCGGCCACCGGGCCGCACAACGTCTTCGCCGTGACCGGCGGCCCGAACGAGGAGGGGGCACCCTCGGGCGGCAAGTACGGTCCCAGCCGGGTCCTGCGCATCAGCTACGACGGCAAGCACGTCAAGGTGATCGCCAACCTGCTGCGCTACGAGAAGCTGCACAACCCCGACGGCCAGGTCCAGCTCGTCCACGGCCACCCCGTCGACGCGTTGTCCAACCCGTTCGCCATGACGTCCTCGCGCTACGGGCTGTTCGTCGCGGACGGTGGCGCCAACGACGTCCTCCGGGTCAACCCGCGCACGGGCCACGTCTCGACGTTCTTCGCGCCGCCGACCGTCAAGAACGTCCCGGCCTGCAAGGGTCCCGACGCCAACGCCAACCCGGGCACCAAGGGGTGCGACCCGGTCCCGACCGGCGTCCAGGTCCTGGGCGGAAGCGTGTACATCAGCACGCTGGGTGGCGAGGCACCGCAGGCGGGGCGCATCTACAAGCTGAGCGCACGCACCGGAAAGATCCAGCGCGTCTGGTCCGGCTTCACCGCACCCACCGGGGTCGCCGTACGTCGTGACGGCACGATCTACTTCTCCGAGGTGCTCTTCGGCGCCCCGGAGGGCGATCCGGGGCCGGGCTTCGACCCGTCGAGCATCGGCCGGATCACGCGGATCCACAACGGGCACATCACCCACGCCCAGGTCACGATGCCGACCGGTCTGCTGCTGCGCGGCGGTCACCTCTACGCCTCGGCGTGGAGCATCGGGTCGTTCCTGGGGATCGCGCACGCGGGCCAGATCGTCCGCGTTCCCGAGGTGTCGTTCCACTAGGCACAGGTCCAGCCACACCACGAGGGGCACGGACGGTCAGCCGTCCGTGCCCCTCGTGCTCCCTCTCGTGCGCCCGGTCCGGGTACCGTCGTGACATGCGCCGTTTCGTCCCGATCGTCCTGCTCCTCGCCCTCGCCGCCGGCTGCGGGTCCGCCAGTGCTTCAGGCAGTGGCTCCGGCGGCACCGGCGGCTCGACCAGCGCGAACGACGGCGACCGCGCTGCGCTCACCGCGGGGCTCACCGCTGCGCGCCGCCTGCCGACCAAGGTCCTGGTGGTCATCGAGGAGAACCACTCGCTGCGCCAGATGCGCGCGCAGATGCCCTACCTGGCCGGGCTCTCGGACCGGTACAGCTACGCGACCGACTGGCACGCGCTGACCCACCCCAGCCTGCCGAACTACCTCGCGATCGCCGGCGGATCGACGTTCGGGGTCACCAACGACGCCGATCCCTCGACCAACGCCGCCAAGCTCGGCCGGGCGGCCTCGGTCTTCTCCCAGGCGCGGCGAGCCGGCAGGAGCGCGGCGACGTACGCCGAGTCGATGCCGCACCACTGCAACCTGACCAGCGCGGGTCACTACGCGGTGCGCCACAACCCGTGGACCTACTTCTCCGCCGACCGCACCGCCTGCCGGGCGCACGACGTGGGGACCGCGAACCTCGCCGCGAACGCGAGGGCGAACAAGCTGGCGAACGTGACGTTCCTGATCCCGAACCTCGTCCACGACGCGCACGACGCGACGCTGGCCCAGGCCGACGCGTGGCTCAAGACCCACATGGCGCCGGTCCTCGCGAGCAGCGACTTCACCTCTGGGCGCCTCGCCGTCGTCGTGATCGCCGACGAGGACGACCGGCTCTCGGGCAACAAGGTCCTGACCTCGGTGCTCTCGACCAGGCTCGACCACAAGGTCGTGCGGACCGCCCTGAACCACTACTCGCTGACCCGTTTCATCGAGCAGGTCCTCGGCGTCGGTCCGCTGCGCAACGCGCGCACCGCACCGGACATGGCGACCGCGTTCGGTTTCTAGACCGGCGACGCCGCGGGGGCACTAGCCTCCCTCCATGCGCCGGATCACAGTCGTCCTCGCGGGCCTCGCGCTCACGCTCGGTGGGGCGCTGACCCCCGCACCCGCAGGCGCCGAGCCTGCCCCGGCACCGGGCCCGGTCGCCCAGACGGTCACGACCGTGCCTGCGACCGGCGCACTCTTCTACCCCAGCGTGCTCGGGCTGGTCCCGGCCCTGGGCGGTCCGCACTTCTGCTCGGCGAGCGTGGTCGCCTCGCCCTCGCGCGACCTGCTCATCACCGCCGCGCACTGCGTCTTCGGCCTCGGCCCGGTCATCGAGTTCGCCCCGCTGCTCCACGACTCCGCGCTGCCGGCGGGGGTCTGGGACGTCAAGCAGATCTACGTCGACCCGGCTTGGAGCCGGTCGTTCGACCCGCGCCACGACGTGGCATTCCTGCGCGTGGCGCCGCGAGGCGGCAGGAAGATCGAGGACGTCGTCACCGGTCAGCCGCTCGGGTTCCCGCAGGCGGGCACCGACGTCACCGTCAGCGGCTACCCGATGGGCAGCCGCGGGAAGCCCGTCACCTGCACCGCGCCGCTCGCGCTCGTCGACGGTTATCCCTCGATCGGGTGTGCCGGCTTCGGCGACGGCACCTCCGGCGGCCCCTGGGTCCAGCACGGCCACGTCGTCGGCGTCATCGGCGGCCTCGAGCAGGGCGGGTGCGCACCGGACGTCGAGTACTCCACGCCGTTCGGCCCCTCGACCCAGGCGCTGCTGGCCCGTGCGGCCGCCGGCGGACGGGGCGACGTGGTCCCGATCGGCTTCACCGCCAACGCCTGCTGATCCGACCGACCCGAAGTGGTCTGGACCACTTGGCGCCACGCGTGATGGAAGTTCGCCGCCCCGCGCTGTTACGCGGCAGCATGGCTCCCGGACGGCAACCCCGGCGTGGGGACCGGGCCGCCGGTGTCTCGGGAGCCGGTTGCTCACCCAGCGCCGGGTTGTCCGTTCCACACTATTGCTGACGGGTCAGTAAGGAGTGGCAGCGGTGATCGTGAGGCACGGCGTGGTGCGGCGCACCGCGGGTCGCCGTGCCGGACCGGCCGCTCGAGCCGCCCGCTGGGCGCAGCTCGCCACCCTCGGCGCCGCTTCCTGCCTGCTGCTCACCGCCTGCGGCGGCTCGGCGATGAACGCCCGCGACGTCGCGCTCGCGAACAGGGAGGCCGCGGGCCAGGTCGCCACGAGCGCGACTCCCGGGTCGCCTGCGGTCGATCCGTCGACCGGCTCGGTGATCGACCCGGGCACCGGGCAGCAGGTGAGCACCGATGCTCCCAGCACGTCCACGGGCGTGACCCAGGTCCTCGGGCCGGACCCCGGCCGCACGCACACCAGCACAGGTGGGGCAGACAAGGGCCGCGCCGGCGCCCCAGGTCCCGGGTCGAGCGCCGGGTCCTGCACGGGCTTCCGCAACCAGACCGGCATCTCCGACTCCACCATCACCCTTGCCAACGTCGCCGACATCAGCGGACCGGTGCCAGGGATCTTCTCCTCCGCCCAGCTCGCAGCCAAGGCCTACGTGCAGTACTTCAACTCCACCGCGAGGATCTGCGGTCGCACGCTGACGCTCCTCCC
>JBJMIO010000051.1:0-8878 GCA_045806765.1 Marmoricola sp.
GAACGAGGCGTCGTCCAGGTCCGGGACCACCAGCAGGGAGGTGATGTGGTCCGCGGGCACGCTCTCGAGCCAGACCGTCTGCCAGATGCCCGACTGCGCGGTGTACCAGATCCGGCCGCGGTCCAGGCGCTGCTTGCCGCGCGCGTGCGGCCCGGTCTCCGAGAGGTCGCGGACCCGGACCTCGACCGTCTGCGTGCCCGGCACGAGGGCGTCGGTGACCTCGAGGCTGAAGGGGAGGTAGCCCCCCGTGTGGCGCCCGACCTCGGTGCCGTTGACCCACACGGTGCACGACTGGTCGACGGCTCCGAAGTGCAGCAGGACGCGCTCGCCGGGTGGTGCCGCGATGCCGGTGCGCCGGTACCAGAGCCACTCGTGCGGCTGCAGCTGCCGGCCGACACCGGAGAGGACCGTCTCGGGGGAGAACGGGACCACGATCTCGCCGTCCCAGGTGGTCGGTCGGTCCTCGCCTGCGAACGCGTACTCCCAGCGCCCGTTGAGGTTGACCCACGGCGTGCCCCGGACCAGCTGGGGTCGCGGGTGCTCGGGCAGCGGGTGGTCGGGGTCGAGGTCACGGCCCCAGCGGGTCAGCACGAGCCGAGGTTACAAGTGCGCTACCGGCGCACCTCGTGACGGACCTCGACACCGGTGAGCTTCTCGGGGTTGCGGACCAGGTAGATCTCGGTGATCCGGCCGTCGACCGCCACCCCGGTACCCACGGCGTCCAGCTCGCCGTCGAGGTAGAGCAGGATCGCCGGCGAGCCGTTGACCGTCGACCACTCCACGTCCAGCTGCGCGTCGAGCGGCACGACCGCGGCCAGGAAGCGCGCGACCTTGTCGGCACCGTGGATCGGGCGCAGCGCCGCCTTCTTGATGCCGCCGCCGTCGGTGTGCAGGACGACGTCGGGGGCGAGCAGCTCGAGCAGCGGCTGGACCTGCCCGGTGCTGGCGGCGGCGAAGAACTCGGCGATGATCTGCTCGCTGTTCTCCGGCCGCTCGACCCGGGGACGTCGTGCCTCGACGTGGTTGCGCGCCCGCGAGGCGAGCTGACGCACGGCGGGCTCGGGCCGCTCGGTCGCGGCGGCGACCTCGGCGTAGGAGAACCCGAAGATCTCGCGCAGCACGAAGACCGCGCGCTCCAGGGGCGTGAGGGTCTCGAGCACCACCAGCATCGCGAAGGAGACCGAGTCCGCCAGCTCGACGTCCTCCAGCACGTCGGGTGCGGTCACCAGCGGTTCGGGCAGCCAGGTGCCGACGTAGGTCTCGCGCTGGCGCTGCAGGGTGCGCAGCCGGTTCAGCGACTGACGGGTCACCACCCGGACGAGGTACGCGCGCGGGTCGCGCACCTCGTCCCACAAGACGTCGCGGCAACGCAGCCACGACTCCTGGAGCACGTCCTCGGCGTCCGCGGTGCTGCCGAGCATCTCGTAGGCGACGGTGAACAGCAGCCCGCGGTGCTCGGTGAAGGAGACCTCAGCGCTTGAGCTCACAGCTGTCCTTGAAGCCCTGGCTGGTCAGGCCGAGCGCGCTGTTGAACCGCGAGCGCTCGTTCTCGACCGCGACCATCATCGTCAGCTCCACGAACCCATCCTCGCCGAGATCGTGGCGCAGCGCCTCGGTCATCGCGTCGTCGACGGTCGGCGGGGTCGCGGTCATCGCCTCGGTGTACTCAAGGACGCGACGCTCCAGCGGGCTGAAGACCTCCGACTCGCGCCAGTACGGCACCTGCTCGAACTTGCTGGTGTCCTCGCCCTTGCTGTGCGCGGCGTAGTAGCCGAAGTCCATGCACCAGCTGCAGCCGATCTGCGAGGCGGCGGCGAGCTGGGCGAGGTTCTTCAGGTGCGGGTCGAGGCGGTCCCACTTCGCGACCCGGCCCTCGAACTTCATCACCGCGAACAGGATCTTCTTGTGCGGCAGCATCGCCAGCCCGTTGTCCAGCACGTCGCCGTAGGTGCGGCGCGAGTACCAGCCCATCATCCGGGCGAGCAGGCCCTCGTCCTCGACCAGAGGGACCCGGGCGGCGGCACGGCGCTCCTGGGTGGTGGCGTACTCGGTTGCGTTCATCTCGGTTCCTCCTGCGCGGGCCCCGGTCCGGAGCCGTTCGCCATCAAGACACCGGCCGCGGGCCGGATGTGACACGGCACGGGACATCCGTCGTGGTGCCCGCTCCGAAGACCCTGTGAGAACCGCGTCACGACCGAGAAACACCCCTTTGCGAGGATGGCCCCCGTGCACCCCGTCACCGAGCGCTCCCGGACTGCCCAGCGCAGTCTCGTGGCGTGCCTGGAGATCGTCGGCTTCGCCGCCGGCGCGCACGTGGTGGGAGGCGGGCACCTGCCCGGTCCGGGATTCCTGCTCGCGCTCGCCGTGGTCGTCGGGGTGGCGGCGTACGCGTGCATCAGCCGGCGTCTGCGCGCCGCCGTGGTCGTCCCGTTCGTGCTGGTCGCCCAGGTCGCCCTGCACGCGAGCCTCGAGGCGGGTGCGCACGCGCACGCCGGCATGGCGATGGCACCGGCCCCGCACGCGTTCCTCAACCTGACGCCGCCCATGATCTGGGCGCACCTGGTCACCAGCGTCCTGACCGCGATCGTGCTCCTCGTCCAGGAGCACGTCCTCGCGGTCCTCACGACCTTCCTGCGCGAGCTCCTGCTCCCGCCGGTGGCCGGCCCCCGGGCCCGCCGCGCGTACGCCGCGCCGCTGCCCGAGCTACGTCGCTCCCTGCTCGGCACGTCCCCGCGGCGCGGTCCGCCGGTGCTGGTTCCCGCGACGTCCTGAGCCCCTTCGGGTCGGGACGTGGTCGCGCACGCGTCGAACCACACCGATCCGAACCAAGGAGCACATCAGCATGTCCGCACCTCGTACCCTCGCGCGCACCCTCGCGCTCCCCGCTGCCGTCGTCGGCTTCAGCGCTCTCGCTGTCGCCCCGGCCCTGGCGCACGTCACCATCTCTCCCGGCGGTGCCGCGGCGAACGACTACACGGTCCAGACCGTGAGCGTCCCGCACGGCTGCGACGGGTCCGCCACGACCCAGGTGATCATCCACGTCCCCGAGGAGCTCGTGGAGGTCACGCCGACCCGCAACGCGCTGTGGGACGTCACCAAGACCACCAAGAAGCTCACGACCCCGATCAAGGCGGAGGACGGCGACGAGATCACCGAGAAGGTGGACACCGTCACCTACGCCGCGAAGACGCCGCTGCCCGACGGCTACCGGGACGCCTTCGAGCTCAACTTCCAGGTCCCGAACACCCCTGGCAAGACGCTCTGGTTCCCGACGATCCAGAAGTGCGTCAAGGGCGAGACCGACTGGACCCAGCAGTATGCCGAGGGTGACCCTGAACCGGAGCACCCGGCTCCGTCGGTGAAGGTGGAGCCCGCGGCGGCGTCGAGCTCGGACGCCGCGAGCGCGAGCTCGTCCGACGACGGCGCCTCGAAGGGCCTTGCCTACACCGGGCTGGGCGTCGGCATCGTCGGCGTGCTGGTCGGCGGCGCCGCGCTCGCGAAGTCGCGCAGGGCCTGATCATGGTGAGGAGGTTCGCCCTGGCGGCTGCCCTGGCACTCGTCGGGGCGGTCCTCCTCGCCGGCCCGGCGAGCGCGCACGCCAGCCTGCTCGGCACCGACCCGACCGAGGGGCAGGTGCTCGCGACGGCACCGGCGACGGCGACCTTCACCTTCGACGAGCAGGTCCGTTCCGAGAGCGGGGGCGTGCACGTCTTCGCCGCCGACGGCAAGGAGCTGCACGTCTCCTCGCACACCGCTGATGACCGTCTGGTCGTCGACCTGCCGAAGGACTCGATGGCTCAGGGCACCTTCGTGGTCGCCTGGCGGGTGATCTCCTCCGACGGCCACCCGGTCGGAGGAGCCCTGACGTTCTCGGTCGGCGCTCCGAGCGCCACCATCGCCCCGCACGCCGGGGTCGCCGATGCGGCGCCGGCGGCGGTCCGCGGTGCCCTCGGGGTCGTGCAGGCCCTGGTCTACCTCGGAGTCTTCGGGGCCTGCGGCCTGGTCGTCTTCCTGCTGCTCCTCCTGCCCGACGAGACCGGTCTCGACCAGGTCCGGCGACGGCTGCTCGGCCTGGCCGACGGCTTCGGCTGGGTCGTGCTCGGCGCGGGGTTCGCACTGCTCCCGCTGACCTCGCTGTACCAGCGCGCGGTCGGGTTCACGCACCTGTTCTCCTCCACCACCTGGTCCGACTCGCTCCACGGTGCCCAGGCGCTGAGCTCGTTGCTGCTCCTGCTCGGCACCGAGGTCGCGATCTTTGGCGCCCGTGCGGGCGGGGTGCGGAACCGCCGCACGGCTCTCGGCGCGATCGGACTGACGCTGCTGACCTTCAGCCTGGTCGGCCACACCCGATCGGTCGACCCGACCTGGCTGATGGTGCTGGCCGACCTCACCCACGTGCTCGCCGGGACGATCTGGTTCGGCGGCCTCGTCGGCCTGGTGATCAGCATGCGCCGGCTCGCCGACCGGCCGCGGACCGCGGCGCTGGCGCTCGGCCGGTTCTCGGTGGTCGCCGCCTGGGTGCTGCTCACGCTCACCGTCGCCGGCTCGGTGCTCGCGTGGCGGATCTTGAAGACCTGGAGCAACCTGTTCCACACCGACTTCGGCATCGTGCTGCTGGTCAAGGTCGGATTCGTGGGGGTGGTGGCGCTGATCGCGGCGTACAACCGCTACCGGTTGCTGCCTGTGGTGCTCGCCGACTCCGGCTTCGCCGACCGGGCCGCGGCGTCCTCGCGGATGCAGCGAAGCGTCCGTCTCGAGGCGCTGCTGCTGGTCGTGGTGCTCGGGCTGACCGGCTTCCTGGTCGACCGCTCGCCGGTGCAGAGCGCGGGCGCGGTCGCGGTGCCGGGGGCACTGGACTCCTCGACGTACGTCGGGGCGAGCCCGCACGTGAAGGTCGTCGCCCACGTCGACCCCGCCACGGTCGGGCGCAGCACGATCGTCCTCCAGCTCCAGGACACGGCCGGCGACCCGATCGAGCCCGCCGCGCTGCCGACCGTCTCCGCCTCGCTCGGTGACATCGCCCTGGGCGACCAGGCCGTCAGCGACGTCGACTCGGGCACCTACCAGGTCAGCACGCTCTTCCCGGCTCCGGGCACGTGGACGCTGCAGGTCAGCGTGGTGCTCTCGGAGTTCGACAACCCCGTGGTGACCATCAGAGTTCCGGTGACGGCTGCCCGGTGACCTCGACGGTGATCGGGACGGTCCACACGATGCCGGAGACGCGGGCCTGGACGAACATCCGGTAGGTGCCCGGCTCCTCGAACCCGGTGTGGAAGTCCAGCAGCGACTTCCCGTCCTTCTCGACCGGGGGACCCAGCGGGTGCATGTGCACGATCGCGCCGGTGCGGACGTCGAACGCGGAGACGTGCGCGAAGACGCCGAGGTAGGTGCCGAGCGCGGCAGCCTTCCCGTCCTTGCTCAGGCCGAGCTCCATCTGGTGCTCGTAGCCGACCGTCGGCGCCTTCGTCACCGTCACGGTCAAGCCGTTCGCGGTGGCCGAGGTGCTCGCCGGCGGCAGCGGTACGGCGGTCCGCGGCTCGCCGATCGTGCGCAGCGCCCCGAGCACCATCTGGTCGCCGCCGCCCGGCTTGTAGGCGGTGAACTCGGTGACGATCCGGTAGGTCCCGTCGACCGGAACGGTCAGGTTGCCGCGCCAGGTGCCGTCCGCGCCGAGCACCGGGTGCACGTGGCGGTAGACCGAGAAGTCGGTGCTGACGACGTAGACGTGCATGTCCTTCGTCAGGTCGGTGACGTACCGGGTCAGCGGCTTGTGCTGGTAGGTCTCGATGTGGAAGCTCAGCCTGCCCGGCACGCCGGCCCTCGCCGGGACCTTGAGGTCGGCCAAGGTGTAGCCGACGTAGGAGGTCCGGATGCCGTCGCCCGCCGGGATCCCGGTGTGGGTGTGCGGCGCGAGGACCGGGGCCCCGCCGCCGCTGCCGCCGCAGCCCGCCAGCGTCGCCGCGAGGGTGCCGACGAGCAGCAGCCCGAGCGCGCGGGAGGACCTCATGGCCGCGATTCTGCCAGGGGGGTGGTCGCCCCTACGCTCGCAGGATGGAGCTCGTGTTCACCGGTCCTGTCTGGTTCTGGAAAGGGCCCTCGCCCTGGCACTTCGTCACGGTTCCCGACGACGAGTCCGCCGAGCTCGACCTGACGGTGCGGGCGGTCTCCTACGGCTGGGGGATGATCCCCGTCGCCGCGCGGATCGGGTCGACGACCTTCAGCACCTCGCTGTGGCCCAAGGACGGTGGTTACGTCGTCCCCCTGAAGGCGGCGGTTCGCCGGGCCGAGCAGATCGAGGTCGGCGACGTCGTCGAGGTGGAGCTCAGCGTCGATCTCTGAAGCGTCGTCCCAGGGCTCATGGAACCGTGCGGTTCGGGGTACCTGGGAGCCGCCATGACCATCGATTCCTCCACCGTCCTCGACGACCGCTACCGGCTGGGCGCGGTGCTCGGCCGTGGCGGCATGGCGGACGTCTACCGCGCCACCGACGAGCTGCTGGGCCGCGAGATCGCGGTCAAGATCCTCCGCGGCGTCGAGGACCCCGCGCTCCGCGCACGCTTCACCGCCGAGGCCCGCACCCTGGCCGGCCTGAACCACCCCGGCCTGGTGGGGCTGCTCGACGCCGGCTTCCGCGGCGACCACCCCTACCTGGTGATGACGCTCGCCGACGGCCCGACCCTCGCGGCCCGCATCGCGGAGGGTCCCGTCGAGCCGCGCGAGGTCGCCGCTCTCGGCGGCCAGCTCGCCGAGGCCCTGGCCTACGCGCACGACCAGGGAGTGGTCCACCGCGACGTCAAGCCGAGCAACGTCCTGCTCTCCGGTGACGGCCGCGTGGTGCTCGCGGACTTCGGCATCGCCCGGCTGACCGGCTCGGTCGCGGAGAACACCCGCACCGGCGAGACGATCGGCTCCCCGGCGTACCTCTCCCCGGAGCAGGTGGCCGGGGAGGAGCTCACCGAGGCGGTCGACGTCTACTCGCTCGGTCTGGTGCTGCTCGAGGCGCTCACGGGGGAGCGCGCCTACACCGGCGCGCCGGTCGAGACGGCGGTCGCGCGCCTGAGCGCACCACCGGTCGTCCCCTCCTCGCTCGGCCCGGGCTGGGTGCACCTGCTGACCGCGATGACCGCGCGCGAGCCGGACAGCCGGCCGAGCGCGGCCGCCGTGGCTGACGGTCTCGCCGCACTGGCGGTCGGTGACGACCCGGCCGGGACCACCAGTGCCCTGCCCCTCACGGGCCTGCCCCTGGTCGAGCAGCCCCTCCAGCGCGAGCGGCGCCCGTGGCGCGGTCGCGTCGCGGTGCTGGTCCTGATCGCCCTCGTGGTCGCAGCCGTCCTGGTGCTGCGCTCGACGGGAGGCTCGACAGCCGGGCGCGACGACGGCCTGCCCGCGGGCGTCGCCTACCGCTTCGCCGCACCGCTGACCGCCCTGCACCGCACCCTGGAGGAGACCGGAGCCTCGAAGCAGCCGTCGATCGCTACCTGGCTCTCCCGCGTGGACGCCGCTCTGGCGGCGCACCGGTACGAGGCCGCGCGGCGCGACCTGAACGGCCTCGAGGACCAGGTCCGGGCCGCAGGACGGCACGGCGACCTGTCCCATGCCGACGTCACTCGCATCGTCGCAGCCGTGCAGCCGCTGCTCGAGCGGCTGCCGGGCGCCGGACCGACGTCGACATCGGTGAGCGCGCCGGTCGCCCCGCAGAGCCAGCAGCAACCGCGGGCATCGAGCAAACCGCATCCGAAGCAGACGCACGGTCCCGCCGTCACGCAGCACAGCGCCGCTCCGGCGGCACCCGGGACGACGCCCGCCGCTCCGCCGACGACGGCAGCGCCGCCGCCGACCCCGAGCCCGGATCCCAGCGGCGGCGCGACAGGCGCCGCCTCCACCCCGAGCGCCGGTCCCTAGTCGCGTTCCTGCTCGGACCCCACCTCAGGTCGCAGCATGGCCGGCTGCAACGTGGTGGCGTCCCCGCGCCGAAACAGCAGGGGTCTCGGCCCGCCGGTCGGCTCGCTGCTGCCCTTCTGGTCGGTGGCGACCACGAAACCGGGCGTCTTCATGACCTTGCGGCGGAAGTTGCCGAGGTCGGGCGCCACCCCCCACACGGCGTTGTAGACCCGGTGCAGGTCGGCGATCGTGAACGGTTCGGTCACGAACTCGGTGGCCAGCGTCGTGTACTCGAGCTTGGCGCGCACGCGCTCGAGGGCGTCGAGCAGGATCGCGTGGTGGTCGAAGGCGAGCGTCGGCCGGGCATCGCCCTCGAGGATGTCGCTCACCGCCCACCAGCGGGCGTTGCGCGCGTCCGACCCCGCGACCGGTTCGGGCAGGTCGGGGGCGAAGGCGACGTGGGCCACCGAGACCACCCGCATCCGGGGGTCGCGGGCGGGTGCGGAGTAGGTGCGCAGCTGCTCGAGGTGGCCGGAGAAACGCTCCACCCCGGTCTCCTCGGCCAGCTCGCGCCAGGCGGCCGTCTCGGCGTCCTCGGCCGGGCCGACGAAACCACCGGGCAGGGCCCAGCTGCCGGCGTACGGCTCCCCGTCGCGTTCGACCAGCAGCACCGAGAGCACTCCGGCGCGCACCGTGAACACGGCGATGTCCACGGTGACCGCGAAGGGCGGGTACTCGCTCATCGTTCCACCTCCCACCGCGCGCCCGCGGCGCGCATCTCCTCGACGGCGGTCGCCCCGGTCGCGGGCGCGACGGCGGCCACCATGCCGGCCAGCACCGCGACCTGCAGCCCGTTGCCCAGCGCGTACACGACGGTCGCCCGGACGCAGTAGTCGGTGGCGATGCCGACCACGTCGACCGCGCCGATGCCGCGCTCCTCGAGCAGCGCGGCCAGCGTCGTGCCGTCCTGGTCGACCGCCTCGAACATCGAGTACGC
>JBJMIO010000052.1:0-7644 GCA_045806765.1 Marmoricola sp.
TCGAGGACCTGGACGCCCACCACCCCGGCATCAAGGCCCGCGTGCTCGACGACGCCGGCGAGCTGCGCCGGTTCGTCAACGTGTACGTCGGCAACGAGGACGTGCGCTTCCTCGACGGCCTGGCCACCGCGACGCCGGCCGGCGCCCAGGTCTCGATCATCCCGGCCGTCGCCGGCGGCTGAGGCCATCACCGTGCGTCCCGCTACCCTGGCCGCCCTTGCCGGCGGCGCCGCCCTGGGATGGGCCGGCGCCGAGGCCGTACGCCGTCTCGGTGACCGCGGCTCGGTGATCGGTGCAGGCGGCGCGCTGGTGACAGCCGCAGTGATCTACCCCGCCGCACGTCGCGACCACGGTCTCTCGGCAGCGCACCTGGTCGAGGGCGGCGTCGTTGCCGCGACGACCGGTCTCGCGGTCCGTGCCGCGCGCTGCGACGCACGCCGCGGCCGGCAGCTGCTCGCTGCGGGCTGGGCCGCGCACGCGCTCTTCGACGCCGGGTTCGGCCCGAGCGAGGACTCCCGCCTGCCGCGCTGGTACGCGCCGCTGTGCGCCGGCTTCGACCTCGCCTATGCGGGGCGCCTGCTCGGCTGAGCCCTCAGCCCGGCCAGGTCGCGAACCACACGGCCACCTGGGCGCGCGAGCGGAGGTCGAGCTTGCGCAGGATGCTCTGGACGTGCCCGTGCACGGCGCGCTCGGAGAGGTGAAGCGAGTTCGCGATCTCGCGATTCGAGAGGCCGTCGGCGACCAGCGCGTCGCTGTCGAGACCCACGAAGCTCGACGCCGCCGACGGTGTCGCCACAGGGCGAGCGTAGGCCCCGAATCAGGCATTTCTACGGATGTGCTGCTCCCGACCCCCGCGACAGCCTGGGAGCAGAACACCATCTGCACCGACCGGGGGAACCACCACCATGAACATCGACACGATCTCGTCCGAGGTCGACGACACCGAGCTCGTCCTGCGCTCGCGCGCCGGCGACGCCGCGGCGCTCGACGCGCTCTACCGCCGTCACCAGCCCGCCGTGCTCGCCGCGGCCCGGGCGCTGAGCCCGGACCTGGCCGAGGACCTGACCGCCGAGGCGTTCACGCGCACCTTCGACCTGCTGCTCCAGGGCCGCGGCCCCGATCGCAGCGTGCGGGCCTACCTCGTCACCGCCGTGCGCAACCTGCGCGTGGGCGTGATCCGCAAGGACCACCGGCTCACCTTCACCGACGAGCTCGAGGACCGGGAGCCGATGACGCCGAGCGCCGAGGAATCGCTGCCCGGCTTCGAGAACGACCTCATCAGGCACGCTTTCGAGGGGTTGTCGCACCGCGACCGGGTCGCGTTGTGGTGGACCACGGTCGAGGAGCTGCCGGTGGACCGGCTCGCTGCGGACTGGAACACCTCGAGCCACGCCGTGAGCCAGCACGCGTTCCGCGCGCGCGAGTCGCTGCGCCAGGCCTACCTGGCCGCGCACGCCGGCACGCCGGCCCGCGAGAGCTGCCGCACCGTGCCGCCGCTCCTCTCGCGCCGCGTGCGCGGCCGGCTGGACGCGGGCAGCGCGAAGCGGCGCCGCCTCGAGCGGCACCTGGCGGGCTGCGCGCCGTGCATGCGTACCGGTGAGGAGCTGGCGCGCGTCGCCCGGCGCATCCGCAGCGCGTGACACGTCGTCGGCGGACCACTTTCGCGTAGCCTCCGGTCATGAGCCGGGCCCGGGCGTTCCACCTGCTGACGTTCGTGGTCGCGACGTTCGCGATCATCCTGCAGCTGGCGCTGGTCGTCCGCGGTCACAACGTGCTGGACCAGGTCGAGCCACCGGACACGGCCACGCGGCTGGTGCGGTTCTGCTCCTACCTCACGATCTGGGGCAACGTGCTGGTGGCGTGGTCGGCGTTCACGCTCGTGACCGGGCGCGACCGCGACAGCCGCACCTGGCGGGTGCTGCGCCTGGACACCGTCGTGCTGATCGCCGCCATCGCGGTCGTGCACTTCTTCTTCCTGCGGCCCCTGCTCGACCTCCAGGGGGCCGACTACCTGGCCGACAAGCTGCTGCACATGGTGGTCCCGGCGATCGCGGTGCTGGGCTGGCTGGCCTTCGGGCCCCGGCGTCGCACGGTCTGGTCCGACCTGCTGCCGTTCCTGCTCGTCCCGGTCCTCTGGCTCGCCTACACGCTGGTGCGCGGTGCCTTCGTGGACTGGTACCCCTACCCGTTCCTCGACGTCAACGAGCACGGGTACGGCGTGGTCGTGCTCAACTGCCTCGGCGTCGCAGCACTGGTCCTGGTGCTCGCGATCGGGGCCGTGCGCCTGGACCGGGTGCTCAGCCGCTCAGGCCCGCCAGCTCCTTGAGGTCCGCGAGGATCTCGGGCAGCCGATCGACGACCAGCGAGATGTGACCCTCGTCCTCGAAGAGGTGCCCGTGCGCGCCCGGGACGTTCGCGACCAGCCACTCGCCGTGGCTCAGCGGGACCATCGCGTCCTGGCGGCCCTGCCAGATCGCGACGGGCACGCGGACCTCGGACAGGTCGAAGCCCCAGTGGGCCATGATCGCCAGCCCGTCCTCGCGCCAGCCGATCGTGCCCTGGGCCACCGAACGGCGGAAGGAGGCGGCGATCCACTCGGCGAAGTCGCCGGTCAGTGCCGCGACGTCGACCGGGGTGACCAGGCGGCCGAGCTCGGCCGCGACGTCGGCGGCGGTGACCTCTGCCAGACCGGCGACCGGTTCGGCGAGGAACGCCTCGTAGGCCTTGACCCCGGCTGCTGCGGCGGCGAACTCCTCGATGTTCTCCGGACCCATCCCGGCGGTGAAGTCGAGGTCCGGGGCATCGGCGGGCGCGACGCCGGCCAGCGTCGCGGCGGCGCGGCAGCGACGGGGGAGCAGGGCGGCACACGCCAGGGCGCGCGGCCCGCCCCCGGACCAGCCGAGCGTGACGAACTCGTCGACACCGAGCTCGTCGAGGATCCGGACCGAGTCGGCCAGGTCGTCGGCGATCCGCGGGTGCGGCCACGGACGCCGGGTGGAGGAGCCGTACCCCGGTCGGGAGTAGGTGATCAGCCGCAGCCCGGCCTCGCGCGCCGGCCGGTCGAAGAAGTCCAGGGCCACCGCTGCGCTCGGCGTACCGCTGTGGAAGAGCCAACCGAAGCCGTCCGGGTCGCCGCCGGTGAGCACCTCCAGCTCACGGCCGTCGCCGCTGTCGATCAGGAGTTCGTCCATCCTGCGACCCTAGCCGCGCGCGGCAGGAACTTCAGCGGTCGCGCAGCGCCTCCAGGGCGCGGCGCTCGGGCTCGTTCTCGCACAGCGCGATGGCGCGCTCCAGCTCTGCCCGACCGCGTTCGAGGTCCCCGGCGCGCGTGAGCAGCTGGGCGCGGGTGGCTGGCAGCCTGTGGCCGGGCAGCTCCAGGCCCTCGAGCAGCGCGAGACCGGCCAGCGGACCGTCGGCCTCGGCGACCGCCACCGCACGGTTCAGCCGTACGACGGGCGAGCCGGTCAGCTCCTCGAGCTCGGCGTACAGCGTGGCGATGCGCAGCCACGAGGTGTCCTCGGCCCGCGGCGCGACGGCGTGCTCGGAGGCGATCAGGGCCTCGAGGATCCAGCGCGTCGCGGGGGCATCGACCAACGGGGTGAGCAGGTCGAAGGCCTCGCCGACCTCCGCCTCGTGCCACCGGGAGCGGTCCTGGTCGGGGAGCAGCACGAGGTCCTCGCCGGCGACGCGGGCATCGCGGCGCGCGTGCTGCAGGAGCATCAGGGCGAGCAGGGCGTCCAGGTCGGTGCTGCCGGGGGCGAGCTCGCGGATGAGCCGGACGAGCCGGATCGCCTCGGCCGCCAGCTCGGGCCGGTGCACGTCCGCGCCGCTGCCCGGGGCGTAGCCGGCGGTGAACGCGAGGTAGGCGACCTCGGCCACGACCCCGAGGCGCTCGGCGAGCTCGGCGCCTTCCGGGACGGTGAACCGAGCACCGGCCAGGCGCTGGCGCGCGCGGGTCAGCCGGGCAGCCATCGTCGAGGTGCTCACCAGGAACAGGCGCGCGATGTCCGCGGTGGTGACGCCGAGCACCAGCCGCAGGGTGAGGGCGGCGCCGGCCTCCGGGGCCAGCGAGGGGTGCGCGCAGAGCAGGACCAGGCGCAGGCGCTCGTCGTGGACGCCCAGCCCCCCTCGTCCTGCCGCGTCGGCCATCACCCGCTGGGCCTCCTCGGTCAGGCTCGCGTCCACGGCGAGCAGGGGCATCTTGCGAGCCAGCACCGCGTCCGACCGGAGCCGGTCGGTGATCCGTCGACGGGCAGCGGTCAGCAGCCACGCGGGCGGGTTCGACGGAACGCCGTCGCCCGGCCAGGTGCGGGCCGCGGACTCGAAGGCGTCGGCCAGACCCTCCTCGGCGAGGTCCAGGCGCCGGTAGTGCGCGACGAGCAGGGCCAGCAAGCGGCCCCACTCGTCGCGCCAGACCGCGTCGATCCGGTCGGCGACCTCCGGGTCGACCTCGGTCACGGAGCTCGTCTCAGCCGTGCTCGATGGTCGCGCGGACCTCGACCTTGCCGCCGCCCTCGGCGAGGATGCCGCAGATCTTGAGCAGGTCGTCGAGGTCGTCGGACTTCACCGTGTAGAAGCCGGTGAGCTGCTCGGTCGTCTCGGCGTACGGGCCCTCGGTCACCGAGACCTGGTCCAGGGCGCCGGTGACGGTGCGCGCGGTGCTGCTCGGCTGGAGCTCGTTGCCGCCGGTCACCTGGTGGCCGCGGGCGGCGAGCAGCTCGGCGAACTTCATGTGCTTGCCGTACATCTCGGCGCGCTGCTCGTCGGTGGCCGCGGCCCAGGTGTTCTCGTCGCCGGGCAGGAGGATCGCGTACTCGGTCATCGGGGTGTTCCTCTCGGTTGGTGGGGAGTCTGTCACCGAGATGACGGGCGGGACAGGGCCGGATCGACAGGCCCGGGCGAGAAATGTTCCGCGGCCGGGGCGGACCTGGCAGCCTGGGGCCGTGGACCAGCTGCCCGAGGGCTTGAGGATCATCGACCCGCACATCCACCAGTGGGACCCGCTCACCACGCCGAGGGTGATCTCGGGACCCGCGAAGGTGGTGAACCGGCTGCCGCTCCTCACTCCTGTGCTGACCGCGCTGGTCCCGCGGCGTGACCGGCAGTTCGTCGGCGACCCGGTGCACGTGCTCAACCCCTACCTCCCGGCCGACTACGCCGCCGACACCGGGGCCCTGCCGGTCGAGGCGGTCGTCCACGTCGAGGCCGGGTGGCAGGACCACGACGTCGACGGCGGTGGCGGTGAGACCCGCTGGGTCGATGCCCTGCCGTTCGCGGACCAGGCACCTGCGCTCGGCGCGATCGTGTTCCACGCCGATCCGCGCGAACCGGGCACGCCCGCGCTCCTCGACCGCAACCTCGCGACCAGCCCACGGGTCCGCGGGGTGCGCTGCAGCGCTGCCCACCACCCCGACCCGGGCGTGCGTCCGTGGGGGGAGGAGGACCTGCTGGTCCAGCCGGACTTCCTGCGCGGGTTCGCGGCGGTCGCCGAGCGCGGCCTCAGCTTCGAGGCCTGGGTCTACTCCCACCAGCTGCCGCAGGTGGCCGCCCTCGCGACCGAGTACCCCGAGACCACGATCGTGCTGGACCACTACGGGACCCCGGTCGGGCTCTTCGGCCCGCGAGGTCGCCGGACCGGGCGGACCCCGGCCGACCGGCGCGCGATCCTCGATCGCTGGTCCGACGACATCGCGCAGGTGGCAGCGTGCCCCAACGTCGTGGCCAAGCACTCCGGGCTCGGGATGCCGGTGCTCGGCTGGACGGGCCCGGTCTCGACGGCCGAGTTCCGCGACACCGTCGCGCCGCTGGTCACGCGGACCCAGGCGTTGTTCGGGCCTGATCGCACGATGTGGGCCTCGAACTTCCCGATGGACAAGCCGACGGTGCCGCTCACGGCGACCATCGAGGCCCTCGTGGAGATCCTGGGGGCGGATGCGGATCCCCAGCGGCTGCTGAGCGCGAACGCCCGCCGGGTCTACCGGCTCGGCTGAGGCACACCGGACTGGCAGGCTGGGGACGTGGACCCCGACCTGCTGCTCGTGACCTGCTCGGCGATGCCCGAGGGCGAACCCGGGCACGCTGCCCTCGACACCGCGCTCGCCGCGGCCGGCGTCTCCGCGCGCTGGGTGTGCTGGGACGACCCCGGGGTCGACTGGGGCAGCGCGCTGGTCGCGGTGCGCTCGACGTGGGACTACGACGCGCGTCGGCCGGAGTTCACCGCCTGGGCCGCCTCGGTGCCGCGGCTGCTCAACGGCGCCGCGGTCTTCGCCTGGAACACCGACAAGGCCTACCTCGCCGAGCTGGCTGCCGCCGGCCTGCCGGTGGTGCCGACCGTGGTGGCCGATGCCGTCGGCGAGCTGCCGGCCGCGATCGCGCTGCACGCGCCGGCCGTGGTCAAGCCGCGCGTCGGAGCGGGCGGGCGCGGCGTGGTGGTCGTCGAGGGACCCGACACCTTCGACCCCGACCTGCTCGGTCCCGGGCCCTGGGTCGTGCAGCCGCTGGTCTCCTCGGTGCGCACGGAGGGGGAGACCTCGGTCTTCGTGCTCGGCGGTGAGCCGGTCTCGATGGTCCGCAAGCTGCCGGCCGGGGAGGAGATCCGGGTCCACGAGGTGTACGGCGGGACGACCCTCGCCGTGGTGCCGACGCAGGAGGCCGGCGGGCTGGCGCGGCGTACGGTCGACGTCGCCGAGCGGATCCTCGGCACGCCGCTGCACTACGCCCGCGCCGACCTGATGCGCCTGGCCGACGGCACGCTGGCGATCAGCGAGCTGGAGGTCACCGAGCCGGGCCTTTACCTCGAGGAGCTCCCCGAGAACGGGGCCGCCTTCGCGGGCCTCGTGCGGCGCCTGCTGGACGCCTAGGGTGTGTTTGCACTCTCGGGGTGCGAGTGCTAACAATTGGAGTTGGCACTCTCCCTGCGAGAGTGACAGCAGCACCACTCAGGGCCGAGGAAGTCGAGGTCCGGAGCGCCGGCGGGAAGGGTCTGCCGGTCAGCCCGGGCCGTCCGTCGCGGGCGACCAGTCGGCCGTCCGACTCATCTGCGTGAGGAATCGCAAGAGTTATGCCGAAGCTGATTGCTTTCAACGAGGAGGCCCGGCGCGGTCTGGAGCGTGGCATGAACACGCTCGCCGACGCCGTCAAGGTCACCCTGGGCCCCAAGGGCCGCAACGTCGTGCTCGAGAAGAAGTGGGGAGCCCCCACCATCACCAACGATGGTGTGAGCATCGCCAAGGAGATCGAGCTCGAGGACCCCTACGAGAAGATCGGCGCCGAGCTGGTCAAGGAGGTCGCGAAGAAGACCGACGACGTCGCCGGTGACGGCACGACGACGGCGACCGTCCTCGCCCAGGCGATGGTCCGTGAGGGCCTGCGCAACGTGGCCGCCGGTGCCAACCCGATGGCGCTCAAGCGCGGCATCGAGACGGCCGTCAAGGCGGTCACCGACGCGCTGCTCGAGATGAGCAAGGACGTCGAGACCAAGGAGCAGATCGCGGCCACCGCGTCGATCTCCGCCGCCGACACCACCGTCGGTGAGGCCATCGCCGAGGCGATGGACAAGGTCGGCAAGGAAGGCGTCATCACCGTCGAGGAGTCGAACACCTTCGGGCTCGACCTCGAGCTGACCGAGGGCATGCGGTTCGACAA
>JBJMIO010000053.1:0-60459 GCA_045806765.1 Marmoricola sp.
CCGGCTGCCGACCGCGTCGGTGCCCTGCTTGAGGGTCTCGATGCGGCGGACGTCGAGGCGGACCGAGGAGTAGAACTTCAGCGCGCGACCACCGGTCGTGGTCTCGGGCGAGCCGAACATGACGCCGATCTTCTCGCGCAGCTGGTTGATGAAGATCATCGTGGTGTTGGAGTTGTTCAGCGCACCGGTCATCTTGCGCAGCGCCTGGCTCATCAGCCGGGCCTGCAGACCGACGTGGCTGTCGCCCATCTCGCCCTCGATCTCGGCCCGCGGCACGAGTGCGGCCACCGAGTCGATGACGATCAGGTCGAGGGCGCCGGAGCGGATCAGCATGTCCGCGATCTCCAGGGCCTGCTCACCGCTGTCGGGCTGGGAGACCAGCAGCGAGTCGGTGTCGACACCGAGCGCCTTGGCGTAGTCCGGGTCGAGCGCGTGCTCGGCGTCGATGAAGGCCACGATGCCGCCGGCGGCCTGGGCGTTGGCCACCGCGTGCAGCGCGACCGTCGTCTTGCCGGAGGACTCCGGGCCGTAGATCTCCACGACGCGACCGCGCGGGAGGCCACCGAGGCCGAGGGCGATGTCGAGGGAGATCGCACCGGTCGGGATCACCTCGAGCGGGGCCCGGGTCTCGTCACCGAGTCGCATCACGGAACCCTTGCCGTACTGCTTCTCGATGGTGGCCAGGGCCATGTCGAGTGCCTTGTCCTTGTCGTTCCCTGCGTTCCCAGCCATGTCTGCGTCCTGTCGCTCGAGGTCCTGCGCTTGTGCAAGCTCTGTTTCGCCAGACGTTAGGGAGGGGCCCCGACACTCGTCGTCCGCGGCGGCGGACGCCTGTGGAGATCGGCTGCTCTTCCTTGCCTGTGGAAGAACCGTAGCCGAACAGGTGTTCGATCGCAGCATTCAGCTCCGGCGTGTCTCGAACAGCAGTGCAGCGAACGGGGCGCCCGCATGAGGGGAGGGAGTAGGCGCCCCGTCCGGGGAGGTCCGTACCCGGAGCAAACCGGGGCGAAACCTCTCCGGGGAGCGCCGGACGTGGATCCGGTCGGAGTCGTGGTGCCACACGACGTACCGGCCCTCGTGGGCCACCGGGTGGTACCGCGCGTCGAGCACGCTCTCGGCCGTCGCGCCGTCGACGCCCTCGGAGGACAGGCTGGTGCCGTCGACCACCACCCAGGTCGGTGCCTGCGGGGAGTCCAGCACCCGGGTGAAGTCGAGCAGCGAGTGGTCGCGAACCAGGACCGGGAGCGCCCACAGCTCGTCGTACGGGCTGCGCAGGTGGGTGTCCCAGAGGATGTTCGGCCGGCCGAAGGCGACCACGGCGGTGTCGCCCGGCTGGTCGTGGGCCTTGAGGTAGCGCACGACCAGGGCGTCCGACGGCGGACCCTGGACGGCCTGGGCCGCACCGACGGTCGCCGCGCCGGCACTGAGGACTGCAGCCACCAGGGCACCGCCGAGAACAGCGCGCAGCGCCAGCGGTCGCTGCGCCGCGGCCGCCGCCAGCAGCACCATGCCCGGTACCAGCACGATCAGGTAGTGCAGCCAGAACCCGCCGCCGCCCGCGATCACGACGACCTCCCAGGCGAGCACGACGAGTGCCGGCCAGCGCAGGTCCGGTACGCCGGTGCCACCGTGCCGGGTCCGGCGGGCCCGCGCGACCTGCAGGCCGAGGACGAGCAGCAGCAGCGGGCACAGGCTGGCGCTCACGCTGCGCAGCAACCGGTCCAGGCGTGCCGAGCTGGCCGCGCTCGAGGTGTCGTAGATGCTGCGGGCCGCGTCGAACCGGAAGGTCACCAGGGCGTTCCACAGGCCGTCCGGGCTGGTCCCCCGGGCCGCGGAGAGGAGCAGGAACGCGGTCAGGGTGAGGACCGCGGCACCCAGGAAGACCGCACCGATGCGCAGCGCTCGCGCGCGCTCGCCGGTGAGCGCCCGGGTGAGGAGGACGACCAGCGCGAGGAGGAAGACGTCGACCGCGTTCTGCTTGACCATCGCCGCCGAGGTCGCCGCCACCCCCGCCGCCGCGGCCCAGCGCAGGGCCGTGCGATCCTCGGTCGCCGAGCACGCCCGGATGCAGGCCAGGAACCCGGCCAGCAGCAGCGGCACCGAGAGCAGCTCGCCGTCGACGGTCATCGTGCCGAAGTCCGGCGTGGTCAGGAAGGTCGCCGCGATCACCACCGGGGCCAGGACCGCGATCCGGTGCGCGGGACGCGCGAGGCCCAGCGTCGCGGCGCGCGAGATCGCACCGGCCAGGACGACGGCGACGACCACGCCCAGGATGCCGATCACCCGCAGCGCGACGGTGCCGCCCAGCGCGGCCGCGAGACCGTGCAGCAGGATCAGCAGCGGCGGACGGTCGACCCAGTAGCTGCCGTACAGCGAGGAGCCGTGGCCCCACTGGGACCCGACGATCATGTAGCCACCCTCGTCCGAGGCCGTGGCACGCCCGAGGAACGGCAGCCATCCGAGCACGGCGGCAGCCGCCGCGACCGGGACCGCGATCCGCAGGTACCTGCGCATGGCTCCCAGGTTCGCCCGGGCATCCTGAACCGGACCTGACTGAACCTGAGTGCCCCTGGCCCCTGGACCCTCAGGCCGGCAGCACCGGGCCGCGCAGCAGGCGGGCGGCGTACAGGGCGGCGAGGAGGGCGACGAGCGCGAACAGCGAGGCGAACCCGGCGAGGGTGGAGAAGCCGTACTCCCCCACGATCACCCCGGAGACGCCGCCGCCCAGCGCGGCAGCCAGGCTCATCACCAGGTCCGCGGTGCCCTGGACCTGGGTCAACGCTGCCAGCGGCGCCTGCTCGGCGACCAGGGTCGAGGCGGCGACGGTCGACATCGACCACCCGAGGCCGAGCAGGAACAGCCCGCCGAAGATCTGCTGCGACATCCCGTCCGGTGACATAGCGCAGAAGGCGAGGGCGCCGAGCAGCACGGCCGCGCCGAGCGCGAGCACCACCGGGGCGCCGAAGCGGTCGACGGCCAGGCCCATCAGCGGAGCGAACCCGAACATCCCGAGCACGTGCACGCTGATCACGACGCCGATGATCTTCAGCGCCGCCCCGCCGTGCTCCATGTGCAGCGGCGTCATCACCATCACCGAGATCATCACCGCGTGCGCGGCTGCCAGCCCTGCCATCGCGGCCACGATGACCGGGCGCTCGGCCAGCACCTCGCGCAGCGACGGCACCGCGGCGACCGGGCCGGTCCCGGACGGCACGTGCAGCGAACGCGCGAGCAGCAGCGGGTCGGGACGCATCCGTACGCCGATCACGACCGCTGCCACGACCATCCCGACGGCGCCCAGCACGAACGGTCCGGTCAGCCGCGGGATGCCGAGTCCGTCGGCGAGGTCGGCCGCGGGGCCGGTCAGGTTCGGCCCGAGCACCGCACCGATCGTCGTGGCCCACACCACCACCGAGAGCGCGCGCCCGCGACCCTGCGGCGCGGCCAGGTCGGTGGCGGCGTACCGCGAGGCGTAGTTGGCCGAGGACGTCGAGCCGAGCAGCGTCGCGCCCAGGAGCAGCAGCGGCATCGACCGGGTCACACCGGCGAGCACCGAGACCGTCGCGCCGCAGGCGCCCAGCAGGTAGCCGACCACGAGCCCGACGCGTCGACCGCGCGCGGCCATCAGCCGGGCGAGCAGCCACGACGCGCCGGCGGCACCGAGCACCTGGGCGGTCTGCGCGGTCCCGGCGAGCTCGTCGGAGCCCGAGAGGTCCTTGGCCAGCAGCGATGCGGTCGCGATCCCGATGGTGATGCCCAGCGCGCCGAATGCCTGCGCGCCGACCAGGGTGCGCACGGTCCGGCGCTGCGCGGTCTCGCGGACGTCTCCCCCGGTCCCCTCCGGGGGCTCCCCCGGCACGGTCATCAGCGGTCCTTGGCCGGCAGCTCGAGGACCGACCACACCGCGCGCCAGACCTCCTTGGCCGGGACGCCGGCGTCCAGCGCCTCCTGCGCGGTGCGTCCGCCGAGGTCGGCGATCACGAACATCGAGGCCCAGGTGTGCGCGTACGCCGGACCGAGCGCCTGCTCCATCCGCGCCCAGAGCTCGGTGTGCCTCATCGGCCGATGTCGTGCAGGTGGTGCACGACGTCGTGGAGGTAGTAGGAGGCCAGGGTCGCCACGGTGAAAACCGAGCCGTTGCTGCGCCGGCCGACGCGGTCCCACTGGTCCTCGCGCACCCCGGAGAGCAGCGCGGCCATCTCGGCGGCGGCCTCGACCAGCTCGACCGAGACCACGGCAGGGTCCTGCTCGGAGTACCGGGATTCGACGGCGGTGACGTCCTGGTCCCAGTTGGCGAACTGCGGGTCGTCCTGGTCCAGCATCAGCCGGACCCGCTCGGCGAAGAGCACGTGCACGTCGCGGACGTGGCAGGCGTACTCCAGGCGCGACCACGTGGCCGGGTCGGGGCGCTCGGTCGCCCCGGCACCGTCGAGCGCGCCGTACCAGCCCCGGGTGTTGTCGTGGACCAGCCCGGGCAGTGCGCCGACCTCGACGGCCGACGGGTCGAACCCGCACTCGGGGCAGCGCTGCTCGAGGACCCAGGTCCAGTCCTTGGTGTCAGGTTCGATCGTCTCGCCGTTGCCCACGAGCGACAGTCTGCCGCAGGTCACCGACGCCCCCGGTGGGATTATTCGCACCATGGGCATCACCATCCGCGAGGCGACGGAGGCCGACCTGCCGTACGTCGCCGAGATCTATACCTACGAGTCGCTCCACGCCTACTCGACCTTCGAGACCGAAGAGCGGCCCGCCGAGGTCTGGGCGCACAAGCTCGGGACCGGCGACCCGTTCCTCGTCGCCGTGGACGGCGGCCAGGTGCTCGGCTTCGCCTACGCCTCGCCCTTCCGCGACCGGCCCGCGTACCACCGCACCCGCGAGGTCTCGGTCTACCTGCACCGCGCGGCCCGCGGCGAGGGCCTCGGCGCCCGGCTGTACGACGCGCTGCTGCCGCGCCTGGTCGAGGCCGGCTTCCACACCGCGCTGGCGCTGATCGCGCTGCCGAACAAGGCCAGTGTCGCGCTGCACGAGAACGCCGGCTTCGAGCTCGCCGGCACGATGCGCGAGGTGGGCGACAAGATGGAGCGGATGATCGACGTCGGCATCTACCAGAAGATGCTCTGAGCAGACGCTCTCAGGATCCCAGCGCGATCGGCACCCGGCGCACGCTGAGCGTCGAGGTGTACGACGTGCCGTTGGAGGCCGTCTTGGTCGTCGTGCCGCCGCCGACGACCAGCGTGCCCGAGCGCACCGTCGCCGGGACCTCGAAGCCGAGCAGGCCGTTGGTCGGCGACGGGTCGAGGTCGCGCGGGGGGTAGTGGCGGCCGGCCTTGTCGACGAAGGTGACCTCGCCGGGAGTCAGGATGAAGGAGCCCTGCCTGCCGGGGAAGGAGTAGTAGGTGTTGATCACCAGGAACTCCTTGCCCGGGTCCGAGGGCCGCTGGGAGCCGAGGAAGAACCGGGCCTGCGCGTAGTCGACGGTGACCTGCCGGACGAACTGCGAGGACGTCCCACCGAGCCCGTCGTCGAGCGGGATGCTGGTCTGCTCGGTGATCTGGAAGGTCCGCGCGAGGGTGACCTTCTTGGCGAACGCCGGACGCGCCAGCAGCTCGATCGTGTCCGAGCCGTGGGTGTGGTCGAGCAGGGAGACCGACTGGGTGAACCCGTCGGCCGAGACGACGAGGTCGACCGCCTCGGTCCCGGGCGGGACCACCACGACGAAGGTCTTGCCGCCGTCGGGCAGCGCCTGGCTCTCGCCGTCGAGCGAGATGCGCGGCCCGAGGCTCTGCCAGTGCGCGCAGGGCTGGTCCTCGCAGGTCCAGTCGCCGACGGTGAACGCGATCAGGTTGCTTCCCTCCGGCGCACGCCGGTCGCCCTCCCTGACCGTGACCGAGTCCACCTGCGAGGCCGCGGTGACCGCGATCCCCGCGCTCTTGAATCCGATCCCCACCGGGTCGTCGAGGACCTTCGGGGAGGCGGCCTTGACCAGCTCCACGTCACCGGGCACCAGGGTGTCGAAGTGCGAGACCACCACCTCGTGCGAGCGCGGCGGGTTCGTCGAGATGGCGGTACCGATCACCGCGCCCAGCGCGATCGTGGCAGCAGCGACCGCGCCCCAGACGACGGCCTCGCGCCGCCAGCCATCGAGCTGTGCGAACCACTCCGGCTGCTTCACGCAGGCGAGCGTAGTAGGTGGAAGGACCCCGCGGCCGGTGTCCGGCTGACCAGGTCGGACGCCGGCCGCGAGGAGATCGGGGTCAGCCGAACCGGCCGTGCACGTAGTCCGCCGTGCGGGGGTCGCGCGGATCGCCGAACATCGCCTCGGTGCTGCCGTGCTCGACGATGACGCCGGGGGCGCCGTTCTCGGCGAGGAAGAAGGCGCACTGCTGGGAGACCCGGGCGGCCTGCTGCATGTTGTGGGTCACGATCACGATGGTGACGTCGCGCGAGATCTCACCGATGGTCTCCTCCACCACCCGGGTCGAGCTCGGGTCGAGTGCGGAGCAGGGCTCGTCCATCAGCAGGACCCGCGGCCGCACGGCGAGCGAGCGGGCGATGCACAACCGCTGCTGCTGGCCACCGGACAGGGTCGAGCCGGGTGTCCGCAGCCGGTCCTTGACCTCGTTCCACAGGCCGGCGCGGACCAGGCTCTCCTCGACCAGGGCCTCCTTCTCGGCCTTCCCGATCCGGATGCCGGTGATGGTGAGCCCGGCGAGCACGTTCTCCTCGATCGACATCGCCGGGAACGGGTTGGGTTTCTGGAAGACCATCCCGATCTCGCGGCGCGCATCGGTCAGGCGTCGCTCCGGGTCGTAGATGTCCACCCCGTCCAGGCGCACCTCGCCGGCCAGTGCGGCCGACGGGACCAGCTCGTGCATCCGGTTGAGGATCCGCAGGAAGGTCGACTTCCCGCAGCCCGAGGGGCCGATCAGGGCGGTCACCCGGCCGGCCTCCATCGAGAGCGAGACCCGGTCGAGCACCTTGCGCTGGCCGAACCACGCCGAGACCCGGTCAGCCTCGAGCCCGGCCGGTCCGGAGCCGGCCACGTGCGGGTGCAGCGCGGTGTCCGGGTGCGCCTGGACGGCGCCGGGCGGGATGTCGAGCACTTCGGTGGTCATGGATCCTCCTGCTGGTCAGCTCAGGGTGATGGTCTGGTCGGGTCTCGGTGGCCTGTCTCGGTGGCCTGTCCAGGCGGCCCGTCTAGGTGGACTTCAGCGTCACCTTGGCCGCAGCGGCGGGCGAGACGAGCGCCGATCCGCCGTACACGGCGTGCAGGACGTGCTTGCCCTTCCTCAGCTTCGGCAGGACCACCACGACCACGCCCTTGCGGGCCGCGGTCAGGGTGACCCTCTTGATCAGGCGGGTGCCGTCGTAGATCGAGATCACGCCGGTCGGACCGACCACGCCGGTGGCGGTCACCTTCACGGTCAGCCGCGCCGCCTTCGTGTGGCTGATCGTCTTCGGCGAGACCGCGTTGACCGCGTGGCCGACGGCTCTGCCGACGACGGTGCTGTGCGACACCGAGCTGCTCGTCTCCAGCGAGGACGAGCCGTTGTAGGTCACCACGAACGGCCGGGACCCGGGAGCGAGCTTGGTGCCGGGCACCGTGAAGGTCGCCTTGCCTGCTGCGAGCGCCACCGTGGAGATGGTGGTGGTCCCGCTCGCCAGGGTCGCCGTCCCCGTCGCGGTGGTGCCCGCGGGGCCGGTCACCGTCGCGGTCACCTTGTACGCCGTGCCGTAGGTCGCCTTGGCGGGCACCACCGAGGTGACGCTCGAGCCGACCTTGGTGATCGTGATCGGGCTGGCGGTCGAGGCGCCTGAGTTGTAGGTGGTGTCACCGCTGTAGGACACCGTCAGGGAGTGGCTGCCGCCGCTCAGGGCAGCACCCGCCACGTGGATGGTCGCAGCGCCGGAGCTCAGCGGGACGGCCGCACCGATCGCGGTCGCGCCCTCCTTGAGGGTCACCGTGCCGGTCGGGGTCGCGCCGCCACCGGTGAGGGTGACGGGGACGTCGAAGCCGGCTCCGTAGGCGGCCGTGGTCGGCACCGTGGCGGTGATGCCGGTGGCGTCGACCTTGCTTCCGAAGACCTGCCAGGTGGTTCCGGTGACCTGGATGTCGGCGACCGCGTAGTCGTCCGAGGCCGTCTCGCCGCCCGGCTTGGAGGTGCGCAACCGGATCTCGTAGACCCCGGAGTAGCCACTGGCCGCGTCGGTCTCGGGGTAGGCGGCGATGAAGTCGGAGAGCTTGGTGTCACCGGCGGTCCCCGGGTAGACCGGCAACGTGGCGCTGACCGATCCCGGCGGGGTCGCGGGGAACGCGACGGCTGCGGTGAGCAGGCCGCCCGACCAGGAGCCGACGTACGAGCCGGAGCTCGGGGTGTAGGCGTAGAGCGCCGCCCTGGTGTCGCCGGCGCGGATCACACCGGAGGCCTGCACGTAGGCCGCCAGCCCGGAGGCCGAGGTCGTGCTGCCGCCGAAGACCTGCTGGCCGGAGGCGTTGTAGAAGGACAGCGTGCCGACCGCGTGCGGGTCGGACTTCGCGAAGCCGGTCCCCGTGCCGGTCTGCCACGGGGGCACCGAGGGGTCGGCGGCGCTCGCGCCCTGGGCGAGGACCAGGCCGGTGGTGGCCGCGGTCGCCAGGACCAGCGCTGCGGCTACGACGCGGATGCGTCGGGGTCGGCCGGTTCTGAAGGTCGTCACGGGTGTGCCTCTCGTCTGCGTGGAAGTCAGTGGCCGGAGCCGGCGGTGGTCTCGTGCGAGGTCGCGCTGCCGTCGGTGCAGCCGGCTGTGCCGGCCGGGCCGACGACCTTCCAGCTGCCGCCGTCGACCTTGATCGAGACGCTGTCGTAGGTGGCGCCCTCGCCGGTCTGCGGCGAGGACAGGTAGAGCCGGAGCTGGACGAACCCGTCCCACCGCGGCGGGAAGGCGGTCAGGAAGCTCTTCAGCGCGACGTCCTGCCCGGTTGCCTGCGCCATCGGGTGGGCGGTGCTGGTGTAGTCGGATGCCGCCGTCAGCAGCTGGCCGCTCCACTCCTGGGAGTCCGTCCCCTGCCGGGGCTGGAAGGCGTAGAGCGTCGCGCTGCGACCGGCGCCGGCGAACGCACCCGGTGCGGCGCTCGCGCCGACGGCGCGGACGACGAACGGGGCCGTCGAGGTCGAGCCCGAGGTGACGGGCCTGCCGTCGGCCCCGCACAGCGTGAGCGACCCCGTGGAGCTGGCGTCCCGGTAGGGAACGGTGTCCTCGCCTCCGCTCCGCAGCACCCACACGAGGACCACCACGGCCAGCACCAGCACCGCGCCCGCGCCCAGCAGGACGGTGCGCCGGCGGCCGGTGGGCCGTGCGGCACCCGGCACTGCCCGGGGCTCGGTGATGGTCTGGCTCATGGTGTCCTCGCGTGGTCGGGTGCGGTCAGGAGTGGTCGGGTGCGGCGTACGGGCCGGGTCAGCCGCTGGTCGCGCTGCCGCGGTCGTCGTACGCCGGGGTGACACCGGCGTCGCTGAGCAGCGCCTTGCCGGGGGCCGTGTTCACGAACGGAGCCGGACCGCCGGCGTCGCTGAACAGCGTCTGCGCCCAGTTCAGGGTGCCGCCCGGCTGCCACGGACCGAGGTCGAGCGCCGAGTCGCGGAAGATGACGAAGTACGGGAACGTGACCGACCAGGCCGACGCGCCGTTCTGGAGCTTCAGACCCGTGGTGCTCAGCGCTGCGGGCGGGTTGGCCTGCGAGTAGACCTGGTCGGGGTTGCGGAAGTAGCCGCTGCCCAGCAGGTTGAAGCGGCCCAGCGGGAACGGGACGATCGCGTTCGGCTGGTCAGCGGCCGGGAGGCTCGTGATCGCGGTCGGGTCGTTCTGCTGGACCTGGGTGACGCTGGCCGCGACGGTGACCGTCGTGCCGCCGTTGCCCGCCTTGAGGCCGTTGAGGAAGATCGTGCGCATGCCCGCACCGGTCTGCGGGATCAGTGCCTTGATGGTCGCCGAGGGCGCCGGGCCGCTGTAGCCCGGGATCTGGCCCCAGGTGGTGTAGGTGCCGTTGTAGATGTTCGTCAGGTCCGTGGCCGACAGGTTCGAGGGCGCGTTGGTGGTCGTCGCGGTGGCGATGTAGTCGACGTCGGTGGCGATCTGCACCGAGTGCAGCGGCGTGCCCAGGCCGCCGCTGGCCACCGACTGCTGGGCCTGCGCCTGCTGGGCGGCGGTCGGCAGGTTGGGGCTGCGCGCGAAGCTGACCCGGTTGGCCGAGCCGTCGGCCAGCAGGGCCGCCAGGCCGACGCCGCCGCCGTTCGGGCGCTGCACCGGCGAGGTGCCGGCGCGCAGGATGAAGGTCGGGTTCAGCGCGGTCGAGGTGTGGCCGTCAGCGCTCAGAGCCGGGTCGGTGCCGGACTTGCGGCCGTTGGCGTCACCGCTGGCGTCGAAGCTGAAGACGCGGTTGCGGTTGCCGGCTGCGTTGTACCCCGGGTTCGAGGTCGAACCGTCGGCGAGGAAGTTGAGGGCGCTCTGCATCACGTCGGACCCGACACCCACGACGTCGTCGACGCGGGGTGCGCCGTCAGCGTTGGCGGGGAGCTGGGTGACGAGGAGTCCGCCGGCCAGCGCGGCTGCGATCAACGAGGCGCCTGCGGCGATCCGCCTGTGCGACATGGGTTCTGCCTTTCGGGTTGCGACTACTGCGTGGTCGGGGAACGGCGCGCGGGCGCGCGGTGGATGCGCACCGGCGAGCGACGGCCCGAACCGCCCCATGCCTTGCTCGCACTGTGCACGAATCTCACCATTGTTGAGTAAACTTGTCAACTTAATCGGAATGATCCGAGAACGTGTCGTGGCCCACACCGACGGCGTCCCTCAGAACAGGTTCGGGAGCATCCGGGAGGCCAGTGAGGACACCGCCCAGAGCGACCCGAGAACCATCGGTGTCGCCACGATCCACGCCCCCAGCGGTGACCACCGGTGCCGCAGCCAGGCGCCGGCGAGCAGGGTCAGGACCAGCAGCTGGAGCGTCAGCGCGAGGAGGGCGAGCGTGCCGGAGCCCACGTGGGTGCTCATGGGCCTCTCGGTGGCGACCGTCGTCCCGACCGCTCCGCCCACCACGGCCTTGCCGGTCAGCGTCGCGTCGACGAACACCGCACGGGACGGGGACAACCGCGAGAACGGGCCCGACCCGACCGCGGTGACCAGGGTGAGACGACCATCGGTCGCCGCCGGGGCGGCCGGCACGGGATCGCCCTTCCGGCGAGCCCCCTGGACCGCGTAGGTGAAGGTGCCCTGGGCCGTGGTGACGGTGATCGGGTCCCCGACGCGGAGCCGGTCGAGGTGGGCGAACGGTCCGCCGAAGGACAGGGCTCGACCCAGCACCAGGCTGGTGCCGTGCTGGCCGGGCAGCACCGAGCCGCGGTAGTGGCCGGGCCCGTGCTGCAGCTCGCTGGTGCCCGTGCCCTCCACGACGACCAGGCCCTTCACGCCGGCGCGCGGGATCGAGAGCACCGCGACCGGGGCCCCGGTCGCGATCGGCTCGCCGACCGGCGCGGTGCCGTCGGCCAGCTCGGTCCGGAAGCGCTGGTAGAGCGCGTGCTGGTCGTGGCTGGCCGAGAACCCGCTGAGCAGCGTGAGGTAGGCCAGCGACCAGCCGCCGAGGAGTGCCACGACGATCAGCACCCGCGACACCGCGAGCCGGACGTCGGCAGACGTACGCCGAGCCGGCGGGCGCTCGGCGGACGCCGGCGCCGTGCGCACGACCGTCCGCGGTGGCTGCGGGGGTCGTTCCTCGAGCGTCGCGGTCATCGGGCGGCCCTCTTGCCCCGGGCCGTGCGTGCTCGGCCAGCCGCCTCGACGGCGATCGGCACGAGCACGTTGCTCCACCGCATCAGGAGCCCGGCCAGGCCGAGGGCGAGGGCGCCGAAGAGCACCAGCGGGAGGCCGAACGAGCCGAGCCGTGAGTGCATCCCGGGGGTCCTGAAGGCCGTCGCGATCGACGGTGTGAGGCTCGCTCCCGGCGGCGTCGCTGCGCTGGGAGTGGGCCCGTCGACCGAGGTCGGCAGCGATCCGCTGCCGCCGCCACCCGCGGGACTACCCCCGGGCACCGTGGTGCCGGCGTCGTCGGCCGGGTCGAGCGCGGGCACGAAGCCCTTCTGCGACCGGACTGCCGACGCGGCGCGCGCGGTGTAAGCGGCGAGGTCGCCCAGGCCGTCGGCCTTGGTCAGCGGCAGGTAGCCCGGCGGCAGCTGGCCGTTGAGCAGCCCCGGGTCCTGGCCGGCCCCGGCGGCGTAGGTGAGGAAGGAGGCCAGGCTCGCGGCGTCGGCCTTGGCCAGGCCCTTGGTCGGGACGTCGGCGAAGACCGGCATCGTTCCGGGGTAGGCCTTCGCGCCCGCGGTCGAGCGGTAGGCGTCGTAGTCGACCGTCCAGGTCTTCGCGTCCTTGTCGGCGGTGAGCTGAGCGGCCGCCGCCTTCAGCCCGGCGTCGTCCGGGGCGACGAAGGTCTTCCCGCTCGCCGGGCCGGACTGCAGCGCGGCGGCGTCGAGATTGTAGCGCGAGATGGTGCTCAGCGGGACGACACCGAGGACGAAGCGCGAACCCGGTTGCTGACGTCCCTGGATCTGGAGCTTGAGCGTGGAGGGGTCGTTGCGGTCGCCGTTGGGGCACTCGGTGTTCACGTTCGAGATCGCGTACTGCATGTTCAGCACCACGGCCGAGACGAATCCCACGGGGTTGGCGATCAGGGAGAGGTACGGGCTCGGGCTGCTGGAGTAGCACGGGTTGTTCCCGCCCTGGATGTACTCCTGGCTGGCGTCGTTGGTGTCGTTCAGCGGCCACGAGTACGCCGGCAGCGCGATCCCCCTGTAGGCCGGGTTCACGACCATCCCCCACGGGTCGGTGGTGCCGTCGAGGAACTTGCGCGCGTCCGGGTCGGCGTTGAGGTAGCTGGTCAGCGCGTAGACCATGTCGGTGTCGGAGGACAACGAGAGCAACGTCGCGGCCGCCTCCTTCGCGGTGTACCTCGGCAGGCCCGGGTTCAGTGCCTGGAACTCCGGGTCCTGGGTGATGTTCACCGGGTTGCCCGCGATCGCAGGGTCCGAGCCCTTGCCGATCGAGTTCGCCGGGTAGGACTGGCTGAGCAGCTTGGCGAGCAGGCGTGGGTCGAGCCGGAGCTTCGTGTACGGCTGCCCGTCGGTCCCGTCGATGACGTAGCTGATCGCGAAGCCGGTCACCGCGACCGGCGCCTGCACCGTCGGCGTCTGGTAGGGCAGGTCGGGTGGACGGCTCGAGAACGCGGCATCGATGTTGCCGAGGCCGAGCAGGGTGCGCGCCGAGCTGTCGGCGGTCTGCACGTGCACGAACGGCGAGAGCGCCTTGTCGGTGCAGAACTTCGGGCGCCACTGCGCGGTCAGCTCGTTGAGCAGCATGGAGCCGTAGATCGCGGTGGGCTGCTTCTTCGACACCACCGAGCAGACGTTGGCCGAGACGGCGAAGGTGAGCGGCACGGTGATCCGGTTGCGCCAGTTCGAGGCCGACCACCACAGCGCGCCCGAGGTGGCGAGGTTCGCCTGCGAGCCGGCCACGGCGACCTGACCCGGGGTGTAGCTGTCTGCGGCCTCGCAGCGCGAGGCAGCCTCGGCCGCCGTGTCCGCGTCCGGGCGGTCGGACTCGGGCAGCCGGCTCCCGTACGGGTCGCAGCTGATGCCCATGACGGGGACCGCGACCAGGGCGCACGGCACCGTCGCGCTGCAACCGAGGGTGGCGTTCTCGTCCTCGGTCCAGGCGCTGAACTGAGCACTCCCCTTGCCGTCGGTGCCGGTGATGCCGTACGTCGCGTTGCTGGGCAGCCCGGAGCTGTTGACGTTCGAGGACTCCGGCGCTTGGCCGGCGCAGCCCAGGTTGCCGCCGGGATAGGTCTTCCCGGACTCCGAGACCATCGGGATCCACCGCTCGGCGGCGGCCTTCCGCGTGCAGCCCGAGAGCACCGAGGTCGAGGTCGGGCGGTCGACGTACTGGGCACGGTTGGCCGGCGTCTCGTAGGCGTCCGAGCGCCACGCCGGCTCGGCAGTGTTGAGGTTGGCGTTGAAGCGCTCCGCCCAGGTCTGGGTCCAGCAGGTCTCCGGGCTGATCCGCTTCGAGGCCGCAGCGCTCGTGGAGTCGACGCCGCGGCACTCCAGCAGCACGAACGGGTACTCCTCGTTGATGCCGGCCGCCGAGTTCACGTCGGCGGCCAGGCCGCCGGTGGGGTGGGCACCGCTCCAGGTGACGTCGAGCTCCTGGCGCCCCCGCAGGTTGGTCGTCGCGGAGACCGCCATCTTGATGTTGCGGGTGTCGACGGGGCTCGTCGACCCGTCGGCGGCGAACTCGGTGCGCTGGACGGTCCTGGTCTTCGCGACCGAGCTCGTCCCCGAGGCGAGCCGGGTCACGGTCGTGGCCCGTGGATTCTCCGCCGCGGGAGCCGGTGACTGCATCACGAGGACACCGAGCGCGAGGCACACGACGCCGATCGCCGCGGCGATCCGCGCGACGCGGTTCACGACACTCCCCCGCGCCGTCGCACGACGAGCCCTCCGATGCCGGCCGGCACCGCGACGACGAGCAGGAGCAGGCCGACCAGGACGATGGTCAGCAGCGAGGACGGACCGGAGTCGGCCTCGGCGGCCAAGGTCGTGGGCACGACCGCTCCGGCCTGGGCCGCGTCGCTGCCGTTGCCGGTCGTGGCGCCGAGCCCGAGGCTGGGGTCACCACCACCGGTGGCGACCGGTGGGGCGGTGCCACCTGCACCGGCACCGGGTCCCGTGCCCGCGTCGTCGCCCGAACCGCCGCCCGCGGCGGCATTGGCAGCATCCGAGGGATTGCTGCCGTTGTAGGCGCCCTGACCGGCCAGGCACGGGCCCGCACCGATCTTGTCGCACGCAGGCGGCTGCGGCGCGATCTGGGCGAGGTGGTTCACCTTGGGCTTGCCGGCGATGAACGTCGGGTTGTGGCAGGTGCTGACGTTGCGGTTGGTCAGGTTGACCCCCGGGTCGGCGGTCCTGAGCTTGGCGATCTGGCTGAAGCCGGCGGTGACCAGGTTGATCGGCAGCGAGGAGTAGCCGATCCGACCGATCTCCGACTGGCCCTGGCAGATCGAGTAGTAGAGGAAGTCGGCGATGGTCTGCCGCTTCGCCGTGGTCTCTCGCTTCTCGGCCGGCGACGTCCCGGTCGGGATGATCGCGTAGACGTAGGACGACAGCTCGTAGGTGCGCTTGTCCGGGTTGGTGTAGACGTTGTCGAGGTTCTGGGTCAGGTAGTCCGGTGAGCTCGGGTCGTTGTTGATGATCGCCCGGGTCAGCGCCACCGCGACGTTGTACTGGGTCGGCAGCGTGTAGTAACCGGCCTTGTTGAGCAGCTTGACCGCCGGGAAGTTCGAGAGCAGCGGGTAGGAGTACTCCTCCATCCCGATCGAGCCGTTCGCGCCCTTGTTCTTGATGAAGTTCATGACCCCGTCGGAGCCCGACTGCGCCTTCATCGGCCCGGAGTCCTTGCCGCAGTTCAGCGGGTAGTACTGCGTCTGCCCGGCGGCGCCGTTGCAGGCCCGCCAGATCGAGGGGTACATCTTGTCCATCCAGCGGGTGAACTGGTTGGTGACACCGGCGCCCTCGGAGTGCACGACCGGGATGATCGGGATCGAGGGCAGCGCGTGCCCGTTGTTGTCCTTGGTGATCGCGGCGTCGTTCCAGTTGGTGATCTGGTTGGTGAAGATCTTCGCGACCGTCTCACCCGAGAGCCGGATGTTGCGCACCATCTTCCCGGCGACCTCGACGTGGTAGGGCAGCGACGTACCGCCGGCGGCGATCGGGAGGTAGGCGTAGGGGCGGTCGGGCTTGCTCTCCACCGAGCCGTTGGGCTCCTTCTGGCCGAACGCGACGTCGGAGACGCCGAAGTCGTTGGTGTTGTTGGCGAAGTCCTTGCGACCCTGCGCGGCGCCGTTCGCAGTGAAGACGACCTGGAGTCCGGGGGCGACGTCGGCGACCCACTGGTTGATGGCGTTGGCGGCCCAGCTGGACCCGGAGCCGTTGATCAGGACGTGGCTCGACTTCGCCTCGGCGCCCGGCTGGAGGCCCAGCGCGACCAGCACGACCACCGCCGCGAGCACGATCTTCCTCGACGTACGGACCTTCATCAGGACTTCCTTCCACGGGCGACCAGGCGGGCGAGCAGGAACAGCGCGAGCACGATCGTGAGCAGCACGACCGCGGCGGCGTACCCGCGCACCTCGAACCGGGGCTCGCCCGAGCTCACGGCGGTGTAGATGTAGAGGGGCAGGGAGTTCATCGGGTTGTGGAACGGGTCCCAGTTCACGTACGTCGAGGCGCCCGAGGTGAGCAGCACCGGGGAGGTCTCGCCGACCATCCGGGCGATGCCGAGGATCAGCGCGGTCGCCAGGCCGGGACGCGCGGTCGGCAGGACGACGCGCCAGATGGTCTCGAACCTGCCGGCGCCCAGCGCGTACGACGCCTCCCGCAGGCCGCCGGGCACCACGCGCAGGACGACGTCGCTGGCCCGGGCCATGATCGGCAACCCCATCACCGCCAGCGCCAGCGCGGCCGCGAAGCCGCTCTGCTGGAAGCCCGCGTTGACGATCAGGACGGTGTAGATGAACAGTCCGGCCACGATCGAGGGCAGCGCCGTCATGGCCTCCACCACCGTGCGCACCACACGCGCGCCGCGGCCCCCGATCTCCGCCATGTAGATCGCGGTGACGACACCGAGCGGCAACGCGATCGCGACCGCGATGGCGACCTCGATCAGCGTGCCGACGATCGCGGCGAGCGCCCCACCCGAGGTGTAGGCGTCGCTCGGGCGGACACCGGCCATGTCGTGGGTGAAGAAGTTCGCGTGCGCCAGTGCGGACATGCCCTTGCCGACGGTGACCACGACCGTGCTCGCCAGCGCCAGGGCGACGACGCTCGGAGCAGCGACGACCAGCGAGGTCATGAACCGGTCGACGACCACGACCCAGGGGCGGTAGATCGCGGTGATCCCGCAGTAGAAGAGCAGGAAGGCGACGTACCAGCAGACGAAGAAGCCGAGCGCGCCCGAGAACGGGAGGACCTGCTCGTAGAGGATCCAGGTGGTCGCCAACGCCCCGCCGACCGCGCCGAGGAGGGTCAGGTCGTCCTCGTTGGTGCGCGGCCGGGTACGGCGCAGCACCTCGGCGGGTGGTTCCTCGAGGGGAGCGTGCAGCTCCTCCAGCGGTTCCTCGAGGGGTTCGAGCACGGCGGTCATTCGGGGTCCCCGTTCGCAGCGGAGCGAAGCGAGCACTCGGGTGGGGTGATCACAGCTCGGTCCCCGCTCCGCTGCGGCCGCGGGCGACGATCGTCGCGGCAAGCGTGTTGACCAGCAGGGTCATCAGGAACAGCACGAAGCCCGCGGTGAGCAGGGCCGCGAGCTGGGAGGGCGAGGCCTCCTTGTACTGGCTGGCGATCAGGGCCGAGATCGTCGAGGTACCGGACTCGAGGATGTTGATCTTGATCTTGAAGGCCTGGGAGATGATCAGGAGCACCGAGATCGTCTCGCCCAGCGCACGGCCCAGAGCCAGCATGGTGCCGCCGATGATGCCGCTGCGGCCGAACGGGATCACGACCGTGCGGACCACCGACCAGCGGGTGGCGCCGAGCGCGAGCGCGGCCTCCTTCTCCCCGGCCGGCGCCTCGGAGAACACCTCGCGCATCACCGAGGTGGCCATCGGGAAGATCATCATCGCCACCGCGATGGCCGCGATGAAGACCGAGCCCTCGTACGACGGGTAGCCCGGCGCCTGGTTCCAGATCGGGTAGTGCACGTCGGTGTGCACCTTGAAGAGCGGGATCCAGCCGAAGTAGGTGCTGATCCAGTGCGCGACGTGGGTGGCGTGCGGCTGGATGAAGAGCAGCACCCAGAGGCCGAAGACGATGCCGGGAACCGCTGCCATCAGGTCGATCAACCGGACCAGCACGGGCCGCAGGCGCGGCGGTGCCCAGTCGGTGATGAACAGCGCCGAGAGCAAGGAGAGCGGGAACGCGATCGCCAGCGCGACGGCCGCGACCTCGACCGTGCCGACGAGCACCGAGGCGATCCCGATGACGTCCTGGCTCGGCAGCCACCGGTGCTCGGTGAAGAACGACCAGCCGTAGGCCTGGAACGTGGGCCTTGCCTGGAGGCCGAGGAAGATGCCGATCGAGGACACGATGCCGAGCACCAGCAGGCCCGTGCCGCGCACGGACTGGGTGAACACGACGTCCTGGGTGGAGTGCCGCGCGGCGATCCGCCGGGGGGCGTCCTCGAGGTCGTCCACCTCTCGCAGCGTCGTCGCGGGTGACATGCAGGGTCCTTGTGGTCAGCGCACCCCGCGTCGGTCACCGCAGGGTGCAGGAAGGACCAGCCCGAACTCGTCCGGGCTTAAACTATACACAAACGATTGAGTTTGTTTTTTTGATGAACTTAATTTGCTCGAGAGACGTGCGTCACGCCAGGTCGAGCGGGCCCGTTCCGCCATCCGAGTGCGGCCTTCCTGCCGAAAGAGTGGGGTCCTTCTCCCGGGTTCGGCTCCGAGCACAACCTTTTGGGGTGCTCGCGCGTCCTCGGTTCGACGGAAGAGGATGGAGACCTCCATGAACCCAGCACTGCATCCGGGAAGGCAGGTCGGAGCCGTGGGACCTGCCGAGGACGACGGTGGCTTCGAGGCCTTCGTGCGCGCCCGGCTCCAGCACCTGCTGCGGTTCGGGTACGTGCTGACCGGCAGCGAGCACGCCGCAGCCGACCTGGTGCAGGACGCCCTGGAGCGCAGCCTGCTGCGCTGGTCGCGGATCACCAGCGACGACCCGGAGGGCTACGTGCGGCGCACCATGGTCAACCGGAGCATCTCGGTGTGGCGCAAGCTCGGTCGCGAGCGGGTCACCGACGAGGTCCCGGTCGGGACGTACCGCGATCCCGAGCGCGACGAGGCGCTCCTCGCCGCCCTGCGCCGGCTGCCGGCGCGCCAGCGTGCCGTGATCGCGCTGCGCTACTACGAGGACCTCACCGAGGCACGGACCGCGCAGGTCCTCGGGTGCTCGATCGGCACCGTGAAGAGCCAGTCGAGCCTGGCGATGACCCGGCTGCGCACCCTTCTCGAGACCACCCAGGAGGAGTCGTGAACGACTTCGAGGACCGGCTGCGCGCCGGGTTGCGCACCGCGCCGGCGACCAGGGAGACCGACCAGGTGCTCGCGGAGGTGAAGCGGGGCGCCGTACGGCGTCACCGCAGGCGGGCCGCCGCGCTGGCCGCGGCGACCGCTGTCGTCGTCGCCGGCGCGATCGCCTCGACCGTGGCCCTCACCGGTGGCAGGCAGGCGTCCCAAGGCCCGGACCCCGCGCCCGAACCGACCCTGCCGGCCCTACCGCGCGATGCCGCACGGGGCGTCATCGACGTCTCCGCAGCCGCGCCTGGCGCGGTGTACCGGCTGACGACCAACGTCGGCTGCGTCGCGTGCTCCACGGTCTGGCGGGAGACCAGGTCGGCGGGCGGCTGGCAGCGGCTGCACGACTTCGGCGCCGAGGCGTACGGCGGACGGCCCGACCCCATGTTCGGGCCGGTCGAGCGCGTCGTCATGGACCCCGACGGCGACGGCTGGGCCTGGGGACGCCTCCTGCTCGCCACCCACGACGGCGGCCGGACCTGGGACCGGGTCACGACCGGCCCGGGTCGCACCGTCTCGGACCGCGGCTACGAGGTCGTGCTGACCTCCCGCTACGCCTGGGCGCTGGACCGCTCGGACTCCGGGACCCGGCTGTGGCGCAGCGAGCTCGCCACGCAGGCGTGGACGCGCGTGGCCGCACCCGGTCTGAGCGGGGTCACGGGGATCACGACGACGGGTGACCAGGTCGTCCTCGAGACCTCCGACGAGGGGCTGGCGAACCCGCGGGTCGAGCGCAGCACGGACGGAACGAGCTGGACCAGCACCGCGGACCCGTGCTCGGGAGAACCGGACGTCCAGCCGGCCGGGTCCTCGCTCTTCCTGCTGTGCCCTAGCGGTGCCGCCACCGAGGCGACGCCCTCGAGGAGCGCGGCGGTCCGCGAGCTCACCGCCGGCACCTGGAGCCTCGCCGGGCAGTCGCACGGAGTGGTCACCGCAGTGAAGGGGATCGGGGACCGCCGGCTCCTGGTGGTGCACGAGGGCGGCCGCGCGAGCCTCTTCACCGCAGGCACCAGTACCGAGGTCGACCTGGGGTTGGAGCCCGGCGAGGAGATCGGCAGCGCGAGCTGGAACGGCGAGGACGTGCTCGTCTGCGTCTTCGGCGACCACGGGACCAACCGGCTGATCCGGTCCTCGGACGGCGGACGTGCGTGGTCGCCCTCGCCCTAGCCGGTCACGGGCACCGGGCGAGGCCGGGAACCTGTCCGTGCCGTGGGACATGATGGGTCGGTGGACCAGTTCAGCGAGGCGACGCGGACGTGGTTCACCGCTGCCTTCGCGTCGCCGACCCCGGCCCAGGTGGGCGCCTGGAAGGCGATCGACGCGGGTCGGCACGCTCTCGTGGTCGCGCCGACGGGCTCCGGCAAGACCCTGGCCGCCTTCCTGTCCTCGATCGACCGGATCGCCACCACCCCGCGCCCGGCCGAGAAGCTGAAGCGCTGCCGGGTCCTCTACGTCTCCCCGCTCAAGGCGCTCGCCGTCGACGTCGAGCGCAACCTGCGTGCACCGCTGGCCGGCATCCGGCACACCGCGGAGCGTCTGGGCACCGAGGTCCCCGAGATCGCGGTCGGGGTCCGCTCCGGCGACACCCCGGCGGCCGACCGGCGGCGGTTGCAGACGAGCCCGCCGGACATCCTGATCACCACCCCCGAGTCGCTCTTCCTGATGCTGACCTCGCAGGCGCGCGAGTCCTTGCGCGGGGTCGAGACGGTGATCCTCGACGAGGTCCACGCCGTCGCGGGGACCAAGCGCGGGGCGCACCTGGCGCTCTCGCTCGAGCGGCTCGACGTCCTGCTCGACAAGCCGGCCCAGCGCATCGGGCTCTCGGCGACCGTCCGCCCGATCGAGGAGGTGGCGCGCTTCCTGGGCGGCGCCGCGCCCGTCGAGGTCGTGGCCCCGCCGTCGGAGAAGTCGTGGGACCTCAAGGTCGTCGTCCCGGTCGAGGACATGACCCAGCTCGACGGGTCCTCGGGCGGGGACGACGACTCCCCGCGCCAGGCCTCGATCTGGCCGCACGTCGAGGAGCGCGTGGTCGACCTGATCGAGCAGCACACCTCGACGATCGTCTTCGCGAACTCACGACGGCTGGCCGAGAGGCTGACCGCACGGCTCAACGAGATCCACGCAGAACGTGCTCTAGCTGACCCGGCGGTTGTCGTCGAGCTCGCGGAGGAGCGAAGCGGAGGAGCGAACTCGACGACGAGCGCCGGGTCAGCGGGAGCGCGCGGCAACCGCACCCCGGCGGACCTCATGGCCCAGTCCGGCCAGTCCGCCGGCGCGCCACCCGTCCTCGCTCGCGCGCACCACGGCTCGGTCTCCAAGGAGCAGCGCGCAGTCATCGAGGACGACCTCAAGCGCGGCCGGCTGCCCTGCGTGGTGGCGACCAGCAGCCTCGAGCTGGGCATCGACATGGGCGCGGTCGACCTGGTGATCCAGATCGAGTCGCCGCCCTCGGTGGCCAGCGCCCTGCAGCGCGTCGGTCGTGCCGGGCACCAGGTCGGGGAGACCTCGCGCGGGGTGCTGTTCCCCAAGCACCGCGGTGATCTCGTGCCGACGGCGGTCGCGGTCGAACGGATGCGCAGCGGCGGCATCGAGGCCCTGCGGATCCCGGCCAACCCGCTCGACGTCCTGGCCCAGCAGGTGGTCGCGGCCACAGCCCTGGACTCCTGGCAGACCGACGAGCTCTACGACCTGGCCCGTCGCACGGCCTCGTTCGCCGGGCTGCCGCGCAGCGCGTTCGACGCGACGCTCGACCTGCTCGCCGGGCGGTACCCGAGCGACGAGTTCGCCGAGCTGCGTCCCCGCGTCGTGTGGGACCGGGTCACCGGCACCCTGACCGGACGGCCCGGCGCACAACGGCTCTCGGTCACCAGCGGCGGCACCATCCCGGACCGCGGCATGTTCGGCGTCTTCCTCATCGGCGCCGAGTCCTCCGGCGGGCGCGGCGGCGGCCGGGTGGGCGAGCTCGACGAGGAGATGGTCTACGAGTCGCGCGTCGGCGACCTCTTCACCCTCGGCACCACGACCTGGCGCATCGAGGACATCACCCACGACCGGGTGCTGGTCTCCCCCGCGCCCGGCCAGCCGGGTCGGTTGCCGTTCTGGACCGGGGACACGCTGGGGCGTCCGGCCGAGCTCGGCGAGGCGATCGGCGCGTTCATCCGCGAGACCTCCGCGCTGAGCCCGCAAGCCGCCACCGTCCGGGCCCGCGAGGCCGGGCTCGACGAGTGGGCGGCCGCCAACCTGGTCGCCCTGCTGAGCGAGCAGCGCGAGGCCACCAACGTGGTCCCGCACGACCGGCAGCTGGTGATCGAGCGGTTCCGCGACGAGCTCGGCGACTGGCGCCTGGTGGTGCACTCGCCGTACGGGACTCCCGTGCACGCGCCGTGGGCCCTGGCGATCAACGCGCGGCTGCGCGAGCGGTACGGCGTGGACGCGCAGGCGATGGCGGCCGACGACGGCATCGTGCTGCGCATCCCCGAGACCGACCAGGACCCGCCGGGTGCCGAGCTGCTCGCCTTCGAGCCCGACGAGATCGAGCAGATCGTCACCGCCGAGGTGGGTGGCTCAGCCCTGTTCGCCTCCCGCTTCCGCGAGTGCGCGGCGCGCGCACTGCTGCTCCCGCGCCGCGATCCCGGCCGGCGCTCACCGCTGTGGCAGCAGCGCCAGCGCTCGGCGCAGCTGCTCGAGGTCGCCTCGCGCTACCCGTCCTTCCCGATCGTGCTGGAGACGATCCGCGAGGTCCTCCAGGACGTGTACGACGTCCCCGCCTTGGTGGGGGTGCACCGCAGGATCGCGGCCCGCGAGATCCAGCTCGTCGACGTCGCCACCCACCGGGCCTCGCCGTTCGCCCAGTCGCTGCTCTTCGGGTACGTCGCCGCGTTCATGTACGAGGGCGACTCGCCCATCGCCGAACGACGCGCCGCGGCACTGACCCTCGACCAGGGCCTGCTCGCCGAGCTGCTCGGGCGCACCGAGCTGCGCGAGCTGCTCGACCTCGACGTGCTCGTCGAGGTCGAGGCCGAGCTGCAGCGCACCCATCCCGAGCGTCGCGCCCGCGACCCCGAGGGCCTGGTCGACGTCATCCGCACGATCGGCCCGCTCTCGCGCGACGAGGCCGCCGCGCGCTGCAACGGTGATGTCGACGACGCGCTGCGCATGCTCGCCCAGGCGCGCCGGATCGTCGAGGTCCGGGTCGCCGGCGAACCTCGCTGGGCGGTGGTCGAGGACGTGGCCCGGCTGCGCGACGGCCTCGGGGTGCCCGTCCCGCCGGGGACCCCCGACGCCTTCACCGACCCCACCGAGGACCCGCTCGGTGACCTGGTGAGCCGTTACGCGCGCACCCACGGGCCGTTCACCGCGACCGAGGTCGCCGAGCGTTGGGGCCTGGGGGTCGCGGTCGCCCGGCAGACCCTGCTGCGGCTCGCCGCCCAGGGGCGGGTCCTCGAGGGCGAGTTCCGGCCGTCGGGCTCGGGCAGCGAGTGGTGCGACGCCGAGGTGCTGCGGCGCCTGCGCCGGCGTTCGCTGGCGCGCCTGCGCCAGGAGGTCGAGCCCGTCGAACCGGCCACGCTCGGACGGTTCCTGCCGTCGTGGCAACAGGTCTCGGGCGCGTCCTCGACGCGTGGCCTGCGCGGACCCGACGGCGTGCTGGCCGTGGCGGAGCAGCTCGCGGGGTGCGCGGTGCCGGCCTCGGCACTGGAGTCGCTGGTGCTGCCGAGCCGCGTGGTCGACTACCAGCCGGCCTTCCTCGACGAGCTGACCGCCTCGGGCGAGCTGCTCTGGGCCGGGCACGGCGGCATCACCGGTGCCGACGGCTGGGTCTCGCTGCACCCGGCGGACGCGGCACCGCTCACGCTGCCGGCTCCCGGGGAGCTCGCGATCACCCCGGAGCACCAGGTCGTGCTCGACGCTCTCGCCGGCGGCGGCGCGTTCTTCTTCCGCCAGCTCGGCCAGCAGGTCACCAGCACGGACGACGCCGCGCTGGCCGCGATCATCTGGGAGCTCGTCTGGTCGGGCCGCCTCGGCAACGACACCCTCGCGCCCCTGCGCGCGCTGACCCGCTCGGGCTCGGCCAGCCACCGCTCCCGCACCTCGCCACCGAGAGCCCGGGTCTCCGGATCGCGGTCCCGCGCCGCGATGCCCAGCCGGAGCGGTCCGGCCACGATGGCCGGTCGCTGGTTCCTGCTGCCCGAGCCGGAGCAGGACGCGACCCGGCGGGCTCACGCCGCGGTGGAGGGACTGCTCGACCGGCACGGTGTGGTCACCCGTGGCGCGGTCACCAGCGAGCGGACACCGGGCGGCTTCGCGGCGGCGTACCGGGTCCTGGCGCGCTTCGAGGAGGCAGGCAGGACCCGGCGCGGCTACTTCGTCGAGGGCCTCGGTGCGGCGCAGTTCGGCACCGCCGGTGCGATCGACCGGCTGCGGACCTTCTCCACCAATCCGACCGACGAGAAGCCGGTCGCGGTGACGCTCGCGGCCACCGATCCCGCCAACCCGTACGGCGCGGCACTGCCCTGGCCGGTCGCTGCGGGCAACGGCGAGGAGCCGCGCGGGCACCGACCCGGACGCAAGGCGGGGGCGCTGGTCGTGCTGATCGACGGCGAGCTCGCCGTCTACGTCGAGCGCGGCGGTCGCACCCTGCTGACCTTCTCCGAGGACGCCGGCACCACGGCCGCGGCGATCGAGAGCCTGGGCACCGCCGTGCGACGCGGGGCGCTGGGACGCCTGACCGTGGAGAAGGCCGACGGCGTCGGCATCCTGGGCGCCGCCGCCGAGCCGGTCCGGGTGGCCCTGGAGGCCGCCGGCTTCGTGGCGACCAGCAAGGGGCTGAGGCTGCGTGCCTGAGGGCGACACCGTCTGGCAGGCCGCACGCCGGCTGGATGCCCTGAGCGGCCAGGTCCTCACGGGCTCCGACTTCCGCATCCCGAGCCTGGCAGAAGTCGACCTCAGCGGTCGTCGGGTGCTCGAGACCCTCAGCCGCGGCAAGCACCTGCTGATGCGGCTCCAGGACGGGATGACGCTGCACTCGCACCTGAAGATGGAGGGCGCCTGGGACGTGCAGCCGCTCGGTGGACCGCGGCGCCGTCCCGAGCACGAGATCCGCGCGGTGCTGAGGACCGAGAAGAACCTCGCCACCGGGTACGCCGTCCTGCTCGACCTGGTCCCCACCGACGCGGAGCACAGCCTGGTCGGTCACCTGGGCCCCGACCTGCTCGGCCCCGACTGGGACCCCGTGGAGGCCGTGCGCCGCCTGCAGAGCCTGCCGCACGTCCCGATCGGCCAGGCCCTGCTCGACCAGCGCAACCTCGCCGGGATCGGCAACGTCTACCGCGCCGAGCTCTGCTTCCTCACCGGCGTCGACCCGCACACCCGCGTGGACGCCGTGCGCAACCTGCCCAAGATGGTGGCCCTGGCCCAGCACCTGCTGGAGACCCACCGCGACCGGCACAGCCGGATCACGACCGGTGATCGTCGTCCCGGCCGCCGGCTGTGGGTCTACCGTCGCCGGGGCCCGTGCCTGCGCTGCGGTACTCCGATCCTCATCGACGAGCTCGGACCCGAGGGGCAGGAGCGCACGGTGTGGTGGTGCCCGTCGTGCCAGCCCCCGGTGCCGGGCTGAGCGGCTCACTTTCCGGCTGAGCGGTCCGCCCCTCGGCGAGCCGTGGTCGCCGGCCCTCTTCCTCGGCACAATGGGCGGATGGAAGCGGACGACCTCGCGTCTGCGGACGACCTGTGGTGGTCGTGGGCGGTGCTCGCGGCCCAGGGTCGTCTGCCCGAGGACGCCGCGGCCGAGCTGGACACCGACCAGCACGTGCTCAGCTACTCCTACGGCTCGTCCTGGGCGTGCATGCAGCGCATCGGGGGCGGTCGCGCCGTGCTGTGGGGTGTCTGCGCGGCATCGCCCAAGGACGCGATCAGCCAGCACCTCGACGTACTCGAGGGCGCTCCGGACTGGGCGAGCTCGGATGCGGTGTACCGCTCGATCCGCGAGGCGAAGCCCGGCTTCCTGGCCTGGTACTCCCGCGACGGCTGGGACACCAGCACCACCGGCATGTTCGGCGGAGTCGTCGACCTGCTCACCCCGCTGCTGCGTGCCGACCCGCGTTCGGTCGAGGCCGCCCGTGCCGGTGAGACCGAGGACGAGCTGCTGCGCGGTGCCCACGGTGTCGCGCACGTCGCGGCCCAGGGCTCGATCCGCAAGCGCCTGCGCAGCCAGATCCACCGCCAGATGCGTGAGGCGCCCGAGCGCGACCGCGGTCTCCCCGAGCGCCCGACCCTGCTCGCGCGCTGGTTGCGCGTCAGCGAGCCCGGGATCAGCTTCGTGCACACCGTGACCGTCGACGAGGGCGAGCTGGTCGAGCTCGGCGACGCGCCCTGGCTGCCCGAGGCGCTGCAGGTCAGCCTGACCAACATCCTGCGCGAGCTGCACCGCAGCGAGGCCGGCGAGGAATCAGGAGCCTGGATCGCCGCGCAGGTGCGGGTCGCCGCCGGACGGATCACGCTGGCACGCGCCTTCGACAGCCTCCCGCCCTGGTACGCCGGCAAGGGACCGACCATGCGAGCCCTCAGCTGGGAGATGCAGCAGCGCAGCCCCGCGTGGCGACCGGCCTGGGCGTCCTTGCTCCCCGGGTAGGTCTCGAGCGGCCGTCAACGACGTAGAACTCGGCGAAACGCACCCGATTTGCGGTGCCTCGCCGAGTTTCACCGGTTGACCGGTGAAACCTGGGGCTCTAGAGCAAGCGGCGCTCGTTCGCCCAGCGGGTCAGCTCGTGGCGGCTGGAGAGCTGGAGCTTGCGCAGGACCGAGCCCATGTGGGTCTCGACGGTCTTGATCGAGATGAACAGCTCGCCGGCGACCTCCTTGTAGGAGTAGCCGCGGGCGATCAGGCGCATGACCTCGCGCTCGCGCTCGGTGAGGCGGTCGAGGTCCTCGTCGACCGCGGCGACCTCGATGGTGCCGGCGAAGGCGTCGAGGACGAAGCCGGCCAGGCGCGGGGAGAAGACCGCGTCACCGGCGGCGACGCGGTCGATGGCGTCGACCAGCTCTTCGCCGGTGATGGTCTTGGTGACGTAGCCGCGGGCACCCGAGCGGATCGTGCCGATCACGTCCTCGGCGGCGTCCGAGACGCTGAGGGCGAGGAACTTGGTGTCGACCGCCTTGCCGTGCGTACGCCGGATCACCTCGGCGCCGCCACCACCGGGCAGGTGCACGTCGAGCAGGACGACCTCCGGCTGACCGGCGATCACCGCGGCGACGGCCTCGTCGACGTCGGCGGCCTCGGCCAGGACCTCCACGGCGTCGCCGAGCTCGGCGCGCACGCCGGCGCGGAACATCGCGTGGTCGTCCACGATCACGATGCTGTGTCGGCTGCTCATCAGGCGCTCCCGGTGGGTTGGCTCAGTCGGACCTCGGTGCCGCTGCCCGGCGTGCTGCGCACCTCGGCAGAACCTCCGTGGCGACGCATCCGCTCCACGATGCTGTCACGGACGCCGTGGCGGTCCTCGGCGATCGCCTCGGGGTCGAAGCCGGCGCCGCGGTCGCGCACGAAGATCTCGACGGCGTCGGCGCGTGCCTCGGCGTAGACGTCGACCTTGCCGGCACCGGAGTGCCGTGCCGCGTTCACGACGGCCTCGCGGGTGGCGAGCACGAGCGGGCGCAGGTCCTCGGTCACCGCCGGGTCACCGACGCAGACGACCTCGACCGGTACGCCGTACGCGTCGTCGACCTCGCCGGCCAGGGTGCGCAGGGCGATCCCCAGGGTGGTCGCGTCGGCGCCGGTGGTGTCGAAGAGCCAGGCACGCAGGTCGCGCTCCTGAGAGCGCGCCAGGCGGGAGACCGCGGACGGGTCGTTTGCCGACTTCTGGATCAGCGCCAGGGTCTGCAGCACCGAGTCGTGCAGGTGCGCAGCGACGTCCGCGCGCTCCTGGGAGCGGACCCGCTCCGCGCGCTCCTCGCTGAGGTCGGAGGTCAGCCGGATCAGCCACGGTCCGGCGACCACCGCCACCCCGAGAAGTCCGAGCGCGGTGGCGACGCCGACGTCGCGCACCGTGCCCCAGCCGCCACCGCCGACCGAGATCAGGATGATCGCGGAGACCACCATCACCGCACCGACGAGCAGGCGCAGGTACGGCGCCGGGCCGCCCTCGCCGACGACGACGCGGACCAGGCTGATCCGTCCGGTCGAGTCGACCCAGCGCTCGCGCTGCGCCTCGTCGGCCTGGCGCCACAGCACCGCTATGCCGCCGACGGCCAGCACGATCGGGCCCAGGAACTGCCCGTGCCCGGTGACCAGGCCGAGCAGCAGCGCGAAGCCGACGCCGATCGCTCCGAGGGCGAGCAGCGGCCCGTAGTCGGCCAGTCGCAGGCGCCGGCGGGGACGCTTGCCCTGGCGCTCGGCCGCGGCGAGGCCGGGCGCGGTGTCGTCGAAGTGCCGCTGCACCGGCAGCACCATCCAGAGCCCGGCGTAGAAGACGACCCCGAAGCCGCCCATGACGGTGGCCGCGACGAACCCGATCCGGACCCAGGTCAGCGGCAGCCCGAGGTGGTCGGCCAGACCCGCGGCGACACCGCCGACCATGCCGTCCTCGGAGTTGCGGTAGGCCTTGCGCGGCGCAGGCAGGGTGAGCCCGTCGACGGGCACAGCTCGCGGCGCTCGGGACCTCATGCCCCCATCGTGGCATCCGCGGAGCCCCGGGACATCAGGTGCGACCCCGACCGGAGATTCAGGGTCCTCCCCGATGGTGGTGGCCCCCGGCAGCGACCACGATGGAGGACATGAACGAGACCTCCTTCGACCCGGGCAACGCACCGGGTCCCCAGCAGCAGGCGCCGCAGCAGCAGGCGCCGCAGCCGGCACACCAGGACCTGGACCGGTTGCGCCGCAGCGTCTCGGACCGCTACGTCGCCGGTGTCGCCGGTGGCCTGGGCCGGCACTTCAACATCGACCCGACGATCGTGCGGGTCCTGCTCGCGGTGCTCACCCTGTTCGGCGGCGCCGGCGTGCTGATCTACGCCGTGTGCTGGGCCTTCGTCCCGGAGGAGGGCAGCAACCGCGCCGCGGTCAACATCGGCAGCGACGCCCGGAAGATCCTGCTGCTCGCGGCCGCCGCGATCGCGGTGCTGCTGGCGATGGGAGACGCGTTCAGCGGCTACCACGCGGGCTGGCCGATCGCGAGCATCGCGGTGATCGTCGGCGTCGTGCTGATCGCGCGGGACAAGCGCAACGAGCGGCGCCACCCGCAGCCGACGTACCCGACCGAGCAGCCGTACGCCGCGGCACCGGGTGCCGGCTACACGGACCCGTCCACGACGTACGCCCGTGCTCCCTACACCCAGGACCCGGCGTACGACACGACCGTCCAGGCAGCGGTCCCGCCCGTGCCGCCCGCTTGGGCGCCGCCGGTCGCGCAGGCTCCGCTGCTGCCGCCGCACCCCAAGCGCACCGGGGTGATCTGGTTCTGGCCGACGCTGGCCATGATCGCCATCGCGATGGGCCTGATCGGCATCTACGACGCCAACCACCACGTCGAGGCCGGCGTCTACCCGGCGGTCGCGGTCGCGATCACCGGCGCGATGCTGGTCCTCGGTTCCTTCGTCGGGCGCTCGGGCGGACTGATCCTGGTCGGCCTGATCTCCACCGCCGCGCTCGGCATGGCCACGGTCGTGGGCACCTTCCACGTCGACGGCCGCGACCTGGACGTGAAGCCGCGGCTGGCCGCGAACGTGCAGCCCGAGTACCACACCCACCTGGGCCGGATCCGCCTCGACCTGACCTCGGTCAGCGATCCGCAGGCCCTCGCCGGTCGCACCCTGCACCTGCACCTGAACGCCGGCCAGGTCGTGGTGGTCGTGCCCCGCTCGCTCAACGTCGAGATCGACGCGCGCCTCGGCTTCGCCGGAGGCATCCGGGTGCCGGGCTACGACGACGGCGGTTACCAGGACGCGATCAACCGGCACGTGTCCGCCAGCCCGGCCAACTCCTCACCCGACCTCGTCCTGGACCTCGACGTCCGGGTCGGCCAGATCACCGTGGAGCAGCGATGAGCACGAACACCACCACCCCGAGCACCACCCCGAGCACCACCCCGAGCAACACCCCGAGCACCAGCGGCGCCACCACCACCGGGCCCCGCCCCGTGGGCGTGATCCACCTGATCTTCGGCCTGATCTTCGCAGGGCTCGCCGCGTTGTGGCTGATCGGCAACGCCAACGACGCCGACTTCCCCGACCTCGCCAAGGGGGTCCCGGCGGTGCTGATCGGTGCCGGCCTGGTCGGCCTCGGGGCGAGCGCGGTCAACCACCGCCGCGCCCGGGCCCGGCTGCTGGCCCGCGAGGTCGCCGAGGTCGCTGAGGACGCGGCACCCGAGCCGCAGGAGCCCGCCACGCAGGAGCCGGCCACCGAGCAGACCGACGTCCTCGCCACCACCGACGGTGACGAGACCCCCGAGCACACCCTGGTCATCGAGAACGAGAAGGACGAGTCATGAGCACCCCGAGCGACATCCCCACCCCGCCGCCGTACACGCCGCCGTACACGCCGCCTTTCACCGCGCCCAAGCAGCTGACCCGGCTCACCGAGGGGAAGATGGTCGCCGGCGTCTGCGCCGGCCTGGGTCACTACCTCGGGATCGACCCGACCCTGGTCCGCGTCGCCGCCGTCGTCGGGCTCGTGATGGCCTTCCCGGCTGCGGTCATCGCCTACGTGGTGGCGTGGCTGATCGTGCCCGCAGCGGCCTAGGTCACCGGCTGAGGCTGCGCGTGATCACCTGGTTGGCGGCGCGCTGGAAGCCGCTGACCACGGCCTCGAGGGTCAGCTGACGCAGCCGGGCCATGGTCTGCTCGAACTGGGCCTTGTCGGCCTCGCTCTTCGGGCTCTCCAGGTACGGCGCGAGGACCCGGTCCTTGAGCACCGCTGTCAGCTCGTCGGCGAGCTCCTCCATGTGCCGGTTGATCGCCTCACCGGCAGCGACCATCGAGTCGACCGGGATCGGCAGGTCGAGGACCTGCAGGCCGACCGAGAAGGCGGGCAGGATCTCGTAGCGGCCGTCCTCGGTCTCCTGGATCGACAGGGTCGCGGCCAGCCGGGTGATCGCCTCGTCGTCGAGGTGGCGCCCGGCGCGGGTCTCGAGCTGGCGGCGGGTGACGACCTCGTGACCCCCGGTCTTCCAGCTGGTCAGCATCGCCTTCTGCACCGCGAGGTCCTCCACCGAGGCGTCGGCGGGGATCTTGGCGAGGTACTTCTCGATCGCGGCGAGCGTGAAGCCGTGGTCCTGGAGCGCCCGGATCAGCTCGAGGCGGGCGCGGTGGTGCGCGGAGTAGTAGGCCATCCGGCCACGTCGGATCGGCGGCGGGAGCAGGCCGAGACCGGCGTAGTAGCGGGTCGTGCGCACGGTCATGCCGGTGATCGAGGCCAGCTCGTCGACGGTGAACTCCTCGTCGGAGTAGGCCTCGGAGTCCTGGTCGACCGATGTGCTCACGACTCCACCTCACTCCTCGACCGGGCGTCACGCCGTACTGGAACGGTGCGACTGTAACAGTTGAACTGGCAGGTTTGTGGCCACTGTCGTGGCAGGCGTCACACGGCTCTTGTATCGTGACAGTATTGCTGTAACAGTTGCCTTGTCACCATCCAGCCGAGAGCACACCCGAGAAGGGACGCCCCGCCCCCATGCGCGAGATCTTCACCGCTGAGCACGAGGACTTCCGTCAGACCGTCCGGACCTTCTTCGAGAAGGAGGTCGTCCCGCACCACGACGCGTGGGACCGGGCCGGCATCGTGCCGCGCGAGCTGTGGCTCAAGGCCGGCGAGCTGGGCCTGCTCTGCTTCGACGTCCCCGAGGAGTTCGGCGGCGCGGGCATCGACGACTTCCGGTTCAACGTGATCATGTCCGAGGAGCAGACCCGGGCGGGGTCGAACGGCCCCGGCTTCTCGGTGCACACCGACATCATCGTCCCCTACCTCTCCGCGATCGCGAACGAGGAGCAGAAGGCGCGCTGGCTGCCCGGCTGCGTGAGCGGCGAGATCATCACCGCCATCGCGATGACCGAGCCCGGCGCCGGCTCGGACCTGCAGGGCGTGCGCACCAGCGCTGTGGACAAGGGCGACCACTACATCCTCAACGGCTCGAAGACCTTCATCTCCAACGGCATCAACGCCGACCTGGTCATCGTGGTCGCGCGCACGAACCCCGAGGCCGGCCACCTCGGCTTCAGCCTGCTGGTGGTCGAGCGCGGCATGGAGGGCTTCGAGCGCGGTCGCAACCTGGAGAAGATCGGCATGCACGCCCAGGACACCGCCGAGCTCTCCTTCACCGACGTCGTGGTCCCCAAGACCAACCTGCTCGGCGAAGAGGGCCAGGGCTTCATCTACCTGATGCAGAACCTCCCGCAGGAGCGCCTGATCATCGCGGCCCAGGCTGCCGCTGCGTGCCAGTACGTCGTCGACCTGTGCCTGGACTACGCCAAGACCCGCGAGGCGTTCGGCAAGCCGATCGGCAAGTTCCAGAACACCCGCTTCAAGATCGCCGAGATGGCCACCGAGGCGCGGGTCACCCAGACCTTCGTGGACGACTGCCTGCGCAAGCACCTCGACGGCAAGCTCGACACCACCGACGCCTCGATGGCCAAGTGGTGGGCGACCGAGACGCAGAACAAGCTCGTCAACCAGGGCGTCCAGCTGCACGGCGGGTACGGCTACATGATGGAGTACCCGATCGCCCGGGCCTACCTCGACAGCCGCATCTCCACCATCTACGGCGGCACGACCGAGATCCAGAAGGAGATCATCGGCCGCTCGCTCGGCCTGTGACTCCGCGAGCAGAGGGCAACCATGGACTTCAACCTTCCTGACTCCGCGCTGGCCGTCCGTGACGGCGTCGCGGCGGTCGCAGCCAAGTACGACAACGCCTACTGGTCGCGCTGCGAGGAGGAGCACCGCTTCCCCGACGAGGTCTTCCACGACCTCGGCCAGGGCGGCTGGCTCGGCCTGTGCATCCCCGAGGAGTACGGCGGGGGCGGGCAGGGCCTGCTCGAGCTCGCCGTCGCCAACGACACCCTGTGCGCCTCGGGCGGCACCCAGGGCACGTTCATCTACGTCACCACGCCGGGCTTCGGCGCGATGACGCTGGTGCGCCACGGGACGGACGAGCAGAAGCAGCGGATCCTACCGGGCCTGGCGGCGGGCGAGATCCAGTTCTCCTTCGCGCTCACCGAGCCGGACGCCGGTTCGAACGCCATCGAGATCAAGACCGCGGCGCGGCGCGACGGTGACGACTTCTTGATCAAGGGCCAGAAGGTCTGGATCTCCAACGTCGAGCGCGCGGACTGGATGGTCGCGGTGACCCGGACGACCTCGGCCGCCGAGGCCGCGGAGAACGGCAACCGCACGCACGGGTTCACCCTCTTCCTCGTCGACGTGAAGGAAGCGCTCGCCGCGGGCACGCTCTCCTACACCCCGATCCCGAAGATGGGGTCGAACATCCTGAACTCCAGCCAGGTCTTCTTCGACGACGTCCGCGTCCCGGCCGAGAACGTGCTCGGCGAGGTCGACCAGGGCTTCGGCGTCCTGTGGGACGTGCTCAACCCCGAGCGCATCCTGGCCGCCGCCGGAGGTGTCGGCTCGGCCGACGCCGCGCTCGACGTGGCCGTCCAGTACGCCCGTGAGCGCGTGGTCTTCGGACGTCCGATCGGCTCCAACCAGGCGATCCAGTTCCCGCTCGCCCAGATCAAGGCCAAGACCGAGCTCGCCCGGCTGATGACCTACAAGGCGGCGTGGCTCTTCGACAACGGCCTGATGTGCGGCAACGAGGCCAACGTCGCCAAGCTGACCGGCGCGCAGGTGGCCTGGGAGGCGGCAGACCAGGCGTTCCAGACCCTGGGCGGGATGGCGTACTCCAAGGAGTACCCGATCGAGCGGATGTTCCGCGACGCCCGGATCGGCAAGAACATCCCGGTCTCCGAGCAGCTGGTGCTGGCCCACATCGGCACCTCGATGCTCGGCCTGCCGAAGAGCTACTGACACGACCGTTCGTCGAGCTTGTCGAGACGCGGTGAGTCACTCAGGGCATCTCGACAGGCTCGATGAACGGGGGCAAGACTCGACCCGACGACACGACCCAGGAGCTGCCATGACCGACGTCCTCACCGAGCGCGCCGAGATCGATGCCGAGATCGCCGGCCGGACGATCGCCAGCGCGTTCGCCGACACCGTCGCCGTCCAGGATGACAACCCGGCGTACTCCGACAAGGTCGGGCTCCCCGAGGGCAGCACCGAGTGGCGCACGGTGAGCTGGAACCAGCTGCGCGAGCAGGGCCTGAGCCTGGCCGCCGCGCTGGTCGAGGTGGGTGTCGCGCCGGGCGACCGGGTCGCGATCATGGCGACCAACCGCACCGAGCACGTGCTCGCCGACATCGCCGTCCAGCACGCCGGCGCGGTCGCGGTCTCGATCTACAACACCCTCTCCCCCAGCCAGGTCGCCTACGTCGCCGGCCACTGCGCACCGACCGCGGTCATCCTCGAGAACGCCGACCACGTGGCGCGCTGGGAGCAGGCACTGAGCGAGGTCAAGCCGCTCCTGGTCGTGGTGATGGAGGACGACGCGGCCGGACCGGACCAGGCGGGCGGCGACGCGATCACCTGGAGCGAGCTCGTCGAGCGCGGCCGGGCCGCGCAGGCGACGTACGGCGAGGAGGTCGAGCGCCGCTGGAAGGCGATCGAGCCGACCGACCCGGTCACCTTCGTCTACACCTCCGGCACCACCGGCAACCCGAAGGCCGTGGTGCTCACGCACCGCAACATCCTCTTCGAGGCCGCCAGCACCGACAAGACGGTCAACAGCGACGGCGAGCACATCGCCCTCTCCTACCTTCCCTACGCGCACGTCGCCGAGCGGGTGCTGGGCATCTACCTGCCGCAGGTCAACGGCGCGCACCTGTACCTGATCGCCGACCCCAAGCTGCTCGTCGCTGCGCTCGGCCAGGTCCGCCCGACGCGATTCTTCGGCGTCCCGCGGGTGTGGGAGAAGATCCAGACCGGCATCAACGGCCTGCTCGCGATGGAGACCGACGAGGCCAAGAAGCAGGCCGTCGCCGACGCCATGGCGATCGGCCTGGAGTACGTCGAGTCGCTGCAGTACGGCAGCTCCACCAGCCCCGAGCTCCAGGCCCGGTACGACGCCGCGAACGCCGCTGTGCTGATGCCGATGAAGGCAGCGCTCGGACTCGACCGGGTGGAGTGGTCCGGGAGCGCCTCGGCGCCGATGCCGCTGGAGACCGCGCGCTTCTTCGCCGGTCTCGGCTTCTCGATCTACGACATCTACGGGATGAGCGAGACCAGCGGCGCGGTCACCGCCTGCGGACCGAACGCCTTCCGGCTCGGCACCGTCGGCCGTGCCCAGCCGGGCATCGAGGTCCGCCTGGCCGAGGACGGCGAGGTGCTCGCGCGCGGGCCGGTCGCGATCGAGAGCTACTTCGAGAACCCGGAGGCGACCGCGGAGCTGCTCGACGCCGAGGGCTGGGTGCACACCGGCGACATCGGGGAGATGGACGCGGACGGCTTCCTGAAGATCGTGGACCGCAAGAAGGAGCTCATCATCACCTCGCAGGGCAAGAACATCTCGCCCTCCAACATCGAGAACTACCTCAAGGAGAGCCCGCTGGTCGGGCACGCGCTCGCCTACGGCGAGGGCAGGCCGTACGTCGTCGCCATCCTCACCCTGGACCCCGACGTCGCACCGATCATCGCCGCCAAGCTCGGCATCGTGGGCCCCGACGGATCAGCACCCTCGCTGGCCGAGCTCGCCGAGAACCCCGCGATCCTCGGGATCGTCGGCCAGGCCGTCGAGACCGCCAACGAGCGGCTCTCGCGGCCCGAGCAGGTCAAGAAGTGGAAGCTGCTCCCGGTCGAGTGGACCGCCGAGTCGGCCGAGCTGACCCCGACGCTGAAGCTCAAGCGTCGCGTCGTCCACACCAACTACGCGGACCAGATCGCCGCCCTCTACGAAGGCTGAGTGCCATGACCACCGTCATCGACCACCACCTGCGCCACAACGAGATCCCGGCCGCGCGCCCCGAGTGGGTGACCGACGAGGTGATCGCCACCCTGACCGCCAGGGTCTTCCGCGACCCCTCCGGGACCGAGAGCGTCACTGCGTACGCGCCCTACGACTCGATGCAGATCGCGACGATCCCGGCGAGCACCGCCGAGGACGTGCGGCTGGCGGTCGCCACCGCGCGGATCGCCCAGGAGGCCTGGCTCGAGCGCGACGTCCGCGAGCGCGCCCAGGTCATGCTCGCCTTCCACGACCAGTTCCTCGCCGAGCAGGACAAGCTCATCGACCTGATCCAGTGGGAGATGGGCAAGGCCCGGTTCACCGCGTGGCAGGAGATCCTCCAGGTCGCCAACATCACCCGGCACTACGCCCGGGTCGGCCACAAGTACCTGGCACCGAAGTCGGTGCGCGGTGCCGTCCCCGGTCTGACCAAGGTCGCCGAGACGCGGGTCCCCAAGGGCGTCGTGGGGATCATCTCGCCGTGGAACTACCCGTTCTACCTCGGCGTCGGCGATGCCGTTCCCGCCCTGCTGGCCGGCAACGCGGTCGTCTCCAAGGCGGACTCGCAGACCGCCCTGACGCTGCTGCTGGCCCGCGACCTGATGGGACGCGCCGGGCTGCCGACCGACCTGTGGCAGATCGTGGTCGGGCGGGGCAACGTCGTCGGCACCGCGCTGATCGACGAGGTCGACTACATCTGCTTCACCGGCTCGACCGCGACCGGACGCACGGTCGGTGAGCAGGCCGGGCGCCGGCTGATCGGCGCCTCGCTCGAGCTCGGTGGGAAGAACCCGCTGATCGTGCGCAAGGACGCCGACATCACCAAGGCCGCCGAGGGTTGCGTCGCCTCCTCCTTCGCCAACACCGGGCAGATGTGCATCCACACCGAGCGGGTCCTGGTGCACACCGAGGTCTACGACGCCTTCCGCACCGCCCTGGTCGACGCGACCCGCTCGCTGCGCCTGGGCCAGGTCTTCGACTACACCGTCGACATCGGCTCGCTCGCCTCTCCGGCCCAGCTCGCCACCGTGGCCGAGCACGTCGAGGAGGCCCGTGCCGCCGGCGCGAGGATCCTCACCGGCGGCCGCGCACGACCCGACCTCGGGCCGCTGATGTACGAGCCGACGATCCTGGAGGGCGTGACCGACGCGATGACGGTGTGCCACGAGGAGACCTTCGGGCCGGTGATCTCGCTCTACCCCTTCAGCTCCGACTCCGAGGCGATCGCGCTGGCCAACGAGGGCAGCTACGGGCTCTCGGCGAGCATCTGGTCCAAGGACGCCCACACCGCGCGGGCCATGGCGGCCCGGATCCGCTCGGGCTCGGTGAACATCAACGACGGGGCCGCTGCGGCAGCCGGCTCCATCGAGGCGCCGATGGGCGGCATGGGCGACAGCGGGCTGGGGCGCCGCCACGGCGCCGAGGGCATCCGGAAGTACACCGAGGCGCAGACGGTCGCCGAGCAGCGCGGGATGGCGCTCGGACCTCCGCCCTCGATGACCCTGGACAAGTTCGTCGCCTTCACCAACACCCAGCTGAAGATGCTGCGCAGGCTCCGTGTCCGCTGAGCTCGACATCACCCGCCACCTCTCCGGAGCCGCCGGCGGAGTGGTCGCCTCGGCGAACGTGGTGATGCAGCTCGGGTGGGCCGGTGTCGGCCACGGCGTCGCGGAGAGCCGGGTCGACTCGGGCAACGTGCTGATCCACCCGTGGAAGCGGCTGCGCACCACGACCAGCTACATCACGGTCGCGCTGGTGGGCAGGGAGGAGGACCGGGCGGCGTACCGGACCGCGGTGAACCGCTCGCACGTCCTGGTGCGCTCGCAGCCCGGGAGCCCGGTGGAGTACAACGCCTTCGACCCGGCCCTGCAGCTCTGGGTCGCGGCGTGCCTCTACGTCGGGATGCGCGACCAGCGCGAGCTGTTCCTCGGTCCGCTCGAGGGCGCGGAGGCCGACGCGTTCTACCACCACTGCGCCCGCCTCGGCACGACGCTGCAGGTGCGCGAGGAGGACTGGCCGGCCGACCGCGCGGCGTTCGAGCGGTACTGGTCCAACGGCCTGGCGGCGGTCCACTACGACCCGGCCGTGCGCGACCACCTGATGCAGGTCGTCGAGCTGCGGATGCTGCCCTGGTTCCTGCGGATCGGCACCGCGCGGGTCAACCGGTTCTTCACCACCGCGCTGCTGCGTCCCGAGTTCCGCACCGCGATGGCACTGCCGTGGTCGGCGCGCGAGGAGCTCCTCTTCCGCCGGCTGGTGGTGCTGATGCGCCTGGTCACGCGCCTGACCCCGCGGTGGTTGCGCGTCCTGCCGATCCGGCTCCAGCTCGCCGAGGTGCGGCTGCGGATCCGGCGCGGCTGGCGGCTGGTCTGAGCTAGCGCGCGAGCGGCAGCTGCGGCAGCCGGTTGCGTCCGATCAGGGCGATCTCCGGGAAGTCGGTGATCAGCCCGTCGATGCCGGCCTCGAAGAGCAGCGCCGCCTCGCCGGCGGCGTCACCGTGCCCGTGCGGCTCGGCGCCGATCCGCAGGTTCGCCGGCAGGTGCTGGTTCTCCGCGCGGTGGGTCCAGACGAGGACCTCCAGGCCGCGCTTGTGGGCCTTCGCCACCAGCTTGGACGGCTGGGTGACCCGGCCGGTCACGTCGCGCGGCAGGACCGCCTTGCGGCGTACCCCGACAGCGCTGACCACGTCGGCGAGACGGGTGAGGTCCTTGGGCGCCGGCGTCTTGTCGAACAGGCGCACCTTGCGCGGGGCGACGAGGTCGGCCAGTGCCTCCTCCTCGAAGCTGAGGAAGGTCAGGTCGGGCGCGCCGGCGTACTCGCTGACCAGCTCGGGCAGCCAGTGCCCGCCGTGCTCGCGCAGGTGCCGCGGCGACTTCAGCTCCACGTGCACCCCCACCCGGCCGCCGGTCCGCGCGGCCTCGGCGTCGCGCAGCGCGAGCACCTCGGCCAGCGTCGGCACCGGGTAGGACCCGTCGTGGCTCGCGCTCGCGGACCGCTTGCGCCCCCAGCGCTCGCGGGCACGGAGCTGCTTGAGCTCGGCCAGGGTCAGGTCGTGCACGAACCAGTCGGTGAGGACCTCACCCTCGACCTCGAGCGTGCGGCGCAGGTGGGCCAGCTCGGGGTGCTCGGCCACGTCGGTGGTGCGGGACAGGCCGATGTCGTGGCGGCAGACCAGGACACCGTCCTTGGTGGCGACGACGTCGAGCTCGACCGAGTCCGCGCCGAGGCGGTAGCCCAGCTCGTAGGAGGCCAGCGTGTGCTCGGGACGGTGACCGCAGGCCCCACGGTGCGCGATGACCTGCGGGACCCCGGTGGAGCGGAACGAGCGCGTTGCCATGCCCCCAGGGTCACGAGCGCGGGTGACCGGGAGGTGTCGGTCCGGTTGACCGACCGTTTACGGTGCATGGCATGTCGTCAGGAACCCACACCCTCGGCACGCTGACCACCGTCCCGGTCCTGGAGAACCTCGACCTCGTCGCCGCCCCCGTCGCCGCCCTGCTGCGCGGCTGGGCGCCCGCCGCCGAGGTCGGCGTGGTGGCGATCGACCCCGAGCACGCGGACACCTCCGGCACCGTCGAGGTGTACGGCGTGCCCTGGGAGGCCGGCGCCAACTGCGTCGTCATCATGGGCAAGCGCGAGGGCGAGGAGCGGATCGCGGCCTGCGTCGTGCGCGGGGACACCAAGGCGGACGTGAACAACCGCGTCAAGCGGCTGCTCGACGTGCGCAAGTGCTCGTTCCTGGCCCACGAGCGCGCGGTCGAGGAGACCGGCATGGAGCACGGCGGGATCACCCCGGTCGGCGTACCGGCGAGCTGGCGGCTGCTGGTCGACGCCCGCGTGCCCGCCACCGACCTGGTGCTCATCGGTTCCGGCATCCGGGGCTCGAAGCTGATCCTGCCCGGACGCCTGCTCGCCGAGCTCCCCGGCGCCGAGGTCGTCGAGGACCTCGCCGTCTGAAGCGGACCCCGGTCCGCGAATCTCAGGGAAAACCCGGAGGCGGGCTGTCGGTGATCTCTGCTGGAATGCCGTCATGCACCGACAGATCGCCGGCAAGCTGACCGGACCCGTGACCAAGTGGATCGTCGCCGCACTCGTCATCGTGGCGACCGTCGGCCTCTCCGCGCTCGGCGCCAAGCTCAGCGACGTCAAGAACAACGAGGCGTCCTCGTGGCTGCCCGGTTCTGCCGAGGCGACCAAGGTGACCAACGCGCTGTCCAAGGACGTCGACCCCAACGACATCCCGACGCTGATCGTCTACCACCGGGCCTCGGGCCTGACGGCCGCGGACCTCCAGGCGATCGACGCGCAGGCCAAGCAGATCGAGGACCCGAAGAAGGTCCAGGGCCTCACCCGCACCGCCGGGTACGCCGTGCTCACCCCGCTGCGCGCCGACCAGCTCCGCACCGCCATGACCGCAGGCAAGGTCGCGAAGACCTACATCCCACCGCTGATCTCGCCCGACAAGCAGGTCGCCTACTCCTACCTGACCTTCAACTTCGGCAAGGACGGCTGGAACAAGATCCCGAAGCAGGCCGACAAGGTCCGCGACATCGCCAAGATCCCCGGCGTCGACGTCTACCTCGGAGGGTACGGCGGACAGGCCTCCGACTTCGCCTCCTCCTTCCAGGGCTCGCACACCAGCCTGATCCTGATCACCTTCCTGGTGGTCATCGCGATCCTGCTCTTCACCTACCGCAGCCCGATCCTCTGGCTGCTTCCGATCATCAGCTCGGCGGTCGCCTTCCAGGCCGCCGGCGGCGTGGTCTACCTGCTGGCCAAGTACGCGAACCTGACCGTCAACGACCAGTCGCAGTACATCCTCGGCATCCTGGTCATCGGTGCCGGCACCGACTACGCGCTGCTGCTGACCGCGCGCTACCGCGAGGAGCTGCGCACCCACGAGAACCGCCACGAGGCGATGGCGTTCGCGCTGCACCGCGCGGCGCCGGCGCTGATCGCCAGCGCGGCGACCGTGGTGATCGGCCTGCTCTGCCTGAGCCTGGCCGACCTCAACTCCACCGCCGGCCTCGGCCCGGTGCTCGCCGTCGGCGTGGGCGTCACCCTCGTGGTGATGCTGACCCTGCTGCCGGCCCTCCTGGTGATCTTCGGCCGCTGGATGTTCTGGCCCAAGCGCCCGACCTTCGGGTCGGCCGAGCCGACCAGCACCGGCATCTGGGCCCGGGTCGGGCGGCGCATCACGATCCGCCCGCGCGCGGTGTGGGGCATCACGGCCGCGATCCTGCTGGTCGCCAGCCTCGGCCTGTTCAAGCTGAACGCGACCGGCCTGTCGACCGAGGACTCCTTCACCAAGAAGTTCGACTCGGTCACCGCCCAGAAGCTGCTCTTCGCCCACGACCTCGGCGACAAGTCGAACACCGTGCAGGTGGTCGCGAACACCGCCACCATCCCTGCCGTCAAGGACGCCCTGAGCGCCGAGAAGGCGATCACCGGGGTCCAGGACGCCACCGTGAAGTCCCTCGGCGGCGGCCGGTCCTGGTTCGAGGCGAGCATCAACGAGGACGTCTCCTCACCGGCCGCGTTCGACATCGTGCGTACGGCGCGCTCCGAGGCGCACGGCGTGGACGGCGCGGACGCGCTCGTCGGTGGCGGTGCGGCGCTCTACCTCGACACCAAGATCGCCTCGGACCGCGACAACAAGGTGATCATCCCGGTGGTGCTCGTCGTGGTCTTCGTGATCCTGGTGCTGCTGCTGCGTGCACTGCTCGCGCCGTTGCTGCTGATGGGCACCGTCGTGCTCTCCTTCGGGGCAGCGCTGGGCATCTCGGCGCTGATCTTCCGCTACGTCTTCGACTTCGCCGGCGCTGATCCCGGGTTCCCGCTCTTCGCCTTCGTCTTCCTGGTCGCCCTGGGCATCGACTACAACATCTTCTTGATGACCCGGGTGCGCGAGGAGACCCAGGTGCACGGCACCCGGAGAGGCTCGCTGATCGCGCTGTCCTCGACCGGCGGCGTGATCACCTCGGCCGGCCTGGTGCTGGCCGCGACGTTCGCGGTGCTGGGCACCCTGCCGTTCGTGTTCCTCGCCGAGCTCGGCACCGCGGTGGCGCTCGGTGTCCTGCTCGACACGATGATCGTGCGCTCGGTGCTCGTCACCGCGCTCAACCTCGACCTCGGCGGCAAGATCTGGTGGCCGAGCAAGCTCGACACCACCTCGGCACCGCTCACCGCAGGATCAGCGGTCGAGACCGCCTAAGACCCAAAATCATTCGACGCCCGCCCGGGTAGTTCCTACCGTAGGGACGGTGCGCAGACTCCCCCTCGACCACCCCGGCCAGGCGGACGCGCGCAGCCCGGGGCACTTCCTGCGCTGGGTGCTGAAGGGCCAGTGGCACACGGTCGCGGCCGGGATGTTCTTCGGCATCGTGTGGATGTGCTGCTCGGCAGTCGTTCCCGCGATCATCGGTCGTGCGATCGACCGCGGCGTGACCGGCCGCGACCTCGGCGAGCTCTGGACGTGGGCGGCGATCCTGTTCGGCGTCGGCGTGGTGCAGTCGACCGCGGGGATCATGCGGCACCGCTTCGCGGTGACCAACTGGCTCACCGCCGCCTACCGCGTGGTCCAGCTGGTGGCCCGCCAGGCCACCCACCTCGGCGCGACGCTGTCCAAGCGGGTGGCCACCGGTGAGGTCGTCGCGATCGGCACCAACGACCTCTCCCACATCGGCAACGCGATGGACGTGCTCGCCCGGGCCGCCGGCGCGCTGATCTCCTTCGTCTTCGTCGCGGTGATCCTGCTGCAGACCTCGGTCACCCTCGGACTCGTGGTGCTCATCGGCGTACCGCTGCTGCTGCTCCTGCTCGGCCCCCTGCTCAGCCCGCTGCAGAAGCGCAACCTCGAGCAGCGCGAGATGATGGGCCACCTCTCCAACATCGCCACCGACATCGTCAGCGGCCTGCGGGTCCTGCGCGGCATCGGCGGCGAGCGGGCGTTCAGCGAGCGCTACGCCAAGGAGTCCCAGAAGGTACGCCTGGCCGGCAACGAGGTGGCCCGCCTCCAGTCGGTCCTCGACGCCCTCCAGGTCTTCCTGCCCGGCGTCTTCGTCGTCGTGGTCGTGTGGCTCGGCGCCCGGTTCGCGGTGCAGGGCCGGATCAGCCCCGGTGAGCTGGTCGCCTTCTACGGGTACGCCGCCTTCCTGGTCCTCCCGCTGCGCACCGCCACCGAGGCCGCGAACAAGTGGATCCGCGCCTACGTCTCGGCCCGGCGCATCGTGCGCGTCCTGGCGCTGGAGCCGGAGATCGACGAACCGGAGACCGCGGCGCTCGCGCCCGCGCCGAACAGCGAGCTCCTCGACCCGTCCAGCGGTCTGCGGGTGCAGCCGGGTCGCCTGACCGCTCTGGTCTCCGAGCCGCCCGCGGACGCGGCCGCCCTGGTCGACCGGCTCGGCCACTTCGTGGACAACGACGTGCGCTGGGGCGGCGTACCGCTCGCCTCGCTGCCGCGCGAGCTGGTGCGCCGGCGCATCGTGGTCTCCGACACCGGCGCGATCCTGTTCTCCGGCACCCTGTCCGAGCAGGTCGTCGGCGCGCACCCGGGCGCGGTCGCGGACGCACTGGACGCGGCCGCCGCGCAGGACGTGCTCGAGGCCCTGCCCTCCGGCCTGGACAGCGAGGTGACCGAGAAGGGCCGCTCGTTCTCAGGTGGTCAGCGCCAGCGCCTGGTGCTCGCGCGCGCTCTGGCCCGCGACCCGGAGGTGCTGCTGCTGGTCGAGCCGACCTCCGCGGTCGATGCCCACACCGAGGCGCGGATCGCGGACCGGCTGGTGCGGCTGCGGGCCGGCCGCACGACGGTCGTCACCACGTCGAGCCCGTTGCTGCTCGCGCGCGCCGACGTGGTCGTCTTCCTCCTCGACGGCGTGGTCAGCGCGCAGGGCACGCATTCGGAGCTGCTGGCCGGCTGCCCGGCGTACCGGGCGCTGGTGACGCGCGAGGAGATCGAGGACGCGCTGTCCCAGGGAGCGGCGGAGGTGGTGAGCCGGTGAACGAGGCACTTCCCGTCGCCGACCAGGCCGCCGTGCGCGGCTACCTGCGCCAGCTCTTCCGCCGCCACCCGGCGGCGATCTCGTTCGCGCTCTCGCTGCACGTCCTCGCCGCGGTCGCCGGCCTGGCCGCGCCGCGGCTGCTCGGCTCGCTGGTCCAGGCCGTGCACGACGGCACGACGGTCGACCACGTCGACCACGTCGCGATCGCCCTGGCCGGCTTCCTGCTGGCCCAGACGCTGCTGACCCGGTGGGCCCGCCTGCGCTCGCAGGTCTTCGGCGAGCAGGTGCTCGCCGAGCTGCGCGAGGACTTCGTCGAGGACACCCTGGACCTGCCGATCGGCGTGGTCGAGAGCGCCGGCAGCGGGGACCTGCTGACCCGGACCTCGCGCGACGTCGAGCAGCTCGGCTGGTCGGTGCGCTGGGCGATCCCGGAGTGGGTGATCGCGGTGGTCACCGCGGTCGTGACCCTCCTCGGCGCCCTGCTGGTCGGCTGGTGGGTGCTGCTGCCCTGCCTGCTCGGCGTGCCGCCGCTGGTGATCGCACTGCGCTGGTACCTGGCCCGCGCCAAGGACGGCTACCTGCGCGAGGGCGAGACCTACTCGGTCATCAACTCCTCCCTGACCGAGACCGTGGAGGGCGCCCGCACCGTCGAGGCGCTCGGCCTCCAGCAGGCCCGGATCGAGCGCATCGACGCCGACATCGCCGACTCCTGGGCCGCCGAGCGCTACACCCTGGGCCTGCGCACGGTCTTCTTCCCCAGCGTCGAGACCGCCTACCTGATCCCGACGGTGGCCACGCTCCTCCTCGGCGGCTGGCTCTACCTGCACGGGCACGCGAGCCTCGGCGATGTGACCGCCGCGACGCTGTACGTGCAAGCGCTCATCGACCCGGTCGACCGGGTGATCTCGATCCTCGACGAGCTCCAGGTCGGCGGCGCCTCGCTCGCCCGGCTGCTCGGCGTCGCGCAGGTGCCCGAGGACCGGGTCGCCTCGGGGCGGGTGCCGGCGGACGAGAAGATCGAGGCCGCCGACGTCCGGTTCTCCTACGTCGAGGGGCGCGACGTGCTGCACGGCGTCGATCTCTCGGTCGGGATCGGCGAGCGGATCGCGGTGGTCGGGCCCTCGGGCGCCGGCAAGTCGACGCTCGGGCGGCTGCTGGCCGGCATCCACCCGCCGCGCACCGGCTCGGTGACCGTCGGCGACGTGGGCCTGGTCGAGCTGCCGCTCGGGGACCTGCGCGGTCACGTCGCGCTGGTCACCCAGGAGCACCACGTCTTCGTCGGCAGCATCCGCGAGAACCTCGCGCTGGCCGTCGACGACCCAGCCACCGACGAGGCCCTGCTCGCCGCCCTCGACTCGGTCGACGCCGGCGACTGGGTGCGCGCCCTGCCGCAGGGGCTCGACGCCGTGGTCGGCTCCGGCGGCACCGAGCTGTCCCCCGCCCAGGCCCAGCAGGTCGCCCTGGCCCGGCTCGTGCTGGCCGACCCGCACACCCTGGTCCTCGACGAGGCCACCTCGCTGATCGACCCGCGGGCAGCACGCCACCTCGAGCGCTCCCTGGCAGCGGTGCTCGAGGGCCGCACAGTCATCGCGATCGCGCACCGGCTCTTCTCCGCCCACGACGCCGACCGGGTGGCCGTGGTCGAGGACGGCCGCATCACCGAGCTCGGTTCGCACCACGAGCTGGTCGGGTCCGGTGGCTCCTACGCCGACCTCTGGGCCTCCTGGCACCAGTAGCGACTCCTCCACAGAGCCCGCCCCGATGTCTTTACGCACCCGCCGACCCGGATTACCGTGCGGCAGATGAGGCGCGCTCCCCACGAGAACGTCGCGACCGTGCTGGTCGCGCCGGCGGTGCTGCCCGACCTCGAGCTCGAGGCGATGGGCAACGACCTGCGCGTCTGGCCGGTGCGGACGGCGCCGATCGCCGCCGACGGGCCGCGGCAGGCTTTCCAGCTGCGCCGCCGGATGATCGAGTCCCACCACGGCGCCTGGGACCTGGCCGCGGAGTGGACACCGGTGTGGATCAGCTTCGGCTCCTCCTGGTACGTCGGCGAGGAGCCGCTGCCCTGGTCGGCCCACGAGACGTTGTGGCGGATGCTGGGCTCGTACGCCGACCACGTCCGGTACGCCAAGCGCCTGGGCGGCGTACCGAAACTGCTCCCGCCCACCGACCTGGCCAACGCGACCGGGTCCTAGATCACACCAGGGACCCTGGCGCGCCAACCGTGACAGCATTACTGTCATCGTCATGAAGATCTCCACGATGCTCATGTACGACGGCAACCCGCGCAACGCGGCCGACCAGATCACCGCCTGGGAGAAGGCCGGCCTGGACACGGTCTGGGTCGCCGAGGCCTATGGCTTCGACTCCCCGACGCTGATGGGCTACCTGGCCGCCAGGACCGAGACGGTCGAGATCGGCTCGGCGATCATGAACATCTACTCGCGCACGCCCGGGGCCCTCCTGCAGACCGCGGCCGGCCTGGACAACGTCTCCGGCGGCCGCGCGATCCTCGGTCTCGGGGCGTCCGGCCCGCAGGTCATCGAGGGCTTCCACGGCGTGCCCTACTCCAAGCCGATCGCGCGGACCCGCGAGATCGTGGAGATCATCCGCGCTGGCATGAAGCGCGAGCCGCTCAGCGCCGACGGCGAGTTCAAGCTGCCGCTGACCAAGGAGCAGGGCGCGGTCACCGGCATGGGCAAGGCGCTGAAGCTGCTGACCAAGCCCGAGCGCGACTCCGTTCCGATCTACATCGCAGCGCTCGGCCCGAAGAACGTCGAGCTCGCCGCTGAGATCGCCGACGGTCTGCTGCCGCACCTGTACTACCCGGAGAAGATCGGCCAGGTCATGGGCGAGCCGATCGCCGCAGGCACCGCGAAGCGCTCGGCCGACCTGGGACCGCTGAACGTCGTCGCCGGCGGCATGCTCGCGATCGGCGAGGGACCCGAGACCAAGGCGCTGCTCGACTTCGCGCGCCCGATCTTCGCCCTCTACGTCGGCGGCATGGGCGCGAAGGGCAAGAACTTCTACAACGACCTCGCCTGCGCCTACGGGTACGAGAAGGAGGCGGCCGAGATCCAGGAGCTCTACCTCTCGGGCAAGAAGAAGGAGGCCGAGGCACTGGTCCCCACCGAGTGGCTCGAGGCCGCGAACTTCGTGGGCCCCGAGAGCTACGTCAAGGAGCGCGTCGCCGCGTTCGCCGAGTCCGGCGTCACCAGCCTCAACGTCACCCCGGTCGGCGAGGACCCGGCCGCCCTGATCGGCCAGCTCAAGGCGATCATCAGCTGACCGCGACCCGCCCGAGATGCCGCGCGAAACTCGCCGACCCGCCCGGGATGCCGCGCGCAAACCAGGCGAAGCGCCCGTACGGCCGATCTGCCCGGCGGCATTGCGGGCGGCTCGGCGGCGCCTGGCGCGGCATTGCGGGCGGCTCGGGAATACTGTCGGCCGCCGTTCTCGTTGACCACTCTATGACTCTGCCCCCGCGCTCGCGACCCGCTCGATAGCCTGTACGCGATGACCGCCGCCGCCACCCCCCAGCAGGTTCGCCGTGCCCTGGCGCGCGCCGAGCGCAGCGCCGCCCTCGACCACGAGGAGGCCGTCGCGCTGCTCACTGCTCGCGGCGAGGACCTCGAGCGCCTGACCGCGGTGGCGGCCCGCGTCCGCGACGCCGGGCTGGAGGGGGCAGGTCGCCCCGGGGTGATCACCTACTCCCCCAAGGTCTTCATCCCGATCACCAAGCTGTGCCGCGACAAGTGCCACTACTGCACCTTCGTGGAGACCCCGGGCACCTTGCGCCGGGCCGGGCACGCGATGTTCCTCTCCCCCGACGACATCCTGGCGATCGCGCGCGACGGCGCGGCGATGGGGTGCACCGAGGCGCTGTTCACCCTCGGCGACCGCCCGGAGGACCGCTGGCCCGAGGCACGGGAGTGGCTCGACGAGCAGGGCTACGACTCGACGCTGGCCTACTGCCGCGCGATGGCGATCCGGGTGCTCGAGGAGACCGGGCTGCTGCCGCACCTGAACCCGGGCGTGATGTCGTGGGAGGAGATGAACCGGCTCAAGCCGGTCTCGCCCTCGATGGGGATGATGCTCGAGACGACCTCGCGGCGGCTCTTCGAGACCCGGGGCGAGGCGCACTTCGGCTCACCGGACAAGGATCCCGAGATCCGGCTGCGGGTTCTCGAGGACGCCGGCCGGCTCTCGGTCCCGTTCACCACCGGCCTGCTGATCGGGATCGGCGAGGACCTCGACGAGCGTGCCGAGTCGATCTTCGCGCTGCGTCGCGTCGCGCGTCAGTACGGCAACGTGCAGGAAGTCATCATCCAGAACTTCCGCGCCAAGCCGGACACGGCGATGCGTCACGCTGACGACCTCGGCCTGGAGGAGTACGTCGCCGCCATCGCGGTGACCCGGATCCTGCTCGGCCCGAAGGTCCGCGTGCAGGCTCCGCCGAACCTGGTCGACCTGGGCGAGTGCCGAGCCCTGATCGGCGCCGGCATCGACGACTGGGGTGGGGTCTCCCCGCTCACCCCCGACCACGTGAACCCCGAGCGTCCCTGGCCCTCGCTCGAGCGGCTGCGCGAGATCACCGCGGCTGCCGGCTTCACGCTGCGCGCCCGGCTGACCGCGCACCCCGAGTTCGTGCGTGCCGGCGAGCCCTGGATCGACCCGCGGGTCTCTGGCCACGTCGCCGCCCTTGCCGGCCCGGACGGGCTCGTGTCCGTCGAGATCACCGATGGCACCCGACGCCCGGTCGGACTGCCGTGGCAGGAGCCCGACGGCGGATTCGCCTCCGTCGGTGGCACCGGTCGCACCGACCTGCACGAGGCCGTGGACACCGAGGGCCGCAGCGCCGACCGGCGCAGCGACTTCGCCAACGTCTACGGCGACTGGGAGGCCGTCGCCGAGCTGGCCGCCTCGACCGGCCGGCCGGGGCGACGCAGCGCGACGCCGGCGAGCGCGGACGGTCTGGCCGCCCTGCGCGCCGCCGAGACGGACCCGGGCAACCTGTCGGACGAGCACGCGCTGACGTTGATGACCGCCGAGGGCGACCTGCTCGCCGAGGTCGTCAAGCTGGCCGACGCGCTGCGCCGCGATGTGGTCGGCGACGAGGTCACCTACGTGGTGAACCGGAACATCAACTTCACCAACGTCTGCTACGTCGGCTGCCGGTTCTGCGCGTTCGCGCAGCGGCGTACCGATGACGACGCGTACTCGCTCTCCCTCGACCAGGTCGCCGACCGTGCCGAGGAGGCGTGGAACCTCGGCGCGACCGAGGTCTGCATGCAGGGCGGCATCGACCCCGAGCTGCCCGGCACGGCGTACTTCGACATCGCCGCGGCAGTCAAGAAGCGCGTCCCGGGCATGCACGTGCACGCCTTCTCCCCGATGGAGATCGTCAACGGCTCCTCGCGCACGGGACTCTCCTTCGAGGACTTCCTGATCAAGGCCCGCGAGTCCGGCCTCGACACCATCCCCGGCACGGCGGCCGAGATCCTCGACGACGAGGTCCGCTGGGTCCTGACCAAGGGCAAGCTGCCGACGAGCACCTGGATCGAGATCGTCTCCACCGCCCACAAGGTGGGCATCCGGTCGAGCTCGACGATGATGTACGGCCACGTCGACAACCCGCGGCACTGGGTCGCGCACCTCAAGGTGCTCAGCGGGATGCAGCAGGCCAACATCGAGCAGGGCATCCCGGGGTTCACCGAGTTCGTGCCGCTGCCCTTCGTGCACCACTCCGCCCCGATCTACCTCGCCGGAGTCGCCCGCCCCCGCCCCACCCTGCGCGACAACCTCGCCGTGCACGCGATGGCCCGGATCCTGCTGCACGGCCGGATCGACAACATCCAGACCTCCTGGGTCAAGCTCGGCACCGAGGGCACCCAGGCGATGCTCAACGCCGGCGCCAACGACCTCGGCGGCACCCTGATGGAGGAGACGATCTCCCGGATGGCCGGCTCCGAGCACGGGTCCGCGAAGACCGTCGCCGAGCTCCTCGACATCGGCGCCGGCATCGGCCGCCCGGTCGTCGAGCGCACCACGACGTACGGGGTCCCGGCGAAACGTTGAGCTCGGGGCTCTGGCCGGTTGAGTCAGGGCGTCTGGATCTCCGACGTACGCCGCTGGAGCCGAACGCACCGGAAACCCGCACCTCGACGGCCCAGGGCCCCGAATGGAACGGTCCAGAAGCCCGAGCTCAACGGGTTCTCAGCTGCGGGTGGCGCGCTTGCGGCTGATGGCGTCGACGGCTGCGGCCAGGAGCAGGACCACGCCGGTGATGACCTGCTGCCACTGCGAGTCCAGGTTCGGCTTGAGCAGGAGGCCGTTCGGGATGATCACGATCACCACCGCGCCGATGACGGCGTCGCGGGGCTTGCCGCGTCCGCCGAAGAGCGACGTACCGCCGATGACCGCGGCCGCGACCGCGAAGAGCAGCGTGTTGCCGCCACCGAGGTCGAGCGAGGCCGAGGACTGGAACGAGGCGAGCATGATGCCGCCGAACGCACCGAACGCCGAGCACAGGATGAACGCGGTCACCTTCATGTGGACCACGTCGATGCCGGCGCGACGGGCCGCCTCGGCGTTGCCGCCGGTGGCGTAGAGGTGCCGGCCCCAGGTGGTCTTGGAGAGCAGCAGGGTGCACGCGATCATCAGCACGATCACGACGACGGCCGGGACCGGGACGCCCTCGATCACGCGGTACGGGTTCAAGTTGCGGTTGCTGACGGCCAGGATCGTGATGACGACCGCGACCGCGGCCAGGATCCCGCCGCGGACCAGCACCAGGTCCACGGCGTCGTGCGCGAGCCCGGCGGCCTTGGCGCGCAGGGCACCGACCAGGGTGTAGGCGACGTACCCGGCGACGCACGCGATCACGAAGATCCAGCTCCACGTCACGCTCAGGTTGCCGTAGGCCAGGTTGTGCCACAGGTTGTAGTTGGAGGTGTTGATCGGCTGGCCCTTGAGCGCGAACTGGGTCACGCCCTGCCAAGCGAGGAACAGCGCCAGGGTCACCACGAAGCTCGGGATGCCGACCTTCGCGACCAGGAAGCCGTTCAGGACGCCGATCGCGGCACCGACGCACACGGCGGCGACCAGGCCGAGGAAGACGTGCTGGGTCAGGTTGGTGACGACCAGGACGAAGCCGATCGCGATGACGGCCGCGCCGGTCCAGGCCTTGAGCCACGCGGCGAGCGCGACGGCCAGCGCCATCCCCACCACGATGCTCCAGTACAGGAGGTTCGGCAGGTGGCCGTGCATGTCGTGGTGGAAGATGCCGACCGCGGCGAACGCGGCGGCGGCACCGCCGGCGGTGCCTGCGGACAGGTCGATCTCGCCGAGGAGCAGCACGAAGACCAGACCGAGCCCGATCACCGCGATGTAGGCGCCCTGGCTCGGCAGGTTGCCGATGTTGTAGCGGGTCAGGAAGGCGTGACTGACCCGGGAGAAGATGATGCCGAGCACGAGCAGGCCGAGCACGGAGGGCAGCGCGCCCGGGTCACCGGTGCGCAGACGTCCGATCCACTCGCGGATCGCGACCGGGACGGTGCGCTCCTCGACGTCGAGGGAGAAGGAGCTCGCGCGCTCCGCGGTGGGCAGGTTGCCGGCGTCGACGTTGGTCTCGGGAGGCTGGCTGGTCATCGTCGGCTCCTCAGATCGTCTCGTTCACGGTGGCCGGAGCCAGTCCGATGTCGCCGCTGCGACCTGCGGTGATCAGCTCCACGATCTGGGTCGTGCTGCTGTCCTTGGTCATCACCTCCGCGGCGACCTTGCCCAGGTAGAGGGCGACCACGCGGTCGGCGACCTCCATGACGTCGTTCATGTTGTGCGAGATCAGCACGACCGCGCGGCCCTGGTCGGCGAGCCGGCGTACGAGGTCGAGGACCTGCCGGGTCTGCGCGACGCCGAGGGCGGCGGTCGGTTCGTCGAGGAAGACGACCTTGCTGTTCCACAGCACGGCCTTGGCGATCGCGACCGTCTGCCGCTGACCGCCGGAGAGGTTGGCGACCTTCTGGCGCACCGAGGAGACCGTCTTGACCGAGAGGCTCTCCAGCGTGGTGCGGGCCTGCTTCTCCATCTCGCCGTCGGCCAGGAACGCGCCGAGGCGACGGATCTCGCGGCCGAGGAACATGTTCTGGGTGATGTCGAGGTTGTCGGCCAGCGCGAGGTCCTGGTAGACGAACTCGATGCCGAGGCCCGTCGCGACCCGTGGATCGTTGAGCGTGACGGGCTGGCCCTCGAAGCGGACCTCGCCCGAGTCGATGCCGTAGATCCCCGCGACGCACTTGACCAGCGTGGACTTGCCCGCGCCGTTGTCGCCGACCAGGGCGGTCACCTGCCCCGGATACACGTTGAGGTCCACGTCGTGGAGGACGTGGACCGGTCCGAAGCTCTTGTTCAGCTTGCTGATCTGGAGAATCGGGTCAGTCACGAGATCACCGTTCCGTCGCTGGGGTGAGGGTTCTGGTTCGGGCCCGGTCGGACCTCGACCGTGGTCGGGCAGGATCACTGCCCGACCACGGTCGATGGGTCAGATCAGGAGATGCCGAGCTTGGTGCAGGCATCCTCGATGTTCTTGCAGACCTCAGCCGCGGTCAATGCCCCGGAGCTGATGACGTCCTTGACGTTGGCCTGGGTGATGACCTGGGCCGGGAGCAGGAGCGCCTGGATCTTGTGGTTCGGCGCCTGCGGGTCGGCGAACGGAGCCAGCGTCAGGCCGGCCTGCGCCGGGTCCTTGCCCTGGATCAGGGCGATGGCCAGCTGGGCAGCCGCCTGCGCCTCGATCTTGACGTCCTTGAAGATCGTCATGCTCTGCTTGCCGGTGATGATCGCCTGCAGGCCCTCGACGGTCGAGTCCTGGCCGGTGATCACGACGTGCCCGGCGAGACCGCTGGTCTGCAGCGGACCACCGATGACCGCGCCGGCGATGCCGTCGTTGGCGGCCACGACGCCGTCCACCTTGCCGCCGGCAGCGGTGAGCGCCTGACCGAACGGCTGCGGAGCGTTCTCGTTCTTCCAGCCGAGGACGGTCTTCTCACCCTCGATGGTGACCTTGCCGGAGGAGACCAGCGGGTCGAGAACCTCGTGCGCGCCCTTCTTGAACAGCACCGCGTTGTTGTCGACGTCCGTACCGCCGTTCATCATGATGATCTTCGGCTTGGAGACGTTCTGGGCGTCCAGGCAGTCCATCATGGTCTGCGCCTGGAGCTTGCCGACGTCCTCGTTGTCGAAGGAGACGTAGTACGGCGCGGTGCCGCCGAGGTTGACGCGGTCGTAGTCGATGACCTTGACACCGGCCGCGGCCGCCGTCTTCTCGACACCGGCACCCGAGGCGGCGTCGATCGAGTCGATGATGAGGACCTTGACGCCCGAGCCGATCATGTTCTGGGCGATCGACTGGAACTTCGAGACCGAGCCCTGGGCGTTCTGGATGTCGGCGGTGATGCCGGCGGCGGTGAGCGCACTCTGCAGCAGCGGCTTGTCGTAGAGCGTGTACCGCGTCGACGAGGTGGTGTCGGGCAGGATCACGCCGACCTTGCCCGAGGCCTTGCCCGGGTCGGAGGCCGCCGGCGCCGAGGCACCGCTGGTCGGCGGCGAGTCGAGGCTGCACGCGGCGGAGACGGTCTTGCCGCCACCCCCGCTGCTGTTGTTGTTGTCCGAACTGCCACAGGCCGCAAGGGCGCTGACGCCGAACGTGAGCGCGGCACCGGCAAGTGCCACGCGGCGGATGGATGGTGTCACGGGTTTCCTCCTGGAGGGGGTGAGGGCTTGGCGGTGAGCCGGGCGCCCGTACGGCACTTCCGAGTGTGCTGGGTCACACCTTTGTCGTCAATCCTTGAACACAAGTTTCTTGAATTTGTTATCAGAGCCTCTCTAGTGCGCATCTCTTGACGACAAGAACGCACTTGCCGCACAGTTCATCCATGTCTTCCGACGACGCCACCCGGACCGCCCCGGGATCTGCCGCGTCGTTGCGGATCGCCAACCAGCGCCGTGTCCTCGCAGTCCTGCTCGACCGAGGCACCGAGCCCGCCACCCAGGCCGACATCACCCGCGAGACCGGCCTCGCGGCGGGAACGGTGTCCACGATCGTGCGCGAGCTGGCTTCCGGCGGGGTCGTCTCGACCGTCGCCGGCTCGGGCCGCCGCGGCACCACCGTCCGGCTCGCCCGCGGCGCCGGACTGGTCGCCGGGGTCGACTTCGGGCACAGCCACGTCGCGGTCGCGATCAGCGAGATGTCGGGCGAGGTCCTGGCCGAGGCGCGTCGTCCGCTGCCACCCGGGCACCAGCACACCGAGGGTCTGGACACGGCCCGCTCGATGCTCGACGGACTGCTCGAGGGGCTCGGCGCGAGCTTCTCCGACGTCCGCAACATCGGGATGGGCCTGCCCGCCCCGCTCTCGAACAACATCGTGATGAGCTCGGCCATCCTGCCCGGCTGGGTCGGCGTGAGCGCCAGGGACGAGGCCTGCCGCGCGCTCGGGGTCGATGTGCTGATCGAGAACGACGCCAACCTCGGCGCGCTCGCCGAGCACCGCCACGGTCACGGCCGCGGGTACGCCAACGTGGTCTTCGTCAAGGTCTCCTCGGGTGTCGGCGCCGGACTGATCCTCGACAACCAGCTCTTCCGCGGCTCGGCCGGTACGTCGGGCGAGATCGGCCACCTCACCCTCGACGACCAGGGCCCGGTGTGCCGGTGCGGCAGCCGCGGGTGCCTGGAGGCCTACGCCTCGACCGGGACCGCGATGGCGATGATGGCCGACCACATGCCCGGCGCCCGGGTCGACGCGATCATCGAGGCCGCCCGCCAGGGCAACGTCTCGGCACTGCGCGTCTTCGAGGACGCCGGCCTGCACCTCGGCTGGGGACTGGCCACGGTGACCAACCTGCTGAACCCCGACGTCATCCTCGTGGGGGGCGACATGTCGCACGCCGGGGAGCTGCTGCTGGAGTCGGCCCGGCTCGGCCTGCGCCGCCACGTCCTGGCCGGCACCGCCACCACGCCGGTGCTCGTGGCCGAGCTCGGCGACCGTGCCTCGATGATCGGTGCCCTGGTCCTGGCGATCGACGCCACCGACCTGCTCGCGGGCTGAGGCCGGGGCGGGGAGGTCCACGCTGCGGACGATGCCCGCAGGTGGCCTGGTTCACACTTCGCAGCGCCGAGAACCGAGTTCGCCGCACGTCCCCGGGGGTGCGCGTGCGGGCCGCCGGCCGCCTGACGGTTTCTTAGATTCGGCACGGGAAACCCTCAGAGACCTCACGTTACGATGAACGCCGCCCTGCCCACCGGCAAGCGACCTCCCCCTGCGAAAGTTGTTCCTGGATGACCGCACCTCCCGTGACGTCGACCGACGCGCCGCCCGAGGCCGCCGACGAGACGGCCCCGGAGTCGCCGTGGGCGACGCTCAAGTGGGGGCTGGTCGTCTCGGCGGTCGCGGCGGTGCTGTGCACCCTCGTGCTGGAGATGTCCCAGCTCATCGGAGCCTCGGCGCACTGGTGGGTGACCACGTTCATCGGCACCGCGTTCATCGTCGACTGCCTGATCGTCTGGCTGGTCCTGGTGGTGCTGATCGGGCTGACCAACCGCGTCGTGCTGCCCATCGGCGTGGTGACCGCTTTCGTCTTCATCATCGCGGTGGCCAACTGGGTCAAGATCGGCATCCGGGCCGAGCCCGTCTACCCCAGCGACATCGACTTCATCTCCGAGCCCGGCTTCCTGTCCTCGATGGTCAAGCCGAGCTCGCTGATCCTGGCCCTCGTCGTGGTCGTGGTGATCATCGGCGTCTCCCTGCTCCTGGCGCGCAAGTACGAGCGCCCGCGCCGGCTCGTCGGCATCTGGCCCGAGCACCTGCCGTTGCGCAAGCAGCTGGTCGCCGTCGGCGTGCGCGCCCTGATCGTCACCACCGCGATCGCGCTGCTGCTCAACACCACCGACTTCAACGAGCACGGCAACATCTGGCGCAAGCTCTACAACCTCAGCGGTGACCGCTGGCGCTACTGGAACCAGGAGACGAACTACCAGGCGCACGGCTTCCTCGGCGGCTTCCTCTACAACATGCCGACCACGGCGATGAAGGAACCCGAGGGCTACAGCCCCGAGACGATGGCGGCGCTGACGCAGAAGTACACCAGGGTTGCCGACCAGATCAACAGGACCCGGACCGGCTCGCTCGACCACACCAACGTGGTCGTGGTGCTGAGCGAGTCGATGAGCGACCCCACCAACCTCAAGGGCTTCCAGCTCGCCCAGGACCCCATCCCGCGGATCCGGAACCTGATGTCGAGGACGACCTCGGGCACGATGATGACCCAGCTGTACGGCGGCGGCACGGCCAACATGGAGTTCGAGACGCTGACCGGCCAGAGCATCGGCCTGTTCACCCCGCAGCTGAGCTCGCCGTACCAGATGCTCGTCTCGAGCTTCTCCAAGTACCCCTCGGCCGTCGGCTGGTTCGCCGCCCACGGGCACGACCCGATCGCGGTACACCCGTACATGACCGGGATGTACAAGCGGAACACCGTCTACAAGACGTTCGGCTTCACCAAGTTCGTGCACGACACGACGATGGCCGAGACCCACAAGATCGACAACGGCCAGTACATCTCGGACGAGTCGGCCTTCGACGAGGTCGAGCGGCAGATCAACGACTCCGCCGAACCGCTGATGGTCAACCTGGTCACGATGCAGAACCACATCCCGATGAACGACGCGTACCACGACCCGATCCACGCCGACGGTCTCAGCGGCAGCGAGGAGGACCGGGTCAGCAACTACGCGCGCGGCATCAACCACACCGACCAGGCGCTCACCAAGTTCCTCGGCGACCTGCGCCGCTCGAAGGAGAAGACGGTCGTCATCTTCTACGGCGACCACCTGCCGGGCATCTACGGCACCGACGTGCGCAACAAGAACACCGACCTCGCGATCCACGAGACGCCGTTCTTCCTGTGGAGCAACCGGGGCAAGCTCGCCTACGAGCCGCAGCCGGTGACGAGCCCGATCTACTTCCTGCCGATGCTCTACCAGCTGGCGAACGCCCCGATCCCGCCGTACTACGCGATGCTCCAGCAGCTGCGCACCCAGGTGGCGGCCATCGAGCAGGGACGGATCCTCACCCCCACCGGCGCCCAGGTCGAGCGCGACCAGCTCCCGCCCCGCGCGCAGCAGCTGCTGGACGACGCGCAGATGATCCAGTACGACTTCTCGATCGGGAAGCGCTACTCGGTCGACCAGATGTGGCCCGGCTCGCTCAAGGCGGACGACGTCACCACGCAGGAGTGATCAAGCACGCGCCAGGGAACCTGATCCTCGGTCGTTGAGCAGCGAGCCCGGCTGAGGGACGAAGCCGGGACCGAGCGTGCCGAAACGCGGTGAGGTGCGCAGGACCTCTACCTCAGCCGCACCGGCAATGCCTCGAGACCGTAGACGATCGACTTGGCGTGGTACTCCAGGTCGCCCTCGTCGATCGCGAGGTGCATGTCGGGGAACCGCTTCGCCAGGGCCGGGTACGCCGCCCGCAGCTCCATCCGGGCCAGCTCGGCGCCCACGCAACGGTGCAGGCCGTGCCCGAAGGCCAGGTGGTTCGAGGACTCCTTGACCGGGCACATCGCCTCACCGGGCGTCGAGCGCGGGTCGCGGCTGGCGGTGGGCAGGTGCACCAGCATCACCGAGCCCTTCTTGATGTGGTGCCCGCCCACCTCGACGTCGGACTTGGCGAACCGCGGGAACGCGATCTGCACGACGGCGAGCTGGCGCAGCAGCTCCTCGACGATGTCGTCGACGCTCTCGGGCTCCTCGGCGAGCTGCTTCCACAGCCGGCGGTCGCGCAGCAGCAGCACCGTGCCGAGCGCGAGCATCGAGGCGCTGGTCTCCATGCCGCCGTTGAAGGCGCCGTCGGCCAGGCCGCCGAGGTCGAAGTCGTTGATCTGATCGCCGCTGTCGCGGATGATCTGGCCGATGAGGCCGGGGCCGGGGTCGTTGCGCTGGCGGGCGGTCTCGGCGAGCAGGAACTCCCGCGAGGCGCCGATGGAGCCGATGGAGCCGGCCCCGCCCGCGGTCATGTCGAAGCGCGCGGCGCCGAGGCGGCGGAAGGTCTCCCGCTGCTCGTCGGGCAGACCGAGCAGGTCGCAGATGACCCGGAACGGCACCGGGAACGCGAAGGTCTGCACCAGGTCGACCACGCCGGCCCCGGCGGCCGCAGCCTCGGTCTCGTCGAGCTGGCGCTCGATGATGTCGGCGATGCCCGGCTTGAGGCGCTCGAGGCGGCGCATCGTGAACTCGGGGGTCAGCAGCTTGCGCTGACGGGTGTGCTCGGGCGGGTCGGTGAAGCCGAGACCGCCGATGTCGCCCTTCTCCACGTCCCCGCTGGTGCCCATGTAGGGACGGATGTCGGTGGAGTGGTGGACGTTGCCCAGCACCTCGCGTGCCTCGTCGTACCCGGTGACCAGCCAGGCCTCGATGCCCATGAAGGAGGTCAGCTTCTGCACCGGGTCGGCGGTGCGGGTCGCCGTCAGCCGCTGCGTCGGGTCCAGGCCGTCACGGCTCAGCGGCCAGGTCACGCGGTCCGGCAACCGGCCGAGCTTGGTGAAGTCGACCCCGCCCGTGCGCGCGACGACCGCCTTCATCACGGCGGACTTCAGGGACTGCAGGATGCTCATCGGACGGCGGGTCCTCCACGAGGCGGTAGGGGCACGCCGAGGATACCGAGCGGTAGCCGGGTCCCCGACCACCGGCCCGCGGCGCGGCTCAGTGGCTGCGCACGATCGGGCCGCAGGTGTAGCCGCCCCCGTAGTCGTGCCAGGTCCCGCCGCGCAGCTGGACGAAGCGCCAGCAGGTCGCGGGCTTCTTGCCGCCGACGTCCATCGCCGGGTGCAGGCCGTTGGCCGTCCAGGCGTGCACCGACCGCAGCGCGGCGTTCATCGAGGCACGGCTGAGGTGCCCGCCGAGCCGGACCATCTGCTGGACCGCCAACCGCGTCGCCGACCAGGCGAAGAGCCCGAAGTAGGTCATCCGCGCGCCCGGGGAGACCTGCTGGAGCCAGCGCGCGTAGAGCTGCATCTCGGGACTGCGCGCGACGTCCTCGAGGGGCAGGAAGTCGATGTAGAGGATGGTGCCGTCCACGGCCGTGCCGGCCCCGGCGTAGGTCTGGTCGTAGATCGCCGAGTTGACCCACAGCTGCGGGTGGAAGTCGGACTGGGCCATGGCCTGGGCCAGGCTGACGGCCATGTTGGTGGCACCGAAGAACTGGACGAGCTGCACGCCCTTCTTCTTCATCGCCTGGGCGAACGGCGCGAAGTTGAACTCCGCGACGTCGAACTTCGCGGTGTAGGTGAACCTCCAGCCGAGCTTGGTCTGCGCCTTCACCGTGTCCTCCGCATTGGTGACCGACGCGGCCTCGTTGACGTAGAGCATCGCCGCGTTCTGGGCTTGGTTGCGGTGGTGCTGGAGCCAGTAGACCGGTGGCGCGGAGCTGAACAGACCGTTGCCGGAGCTCTCGGTGGCGAAGCACGTCGTGCAGGAGGTGCGCGCCTCGTTGGCCTGCACGGCGCGGAGGTCGGGGATGCCGCAGCGCTGGGTCGTGGCGGCGCCGCCGCTGTCGAAGGCCGACATCGAGCCGACCCCCATGAACGCCTGCTCGCACGCCTTCTGCCACGCGGTGTTGTCCCCGCTCGCATCGGTCCGGCTGTCCAGCGGGAGGAGCGTCAGCGTGCGACCGCAGATCCTCGCGGTGGAGTTGAAGTACTGCACGTAGGCCTTGGCTGCGAGCTGGGCGGAGGAGAAGATCCCTGGCACCGGTCCGCTGATGTCGGCGACGTTGGCAAGGGTGATGGTGGAGTCGGAGATCCCGGTCTGGTTGCGGAAGCCCGTGCAGGACCCGGCGCTCGACCCGGGACCCGGGGCGCCGGCGCGGCCCTTGTCTCCCCCACCTGTGCTGGTGTGCGTGCGGCCGGGGTCCGGCCCGAGGACCTGGGTCACGCCCGTGGACGTGCTGGGAGCATCCGTGCTCACCTGCTGCCCGGTGCCCGGGTCGATCACCGAGCCGGTCGGCGGATCGACCGCAGGCGACCCGGGAGTCGCGCTCGTGGCGACCTGGCCCGCGGCCTCCCTGTTCGCGAGCGCGACGTCGCGGGCGTTCATCGCCGAGCCGCCGCAGGCGGTGAGCAGCAGGCAGGAAGCGGCGCCGAGGGTGGCGAGCTGCGCCCAGCGGGCGGCTCGAGCGGCCGGTCCGGCACGGCGACCCGC
>JBJMIO010000054.1:0-9394 GCA_045806765.1 Marmoricola sp.
ACTTGGGGTTCCTCGGCTCGAAGTCGCGCACCAGCCGCGACCAGAGCGCGCGGGCGGCGCGCATCTTGGCGATCTCCATGTAGAAGTTCATCCCGATCGCCCAGAAGAAGCTGAGCCGCGGCGCGAACGCGTCGATGTCGATGCCCGCGTCCAGACCCGCGCGGATGTACTCGACGCCGTCGGCCAGCGTGTAGGCGAGCTCGAGGTCGTTGGTCGCCCCGGCCTCCTGCATGTGGTAGCCGGAGATCGAGATCGAGTTGAAGCGCGGCATCTTCTGGGAGGTGTAGGCGAAGATGTCGGAGATGATCCGCATGCTCGGGGCCGGCGGGTAGATGTAGGTGTTGCGGACCATGAACTCCTTGAGGATGTCGTTCTGGATGGTCCCCGCGAGCTGCTCCGGCTTCACCCCCTGCTCCTCGGCGGCGGCGATGTAGAGGGCGAGCACCGGGAGCACCGCGCCGTTCATGGTCATCGAGACCGACATCTCGTCCAGCGGGATGCCGTCGAAGAGCACCCGGGTGTCGTAGATCGAGTCGATCGCCACGCCGGCCATGCCGACGTCGCCGCGCACCCGCGGGTGGTCGGAGTCGTAGCCGCGGTGGGTGGCCAGGTCGAAGGCGACGCTGAGGCCCTTCTGACCGGCCGCCAGGTTGCGCCGGTAGAAGGCGTTGGACTCCTCGGCGGTGGAGAAGCCGGCGTACTGGCGGATCGTCCAGGGCTGGGTGGTGTACATCGTGGGGTAGGGCCCGCGCAGGAACGGGGCCAGGCCCGGGAAGGTGTCCAGCGCGTCGAGGTCCGCGAGGTGCTCGGGGCCGTAGACGGGAAGGACACCGATGCCCTCAGGGCTCTCCCACGCCTCGGTGTGCCCGGGCGTCGGGGCTGCGGCCCGTCCGCCGGCCAGCGGCAGGCCGGCGAAGCTCTCGGGGATCGTCGTCATGCCAGCTTCTCCCTCGTCCGGGTCAGGAAGTCCAGGGCGTCGATACCCATCGCGCAGGTGTCGTCGACGACGACGCCGTCCACGGGCTTGCCCGCCAGGATCACCCACCGGGCACCGGCTTCGCGCAGCGCGGTGGCCAGGTCGGCGCCCCACGCGGCGTACGCCTTGTCGTTGCCGGTCAGGCAGACGACCGGCTGGCCGCCGTCGGGACCGTGGTACGCCGCGAGCACGGCCGCGACGTCGTCGTTGCGGCCCGGGTTGACCACGCCGATGCCGCCGGCGGCGAAGAGGTTGCTGGCGAATGTCGCGCGAGCGGTGTGGGCGGCCACGGTGCCCATCGTGGCCAGGAAGACCTGGCCCGCGGCGGGTTCGTCGCGCAGCGCCTCGAAGGCGTGGCCCCAGGGGCTCACGGTGCGTGCACCCGGGGCGTAGGCCTTGCGCTCGGGCAGCGTCTCGGTGAGGTTCGGGAACTCCGAGAGGCCGGTCAGCGGCCGCTTGCGGCGCGCGATCTGCGCCTCGCGCTCGACGACCACCGCCTCGATCCGCCCGGCCAGGGAGCCGTCGGCCAACGCGGCCTGCGGACCCCCGGCGGCCTCGATCGCGCCGAGCTCGGCCCACGCCGCGACGGCGAGGTCGTCGGTGAGCCTCTCGACGGCGTACGCGCCGCCGGCCGGGTCGGTGACCCTGGCCAGGTGCGACTCGTGGATCAGCAGCGCCGAGGTGTTGCGCGCGATCCGGCGGCTGAACGCGTCGGGCAGGCCCAGGTGCAGGTCGAAGGGGAGCACCGTGACGCTGTCGGCGCCGCCGACGCCGGCGGAGAACGCCGCGACGCAGGTGCGCAGCATGTTCACCCACGGGTCGTACTTGCTCATCATCGGGCGCGAGGTCACCACGTGCTGTCGCTGGCGCCGGTCGGCCGCCTCGACACCGCTGAGCTCCAGCACCCGGTCCCACAGCCTGCGGGCGGCGCGGAGCTTGGCGATCGTCGGGAACTGCTCGTCGGTGGCGGCGTAGCGGAACTCGATCAGGGCTGCCGCGTCGGTGACGCTGTAGCCGGCGGCGACCAGGGCACGCAGGTACGCCGCGCCCACGGCGAGGCTCCACCCGAGCTCCTGGACGTCGGAGGCGCCGAGGTCGTGCACCGCGGTCCCGTCGACGACGAGTGCCAGGCAGCCGAGGTCCGAGGCGGTGTCGGCGACCGAGGCAACGACGCTCTGCACCTCGGAGCCGGCGACCTCCGCGGCGCCGCCGCGGGCGATCGTGCCGAGGGGGTCGGCGCCGAGGTTGGTGCCCTGGGCCAGCGTGGTGCCGGAGGCGATCTTGGCGAAGGCCGATGCCGCGGCGACCGGGTCTGCCGCCTCGAGGACGAGGGGTGCCACGTCGAGCAGGACACCGTCCAGGACGGTGGCCAGGTCCTCGACCGCGATGCCGCCCGGGCCGACCTCGAGCCAGAGCGAGCTGACGCCGTTGTCGAGGTCGGTGAGCACGTCGGCGGCGGTGGCCCGGGCGTCGGGGTCGGTGAAGTACGCGCGCACGTCCCACTCACCGGCGCGGTCCGGGCGACCGGCGGTGGAGAGATCGGCGAGGAGGTCCGGCGTACCGAGCGGGGTGATCGCGATGCCGTCCAGCGTGGTCCGGGTCAACTTGGCCCAGGCGTCGGCGTCGGGGGCGTCGTCGCCGAGCCGCCCCGCCTTGCGCAGGACCGCGGCGGCCGCGGCCTCCCAGTCCGCCTGCGAGGACGGGTCCGGCGCGGCCAGGTCGACCCGGGAATCCACGGAGGGTGAGGTCATGATCGTGAGGATAAGCGTCCTGACATTGAGCCCTCTACGACTCCCGGCGGGGTGAGATGGATCCCACAGTGCCGCGCCGGGCCTGGTTCACCCGACACCACCTCGCTGTTCACCCTCCGGTCCCGCGGCGGCGTCACGCTCGAACCATGAGGATCATGGTGGTCACCGAGACCTTCGCGCCGGCGAACGACCCAGGTGCGGAGACGGCCCGGCACATCACCGACGCCCTCCTGGCCGCCGGCCACGAGGTGCTGCTCCTCACCACGGGCTGCGGCAGCAGCTCCTACCGCGGCATCCGCGTGGAGCGCACCCGCACGATGTTCTCCGCCGCCACGGTCCGCCGCGCGGCGGCCGACTTCGGGCCCGACGTGGCCCAATTCCTCGGGCCGCGCGCGATGGGCGCCGCCACGATGCGGGCCCTGGAGGGCACCGGCGTCCCGATCGTCGTGCTGGACCCCACTCCCCTGCACCCGCGACTCGGCACCGTGCTGGCCAGCAGCGAGGCACATGCCCGGGTGCTGGCCGCGGCCGGCATCCGCGCGACGGTGTGGCGGGCCGGGGTGCGCACCGACGAGCACCACCCGGGCCTGCGCTCCGAGGCGCTGCACGACCGCTGGGGCAGGGTCGGTACGCCGGCCGGCCCGCTGACCGTGGTCGGGTACGTCGGCAAGGTCGGCCAGCCCACCACCAAGGCGGTGCGCCGGCTGGCGAGGATCGCTGCGCTGCCCGGCGTACGGCTGGTCGTGCTGGGGTCCGGCGCAGGCACCCCGGTCCTCAAGGAGGCCGGGGCCAAGATCATCGGCGAGACCAACGGGTTGGAGCAGGCGCGGGTGATCGCCTCGCTCGACCTGCTCGTCCAGCCGCGCAAGCAGGACCCGCGGCTCTCCGCCGTCCGCAAGGCACTGGCGAGCGACGTCCCGGTGGTCGCGTTCGCCACGGGGGCCGCGGCCGAGGTCGTGCGCGACGGCGTCACCGGCCTGCTGGTGCAGCGGACCAAGGGCCCCGGTGGGCTCCTGGACGCGGTCTCCCGCCTCGCCGGGGACGCCGCTCTGCGGGCACGGCTCGGCGACGGCGCGCGCGAGACCGTGGCGAGCCGCACCTGGGACCACGCGGTCGCCGAGCTGGTCGAGATCTACCAGCCGTTGGTCGCGGCTGCCTGGGGTCTCACCGGTTCTCCAGCAGCAGCGGGCGGGTGAACTGGCGCCCGCGGTGGACCTGCGCCTTGACGGTGCCCACCGGGCAGTCCAGGAGCCTGGCGATGTCCTCGTAGGTCATTCCGTAGACGTCGCGCAGCATCAGCGGCTCGACCAGCTTCGGGTGCGCCTGCTCGAGCTTCTCCATCGCGTCGAGCAGGTCGAGGCGGGTGCCGGCGATGACCGAGGTCGTGCGCGGGTCCGGCTGCTCCTGACCCGGGGGCGGTTCGGCGGCGGCGGCCTGGTTCCGCATCCTCCGGTACGCCGAGCGGGCGGCGTTGAGCGCGACCACGTGCGCCCAGGTGGTGAACCGCGCACGGCCGTTCCACGAGCCGAGCTTCTCGCTGATCCGCAGCAGGGCGTCCTGGCAGGCGTCCTCGGCGTCCGGCAGGTGCGGCAGCACGCCTCGGCACACCCTCAGCACGCGAGGTCGCACCACGCCGAGCAGCAGCTCGAGCGCGTCTCGGTCCCCCTCCTTCGCGCGCTGGGCGAGGTCGTCGATCTCGTCCGCGGACATCTCACCGGTCATGTGCGACATGATGCCTGTTCCTGGAAGGAATAATGACCTCGTGGCCATGCCAGACCGTCTCGGGCGCTACCCGGTGCACCGCCGCATCGGTTCGGGCGCGTTCGCGACCGTGTGGCTCGCGCGCGACGAGCAGCTCGACTCACCGGTCGCGGTCAAGGTGCTCGCCGACAACTGGGCCGGCGACGAGCTGATCCGGCGGCGCTTCGTCGAGGAGGGCCGGTACCTGCGTCGCGTGGAGTCACCGCACGTCGTGACCGTCTACGACGCCGGCGAGCTCGACGACGGCCGGCCCTACCTGGTGATGACCTACGCCGACCAGGGCACCCTGGCCGACCGCCTCGAGACCGCCGGCGCCCAGGCGAGGCTGACCACGGCGCAGTCGCTGCGGGTCGTCGTCGAGCTGGCGGCCGGGCTCCAGGCGCTGCACGACCGGTCCGTGCTGCACCGCGACGTGAAGCCGGCGAACGTGCTCTTCCGCTCCTTCCACGGCGGCTCGGACGTCCGGGCGATGATCGGCGACCTCGGGCTCGGCAAGGCGATGGACATGTCCTCGCGGCTCACCCTCGCGGGCGGCACCCCGTCCTACGTCGCGCCCGAGCAGGCTGCCGGACAGCCGCTGGACGAGAGCGTCGACCAGTACTCGCTGGCCGCGGTCGCCTACCTGCTGCTGACCGGCCGGCGTCCGTTCACCCACGTCGACCTCGCCTCCGCCGCCGATCCCGGGCCGGTCCCGACGATGTCGACCTCGGAGCGGCCCTTCGCACCGGCGGTGGAGTCGGTGCTGGCCCGCGGGCTCGCCCGCAACCCCGAGGAGCGCTACGCGTCGGTGACGGCGTTCGCCACCGCCCTGACCTCGGCTCTGCAGGACGACACCGGCGAGGCCCCGGCGGTGACCACCCCCGGACGTCCCTGGCTGCCGATGGACGGCCAGCTGACCGCGATCGGCTCAGGTCCGAGAGCGCCGGCAGTGGCGACGTCGGTGGCTGCTCCGGTGGCTGCTCCGGTGGCTGGTCCGGGTCCCGGCACCACGCTCCCCCGACGCTCGCGCGTGCGCGCCGTCCTCGCCGTCGCCGCCGCAGCCGTGCTCGCCTTCGCGGCGGCGGGCGCTGCGGCGTACGGGCTGGGCAAGCACGCGGCGGCGCCGAGCGGGTCGGTCACCCTCACCGACGCCACCCGCACCATCTCGGTGACCGTGCCCGGCAGCTGGGAGCGGTTCGTGTCCCGTGACGGCTGGGTCCCGCCGGAGCAGCGCCGCGGCGCGCACCGGAGATTCCCCGCGCTGTGGGCCGGGTCGAACCGGAGCTGGAACGACCTCGGCGTGGCCGGACGCGGCGTGTTCGCGGCCGTGCTCCCCAGCACGCAGCTCCCCGGCCACCTCCCCGAGCACCCGGACTGCGATGCGTCCCCGCTCGTCGTCGGCAAGGACCCGCAGGGCAACGACCAGGCCACCACCCGCTACACCGGCTGCCCCGAGGGTGTGGTCATCGAGCAGGCCACGATGATCGGCGACGGACGGCTGCTGTGGGTCCAGGTGCACGCAGACTCGGCCGCGCAGGCCACCGACGTGCTCCGCACCGTCGCTGCGCGCTGACCCGCCTGCGGCTCACCCGACCCGGGTGACGCTCGCGCTGACGCGGGTGAGCAGGTCCTCGAGACCGGGGTCGTCGACCGACCGGCCGACCACGGACATCTCGAACTGTGCCTCGTCGGTGCCCGGCGAGGTGAGCCAGCGGAAGATGTTCCAGCGCTTCCGGTTCGTCCCGGGTTCGCGGTAGGTCACCCCGATCCCGTTCCACTGCTTCCCGATCAACGTCACGTCCTCGCAGCAGGAGTTCAGGGCGTCGTCCTTCTGCTGGACCATCTGCGACGGGGTGAGGTGCGAGGAGACCAGCTTGACCCGGAGCGAGAAGCTGTCGGCAGGCACACCTGCGGGAGCCCAGCGGACCTCGTTGAGGTCGATCGGGTTCGCCACCCAGCCCTTCGGGACGGCGTACCGCCACAGGTACGGCTTCTGCCCGATCCTCTGGGTGACGTAGGTCAGGTTCGTCGTCAGCGCCGGGTAGTCCACGTCGTGGCTGTAGGGCACGAAGACCGGGACCGACGGGTTGACGGCGGCGATCGGCTTCGCGATGTCGACGGTCCTCGGACCGCCGTCGTCGTGCCCGGCCACCCAGCCGAGCACACCGCCGGCCACCGCGGCGAGGAACGCCGCGGCGAGAGCAACGGCGCCGCTACGGCGGCCCAGCCCGGTCCCGATCACGCGCGCCAACCTACCCGTTGGACCTACGGCGTGGCGGCGACGTACCTCACCGCCCGGCGCCCGCGTGCAGGAAGTGGTCCACGACGTAGGCGACCACGTGCTCGGGGCTGCGGCCGGTCCGGCGGGCGATGCTCTCGACCATGAAGGCCTGCTCGCCGGTCAGGGTGATCCGCAGGCGACCGTCGCGAGCTGCTTCGCCGTCGTCGGCGCGGACGAACTTGGCCAGCGCGATCGTCACCAGGGTGCCGAGGACGTCGAGGATCGCGACGATGCCCAGCACGCGCCAGATGTCACCCGAGCCGTCACCACCGAGGATGAGCGAGCTGATGATGATCGCGAGGATCGTGGCGAGCACGACGGTCGCCGAGAGCACCAGCCGCAGGTGCGGCCGGGCGCCGGCCAGCGCGAGGAGCAAGCAGACCTGGGCGAGCGTGACCGCGAGCACCACGCCGATCCCGAAGGCCCGCAGGACGCCCTCGCCGGTGCTGTCCCAGTCGCCCCAGACGAGCAGGAGCGCGGTGACGGTCGGGAGCACGACGGCGACGCCACCGAGCCCGCCGACCGCCTGCCAGCGGGTACCGGCGGTGCCGAGGTAGCAGAGCACGCAGACGCTGGCACAGCCGGCGACGAGCGTGGTGAGCAGCACGCGTGCCTCGGTCTCGCCGTACGTGGCGGCACCGAGGAGCGCGGCGATGCCCATGAGGGCGGCCACGGAGAAGGAGCCGATCGTGAGGGTGGCGACGACGCGGCGCAAGGAGGTCTCGTTCATGCTGACCAGCCTCGTCGCGACCAGGCCCCGAGCGCCTGAGTCGTCGTACTCAACTCCGGCGCTAGAGCTCCTCGCGCCCCTCGTTGTCCTTGTTGCGCATCCCGATCTTCGCGCCGAGCCAGACCAGGGGGTCGAACTTGCGGTCGGCCACGCGCTCCTTCATCGGGATGATGGCGTTGTCGGTGATCTTGATGCCCTCGGGGCAGACCTCGGTGCAGCACTTGGTGATGTTGCACATGCCGAGGCCGGCGGCTCCCTGGGCGAGCTCACGACGGTCGTGGGTGTCGAGGGGGTGCATGTCGAGCTCGGCGTAGCGCAGGAAGAAGCGCGGGCCGGCGAAGGCGGGCTTGTTCTCCTCGTGGTCGCGCTCGACGTCGACCTGCGCCATCCGGCGCTTGCCGTCCGCGTCGCGCGGCGGCGGGGCGAAGCTCGGGAGCTCCTTGGCCTTCTCGTAGTTGAACGAGACGTCGGTGACCAGGTCGCGGATGACCGGGAAGGTCCGCATCGGGGTGACCGTGATGGTCTCGTCCTCCTCGAAGTCCGAGAGCCGGCACATGCACATCAGGCGCGGCTTGCCGTTGACCTCGGCGCTGCAGGAGCCGCACTTGCCGGCCTTGCAGTTCCAGCGCACGGCGAGGTCGCCGGCCTGGGTGCCCTGGACGCGGTGGATCGCATCCAGCACGACCTCACCCTCGGAGACCTCGACCGGGTAGTCCTTGATCTCGCCGCCGGTCTTGTCGCCGCGCCAGATCTTGAGCTTGAGCGTGTACGCCATCTCAGGCCTCCTTCGTCGGAGCGGCAGCAGGTTCGGTCTTCGGTGGCTCGGCGAAGTACTTCTTGAGCTCCTCGGGCATCACCGGCAGCGGCTTCTCGTGCAGGTCGACGCCGGTGCCGTCCGCGTTGAGGTTGACCACCAGGTTCTTGGTGCCCCACTCCGCGTTCGGGCCCGGGAAGTCGTCGCGGGTGTGGCCCCCGCGGGACTCCTCGCGGGCGAGCGCCGCCTTGGCGATGCACTCGCTGACGATCAGCATGTTGCGCAGGTCGATCGAGAGGTGCCAGCCGGGGTTGTACTGCCGGTGCCCCTCCACGACCATCGTCTTCGCACGCACCTTGAAGGCCTCGATCGCCTCGAGGGACTGCTCGAGCTCGGAGGCGGTCCGGATGATCCCGACCAGGTCGTTCATCGACTGCTGCAGGTCGGCCTGGATCGTGTACGGGTTCTCCCCGCCCTCGACCTCGAACGGCGCCAGCGCGCTCTTCTCGGCCGCCTTGACCTCGGCCTCGTCGATCTTGGGCCGGTTCGCGCCCAGCGAGCTCGCGTACGCCGTCGCGGCCTCCCCGGCACGCTTGCCGAAGACGAGCAGGTCGCCGAGCGAGTTGCCGCCCAGCCGGTTGGACCCGTGCATGCCACCGGAGCACTCGCCCACGGCGTACAGGCCGGTGACCGCGCTCTCCTGCGTGTCCGGGTCGACCTCGACGCCGCCCATCACGTAGTGGCAGGTCGGGCCGATCTCCATCGGCTCGGCGGTGATGTCGACGTCGGCCAGCTCCTTGAACTGGTGGTACATCGAGGGCAGCCGCTTCTTGATGAACTCCGGCGTACGGCGCGAGGCGATGTCGAGGTAGATGCCACCGTGCGGTGTGCCCCGGCCGGCCTTGATCTCCGAATTGATCGCCCGCGCGACCTCGTCGCGGGGCAGCAGCTCGGGAGGCCGCCGGTTGTTCTTCTTGTCCTCGTACCAGGCGTCGGCCTCCTCGACGGTGTCCGCGGTCTCGGCCTTGAAGAAGTCCGGGATGTAGTCGAACATGAACCGCTTGCCCTCGGAGTTCTTCAGGATGCCGCCGTCACCGCGGACCGACTCGGTGACCAACAGGCCCTTGACCGAGGGCGGCCAGACCATCCCGGTGGGGTGGAA
>JBJMIO010000055.1:0-15918 GCA_045806765.1 Marmoricola sp.
CCGAGCGCGTCGGCGACGTCGAGCGTGTGCGCCCAGGTCTCCATGAACCGCGCGGTCGCCATCGAGGTCGGGCTCATCGGCGGCCCGTACCAGGGCAGCTTCTGGCCCTCGGGGTAGGCGCGCAGCATCTGGGCCAGGGCCGGTCGCGACGCGGTCCAGCGGGCGTAGATCTCCGCACCGCTCGCCTTCGCACCGGCGAACGCCTCGGCGTCCACGAAGCCCTCGGGATCGGCCATGCCCTGGAGCACGAGCGCGTCCCAGGCCTCCTTGTCGGTACCGGCCGCGATCGCGCTCTCGTCCGTCCAGGCCAGGTGCACGACGGTCGTCGCGACGTCCCAGCCCTCGGCGGGCGTCATCGTGCGCCACCCGGCCTCGTCGAGAGGACGGACCAGTGCATCGAGGACGTCGCCCTCGGCCGCCAGGTCGGCGAGCACCTGCTCGAGGACGTCGTTGCTCATGGGGTCTCCTTGCTACGGCGGGGTAGCTCTTCGTCCAGCACGCGCGCCCAGCGGTCCAGGATCCGCGAGCGTCGCGCCCGGTCGTTGCTGATCGTGTTGGCCAGGCCGAGCCCGCGGATCAGGTCGAGGGTCGCCTGCACCAGCTCGCGGGCTCCGTCCTGGCTCTCGTCGACGTCGAGCATCTCGACGGTGAGCTTGTGGGTCTCGCGTCCGGTGGTGCGCTCGAAGGGCCCGAGCGCCGCGAGCAGGGCAGCGTCCGAGCGCGCCGCGACCCACAGCTCGAGAGCGGCGACGAAGACGTCGGAGGTGAAGTGGTCACCGAGCATCTCCAGCACCGCGCGGGTGCGACCGGGGCCGTCGGGGAGCTCGGCCGCACCGCGGGCGAGCTCGTCACGGCGGACCAGCGCGAGGTGCTCCACCGCGGCGACGACGAGGTCGTTCTTGGTCGGGAAGTGGTGCAGCTGGGCACCGCGGCTCACGCCCGCGCGCTGAGAGACCAGGGTCGTCGAGGTCCCGGCCCACCCGTCCTCGGCCAGGCACTGCACGGTCGCCTCGATGAGCCGCAGCCGCATCGCGCGCGTGCGCTCCTCCTGCGGCACCCGGGTCGTCGTCACCCGGTCATCGTGAGCCCTCCAGCAACAAACAGTCAAGACTGACTTTTAGTTGTGCGGCGCCCGATCAGCTCGACGCGGCGGTCGGCGACGCGCTCGCCGACGGACCGTGGCCAGGGCGGAAGTGCGGTGCCAGCAGGGTGGACCACGCGCGGAAATTCTGCTGGTACTCGCTCGGGCACCGTGCCAGGCGGGCGTCCGGCACCAGGCCCGTGCTGGCGATGATCTGCATGTCCTGGTCGCTCGATCCGGCGACCTTGCACGCGATGTCGACCGCCCTCTGGATGCTCAGCGAGTGCTCGTCGGCGAACTGGGTCGCGTCGGGCGCGCCCTGGAAGCCCTGGAGCTCCTCGAAGAAGTTCGCGGCGTCGTAGGCGTACTCGTCACCGTGCTCGACCTCGTTGGTGAAGAAGAACGTCGCCAGCCCGTCGACCGAGTCCTCCTCGCGGCCGGTGATCGGGATGGCGAAGACGTCGACGAACGCGTGCCCCAGCTCGTGGACGAGCACGAAGTCGTTGACCGCGGCCCACTCCTTGCCGAGCTCGCTGTCGGAGATCTTCGGGGTGTTCGCCTTGATGATGTCGGCGGTCAGGGCCGCGAAGCTGTAGAAGAGGTTCACGGTCTTCGTCGACGGGTCGTAGTACGGCGAGCCGTCGCCGCTGCGCACCGCGATCGTCAGGTCGGCCGGGAACGCGAAGTTGTCCGAGAAGCCCTCCGCGACGCCGTCGATGCCGCCGTCCTTCAGGATCGACTCGGTGAACGCCTCGGGCGTGGTCCCCTCCTGCGTGGCGATGTCGCCGACGTACCCGGTGTCCTTGGTCGGCTGCGGCTCCTCGTAGGTCACCGCGATCCTGTGCTCGGGCTCGGCCGAGGTGGTCGACGCCGCGGTGTCGTGCGCCTTGGGCTTGCTGTCCGGGGACGAGGCGGAACCACACCCCGCGAGAGCGACGGCGGCGACCAGGGCGGCGGGAGCTGCGAGCGTTCCGAGGGTGCGCATGGCGTGAGCGTAGGGCTCGCGAGGCGCCGGGCTCGACGGCAGGCGCGCGCAGGCCTAGACAGGTCGCGTGGCTACCCTCCTACCGTGATCGCGCGCTCCCGCCCCTGGGCACCCCTCATCGCCGCAGCGACCCTGCTCGCGCTCGGCGGTTGCGGCGCGAGCTCGTCGAAGGCACCGGTTCCTGAAGCTCGCGACGCGGTCGGCGGGTACCGGCTGACCACGGTGATCTCGCACTCGACCATCACCACGAACAAGGCAGGTGCCTCGTCACGGGTCAGCACCTCGCTGTTCCTCAGCTGCGCCGACGCCACGTGCACGGCGCTCGACCAGCGCTCGGCGGGAACGGGCGTCCCCCAGGGAGCGACCGTGCGGCTCACGCCCGGTCCCGGCGGTTTCTCCGGCCAGCACATCCGGTCGGGACCGTGCGGCGGCACGATCGCGGGCAACTTCGGCGAGTCCTTCACCTGGGCCTGGAAGCGCGGCGACGACGGCGCCCTGACCGGCTCGATGAAGCAGGTCTTCCACGGCTGCGACCTCGACGGCACCACGACGTACGAGGCGAGCGCGACGCGCGTCCCCGGACTCGCGCTGCCCTACCTGCCGACTCGCGCGCAGTCCGCGTGGATCGCGGCGGTCGACCGCTACGACGCCGGGCTCGGGGAGGTCTACGTCTCGGGCACCGAGTGCAACACCGACCCGAGCACGACCACGGTCCGCGAGGCCCGCTGCTTCGCCCGCACGTACGCCGCCTGGCGACCCGACGTCGACCGCCTCGCCCGCGCGACGGCGAGGGCCGCCACGAAGGCGGGCAGCACCTGTCGCACCGCCCTGGACGCGGTCCGTCCGGCCGACTTCTCCCGGGTGGTCCGGGCCGCGGCCGAGGCCTACGACGCGGCGCGCACGAAGGCCGGCGTGCGCGCGGCCGTGAAGGCCGAGGGCACAGCGACCTCGTTCGCGACCGGCCAGCACGCGCTGCTCGTCACCGCCCTGGCGCTGTGCACCGACCCGGCGCGCGCCGGTGAGCTCGGGATCAAGGGCTCGCTGCAGCTCGACCCGGATTCCGTGCTTCAGCCCCTCGCGGGCTGATCCCAGGTCTAGGGTCACCTCAGGAATTCCCGAGGAGGTGCGATGACCGAGCAGACCCCGCCGTCCGACTCGACGTCCGATTCTGCGTCCGACTCCACCTCCGGCAGCTTCTGGGGCACCCCGGCACCCCCGCCGCTGGATCCCCGGGACCGCCACCGCAGCCAGGACCTGGCGGCGCAGACGCAGGCGGTCGCGCCTGCCGCCACCGCGGCGGCGTCGTCGTCGTCGTCGTCGTCGTCCAACAGCTTCTGGGGCGGCGTGCAGCCACCACCTCCTCAGCCGACCTACCAGCTGCCCCCTCCGCCCGGGGCAGACAGCCCCTTGCCGCCTCCGCCGGTCCTGCTGCAGCCGGCACGTTCGTACGCGACCTGGCTGCACCGGGTCTTCGCGGCCCTCGCCGACGGGCTCCTGCTGCTCCCCTTCTTCTTCCTGGGCTACTTCCTGGCTCTCCTGGTCAGCCGGAGCAACCCCTTCGCGGCGTTCGCCGTCCTGTTCCTCACGCTGCTGGCGGCGTTCATCTTCGACTTCTGGAACCTCGTCGTCCGCCAGGGCACTACCGGGTCGAGCATCGGCAAGGAGTGGCTCGGGATCCGCGTCATCCGCCTCGACAACGGGCTCGAGCCCGGCATCGGGCTGAGCTTCGCGCGCGCCGTGCTGCACCTGCTCGACGTACCGTTCCTCCTCGGATTCCTCTGGCCGCTGTGGGACGAGCAGAACCAGACCTTCGCCGACAGGATCGTCGGCACGGTCGTCGTCATGCGCCGGTACTGATCTCCGCTCGATCAGGACAGACGGACCCCGCACGGCCGTCGCCGTACGGGGTCCGCTCCGTCGGGGTGCTGGTCAGCTGGCGTGGACCACGATCGTCGAGCTGTGCCCGACGTAGGTGACCACGTAGATGTGCGTGCCGATCGCGTTGCCCGGCCCGAGGCTGAGCTTGTACTTGCGGTTGAACACGCTGCCCCCCGAACGTGCCACCCCGTTGTCGGTCACCTTGAACCCACCCGTCGCCGGCAGCGGAGCGGCCACGGTGCCGGTCAGGACGATGGCACGCTTGCTCGCATTCGAACCGGCGGAGACCGTGGCGTTGACCGTGAGCAGCGGGTCGACCGGCGGGTTGCCGATCGTGATGCTCACCGTGCCCGTGACCGGCGGGTGCGTCGCGTCGGCGACCGTGTACGGGAAGGTCTCGGTGCCGTAGAACCCGTAGACCGGGGTGAACCTCACCTGGTTGCCGACCCGTTGCAGCGTGCCGTCGTTCGGGTCGGCCAACGGACCGGCGGTGTAGGTCAGCGCGTCGCCGTCGGCGTCGTGACCGGCGAGCGTGACCATGACCGGACCGCCCTGGAAGTCACCAGAGCCGGTGACCGGGTCGGCCGTCGGTGCGACGTTCGGCGGGACGTCGGTCAGGGTGCCCGTCGCGGACGCCTGCGCCGGGGCGAGCGCCACCGCGCTGCCGGCGACGACGAGCGCGCCGGCCACAGCCGCCAGGAGCAGGCGGAAGGTCCTCAGCGGCCGATCGCTCGGCACGCCTGCTGTCCGCTTCATGATCTGCCTTCCACGTCCGGCAGCCCCCCGAGTCCGTGCAGACCTCCTGCCACCGACGACTTAACCCCCTTCTCCGGCGTACCGGCCACGGTGCGCCAGAGAAGGGCTGCACCCGGGCTAGACAGCTCGGGGGATTTAGCGGACAGAAAGGCCGACGAACGACATTCCCGGCACCTGCGAGCGCCCGTCACCGCGTGAAACCGAGGTGAAGGCGTCGTGAAACCGGCCGCGCGCAGAGTTCTTCTCGTCCGGCGACCCGCGCCGGCCAGGAAGGGAGCACACGATGCCCACCACCACCCCGGGTCTCGCCGTCCAGGCGCACGGCCTGGTCAAGACATTCCCGCACGGCGCGACCGGCTGCGGCGAGCGCTGCGAGGAGTGCCTGGGGGGCGGTCCCCGATCACCGGCTCACCGTTCCAGCGCACTGCCTCGAGCAGGCTCAGGACGATGACCACCGGGCGAGTCTAGGTCGTGTCCCGGGGAGCAGGATGCGGGTCGGGAACCCCGCGCCCAGTAGATTCACCGCATGGGGAGCAACCGGACACCACTGTCCGACCGCTGGGTCTTCGCCCTCAGCGCACTCGGTTCCGGGTTGTTCTTCCTCATCCTCGGTCGCGTCGCGGGCGAGAGCATTGCGGTGGAGCTGCAGAAGACGCCGTTCACCACCCAGGGCTGGCTCTTCGTCGGCTGGCTGATCGGCGGACCGCCGCTGCTGGTGGCCGGGATCTTCTGGAACGAGCACGCGCGCTTCCGGCCCGCCGAGCTCCGGGTGCGCACGATCCTGCTGGGCACCTGGCTCGGTCTGACGATGCTCATCGCGCCGGCCCGGGTGCTCGGCGTGGACACCCAGTTCGGCACGGGCGCCCTGGTCGGCAACCCGCTCAGCGCCGGGTGGGTGTGGGGCGAGGTCGCGAACCTCGGGATGCTCCTGTTCAGCACCGTCGTGCTGCTGGTGATGCGCAGCGCGACCGCTCCGCGCGGCGGCGCGACGCCCGCGCAGCGCCGGATGACCGCGCGGTTCATCGAGGTCGCCTGGCTGGTCACGCTCGTGGTCACGCTGGGCCTCTCGCTCTACGGCGGCAACGGCAGCGGAATCTTCAACAACGGCACCTGAGCGCGCGCGGGTGATGGACAACCCCGTCCGCAGCCAACACAATCGACCCAGGGGAGCCAGCCTGCGCGGCCGTCGAGGTCGCAGATGAGGAGTGTGCGGTCATGTTCGGCAAGGAGTCCGACGACAACGCACGGATCCAGCAGCTCGCCAAGCTGGACCGCTTCAAGGACTTCAGCGACGACGAGATCAAGATGGTCGTCGCGAAGTCCACCTACCTGACCGTCCCCGAGGGCTGGGCCCTGATGGCCGAGAACACCCCGGCCGACAAGGCCTACCTCATCCTCTCCGGCGAGGTCTCGGTGCGCCGCGGAGGCGCCGAGGTCGCGGTCGTCGGCGCCGGTGACCTGATCGGTGAGATGGCGCTGGTCAACCACAAGCTCCGTTCGGCAACGGTCGTGACCCAGACCCCCCTCGAGGCACTCCACTTCACCTCCGAGAACGTCAGCGACCTGAACGCGAAGATCCCGCACTTCAACGACGCCCTCGCCGGCGCCACCGAGGAGCGGCTGAAGCGCGACCAGGGTGACTGACAGCAGGTCGTGATGACCAGGCCCGACGGATGGCCGGTCGTCTCCGAGCTCACCTCTCCCGAGACCCGCTGGGGGTTGCGGTTCCTCGAGGAGGAGACCGAGCAGGACTACCGGTCCTGGCGACGCGGGCACGTGCGCGCCTTCACGCGGGTGGCCATGTACGGCGCGGCAGGCGCCGCGTTCTGCGCACTGGTGGCCGTCGCCTTCGGTGCACTCGGCCACGGTCACTACCGGACCCTGGGCCTGGCGCTGATCCCCGCGATGATCGTGCTCCTGCTGGTCGGCGTGGTCGTCTCGCGCGACGAGGAGGCCGACCGGCTCAGCCAGGTCTGGAGCTCGGCGGCGAACCTGGTCGGCGGCGTGCTGGCTGTCTCGCTGACCTACCAGACCCACAACCCCTCGCTGACCGGTGCGTGCGTGACGATGGCGGCGTTCTTCGGGCTGACAATGTTCCGGCTGCGTCCGGTGGTCGCGCTCGCCTCGGTCACGCCGTACGTCGTGCTCGCCTCGGCGGCCGCCATCAAGCAGCACAACGACGGCGACGTCGACGCCCAGCAGCTCGCGCTCGGGCTCTTCATCCCGATCACCGCCCTGCTGACCGGGATGGTGCTGAACCTGGCGATCGAGTGGATCACCCGGCAGACGTTCGTCGACCACCAGATCATCGAGCGCCAGCAGGACGCGCTGTTCGACGAGCGCAGCAACATGGCGCGCTTCGTCTCCCCCGACATCGCCGAGACCGCGCACCTCTCCGGGCTGCACCTCGACGTGCGCACCGAGATCTACAGCCTGACCGCGGTGAGCATCGACCTGCGCGGCTTCACCACCTTCACCCAGCGCCACGGAGCCGAGTTCATGGTCCAGGTGCTCCAGGAGTACTACGCGGTCGTCATCGACGCGGCCAAGGAGTACGGCGCGACGGTCAAGGACTTCGCCGGCGACGGGGCGCTCATCCTCGTCGGCGCACCGTTCCCGCGCCCCGACCACACCCGCGTGGGTCTGCGGCTCGCGCGGCACATGATGGCCAAGGTCCGCGAGGTCACCGACAAGTGGGCCACCCCGGAGACCCCGCTCGGTGTCGGCATCGGGATCTCCTCGGGCGAGTGCGCGGTGGGTGCGATCGGTACCGAGCAGCAGCTCGAGTACGCCGCCATCGGCACCACCATCAACCTCTCCGCGCGCCTGTGCAGCCGCGCCAAGGACGGCCAGATCCTGATGGGCCCCGCGACCGCCCGCGCGCTGGAGGAGACGCCGGGCTGGACGCGCGAGATGTTCACGCTCTCGGGCCTCGGCGAACCCGTCGAGGTCACCATCGAGGACACCCGGCTGCCGGTACCGGTGTTCACCACGCCGGGGACCGTTCCCGTGCAGCGTGACCCCGAGCCGGCGGCGCCCGAGGTGGAGCTCGCTGCCGAACCTGCAGCCGAACCTGCAGCCGAGCTGCCACCCGGCGAGGCTCGCTAGGCTCCGGCCGTGAACCTCTTCGAGTTCGAGGGCAAGCGCCCCACCGTGCACCCCGAGGCGTTCATCGCCCCGACCGCGACCCTGATCGGTGACGTGACCGTCGAGAAGGGTGCGAGCGTCTGGTACGGCGCCGTGCTCCGCGCCGACATCTGCACGATCGTGGTCCGCGAGGGCGCGAACGTGCAGGACAACTCCGTCCTGCACGGTGCCCCCGACGCGCTGGTCGAGGTCGGCCCGGGCGCGACCGTCGCGCACTCCTGCATCCTGCACGGCGGGGTGCTGGAGGAGAAGGCGCTGCTCGGCAACGGCAGCACGATGCTCGACGGCACCCGCCTCGGCGCAGGGTCGATGGTCGCGGCCGGCTCCCTGGTCAGCCCTGAGACCCAGATCCCCGCCGGCGTCCTGGCAGCCGGCACGCCGGCCGTGGTCAAGAAGCCGATCGAGGGCACCATGGCGCAGTTCTGGGTGGACGCGAACCCGGCGTACTACGCCGAGCTGGCCCAGCGCCACCGGGCCGGGACCACTCCGCTCCCCTGAGCCGCGAGGAGCAGGTGGTAGCGCCCGCTCAGCGGTGGCGCAGCGCCGACTCGGCCGCGTGGAAGCCGGCCATGCCGTGCACTCCCCCGCCCGGCGGGGCGGCCGAGGAGCAGAGGTAGACGCCCTTGATGCCCAGGGCGTACGGGTTCAGAGCCGGGCGCGGGCGGAACACGATCTGGCGCGCGGTGTTCGCGCCGGACCCGATGTCGCCCCCGACGTAGTTGGGGTTGTAGGCCGCCATCTCGGTCGCGCTGCGCACGAACGTGCCGACGACCCGCTCGCGGAACCCGGGGGCGAACCGCTCGATCTGCGCGGTCAGCGCCTCGGTCGCGTCCCCGGTGTAGCCGGCCGGCACGTGCGCGTAGGCCCACAACGGGTTGACCGTGCCGGACCCGCTGACCACGCTGCGCGACGGGTCGGCCAGGAACTGCTGACCGATCAGCGCGAACGGACGATCCGGCATCTGCCCGCGCGCTGTGGCACCCTCCACGGCGACGACCTCCGCGGCCGTCCCGCCCAGGTGCAAGGTCCCCGCCCGGCGGCAGTCCTCGTTGGTCCAGGGCACCTCGCCCTCGACGGCGTAGTCGACGCGGTGCGCCGCCGGTCCGTAGCGGTAGCGACGGAACGCGCGGCGCACGTGGCCGGGCAGCTGGTCGGCGTACAGGTCCAGGACTCCGGCCGGTGCGAGGTTGAGGAGCACGATGTCGGGCTCGAACCCGGCGGCCTCGCGCAACGACGCCGTCGAGGTCACCCGGACGCCGGTGCGCACGCTGCCCCCGAGCGAGACCAGCTTGGAGATCAGCGCCTGCGCGATCGAACGGCTGCCACCGACCGCGACCGGCCACCCCGCCGAGTGACCTGCGGCGATGAGCATCATCCCGACCGATCCGGACAGGGGGGTGTCGAGGCGGCCGAAGGCGTGCGCGGCGACTCCGGTGTAGAGAGCCCGGGCGGGTTGGTCCTTCCAGCGGCGCAGGGTCACTGTCGCCGGCATCAGCGCCTGCGGACCGAAGCGCCCGAACGCGACCGGGTGCTTCGGCACGTGCACCGCCGGTCCCATCGCGTCGACGGCGATCTTGTCGAAGGTCCGTGCGAGCGGCTCGAAGACGCGACGCCACTTGGCTGCATCGTCGCCGAGCGTCCGGTCGGTGTCGGCGAAGTCGCGCGTCACGACCCCTGCCCGGCCGTCGTCGAGCGGGTGCGCCAGATCGATCTCCGGCCAGGCCCAGCGCAGCCCGTGCTCCTCGAGCCCGAGGGTCGCGAAGTACGGCGAGGCGACCCCGGTCGGGTGGAACGCTGAGCAGTCGTCGTGCAGCAGGCCCGGCAGGATCCGCTCGGTGCTACGCGTGCCGCCACCAGCGACATCAGCCGCCTCGAGGACCACGACCTCGACGCCGGCCTGGGCCAGCCGGATCGCGCCGGCCAGCCCGTTCGGCCCGCTTCCGACCACCACTGCTCTCGTCATGCTCGCCCTCGTGCCCCGTCGTCGGTCAGCCAAGTCTCCGGTCAGCGCCGACCCGTGGTCAGCGTCTGCTGACGAACGTATCCCGGAGCGGTCCACGTGGTCGTCAACGGGATCGGTCCGTTCGGCAACCACGGCTGCTCGGCCACGCAGTCGGCGACGTCCCAGGTGCCCCGCTCGACGACCCCGAGGGCAGCATCGATGACGCGGTACTCCTGCGGAGGGTTGAGCCACGGCGTCGCCTGCGACTCGCAGTAGACGACCACCAGGTCACCGGGCTCCAGGCCCAGCCGCTTCTGGACCGCCGCGATCATCCGGTCGTCGTGCAGGTGCCCGTCCCCGAAGTTCCAGCCCAGGACCGCGTTGCAGACGAACTCCCCGTCGCGGATGGTGCGCGTGTCGATGTCGTCGAGGTGGGTGCGCGCCGCGGAGAACAGACCGCGTCCCTGGCTGTGCAGCGCGCGCCACGACGTGACCTTCTGCAGCGTCATCTCCGCGTCGTCCTTCTCGTACGGCGTCGGCTTCATCCGCTGCAGCTGGTCGACCTGGTTCTCCACCATCGGCAGCTCGTTGAGCCGTGCCTCGACCCCCGGCTTCATCAGCCAGATCGCGGAGGCCCAGTTGCCGGCGTACTGACGCATCGAGGGCAGGAACGAGACGAGGTCCGGCCGCACGTTGCCGAGGATCGGACCGAAGGTCAGCAGCGCGAAGACCGGGATCAGCAGCAGCGGGCGGTGGAAGTCCCAGATGTTGTAGACCGAGGCGTCGAAGCCGTCACCGAAGCCGCCCCACAGCACGATCGCGATGTAGCCGAAGTACACGTTCCACTCCAGCGGCACCGCGAGCGGGAACGTCGAGGTGATGAAGATGTGGAACGCCAGCATCGCGATCGCGCCGAGCATCGCGATGGTGTTGTTGGTGGTCAGCAGCAACGTCACCGGGATGATGATCTCCACCGTGGTGCCGCCCACGTGCGCCATGAACCAGGCCAGCCGGCTCGGCCGCAGGTCCTCGGGGAACGAGCGGTAGTGCATCTTCTTCACGAAATCCGGCTGCAGCGGCTGGTTGGAGACCATCGGCGGCACCACGTTGACGAAGTGCAGGCCTAGCTTCGAGGTCCCCGCGCCGATCCACACGATGCAGATGATGATCTTGAACGCCACGACCAGGTCGATGAAGTCGCCGGCGCTCGCACCACCCCGGGTGACCAGCGCGCCCAGGGTCGCGGAGAAGAGCATGATCGGCAGGTACTGCTCCGAGCGCGCGGACAGGAAGACGACCTTGTCGCGCAGGCCCATCAGCGGCATCGCCACCAGGATCGGGATGAACGCGTACGCCGGCACCAGCTCCTGCGGCCCGGTGCCCACCGGGACGTGCCGCACGACATCGGCCTGCAGGACCAGCGGGTAGACCAGGCTGGCCAGCACCACGACGTACAGCACCACGTCACCGACCGTGCGCTCGTCCCCGCCGGTGCCCGGTACGTGCCGGCCCCACGGCGCCATCCGCAGCGTGCCCGGCCGGATCCAGTAGCGGACGTTGCCCAGCATCGGGGCGAAGTGACCGCACAGCGGCCCGAACGCACCGCCGAGCCCGAGCACCTCGAGCAGCATCAGCCAGATGGCCAGCTTCTGGTAGACCACGATGTTGTCGAACCACGTCCCCGGGTCGGTGAAGTGAACGCCGAGCGTGGTCCACGACGTGATCGCCAGACCGACCCCGAAGTACAGCCCGAGCATCTTCAGCACGTAGACGACGTGCAGCACCCGCGGGGTGCCGAACCCGTCCTCGACCCAGTGCGTGGCGAGGATCCGCACCCGCTCGCTCAGGGGGAGCTGGAGGAAGACCGCCGGCTCGACGGGCTGCTCGCTCGGGCTGAAGAATCCCATGGGTCGAGGCTAGGGCCCGGCGGACCGGCACCGCATTGTTCTCGCAGACCGAGGTTCGGGTGCGAATTGCGGTGCATCGGGACAGTTCCAAGCCGTTCTTTGGTCTGCGACCATGAAGACGTGCAGCAGTCCGACGACGATTTCATCTCCCGCACCACGACCCGGGTGATCGCCACGGCCGACCGGATGACCGAGAACGTCGCCGACCTGACCCACCGGCTGCACGACGAGCTGATCGACGCGATCGCGGAGCTGCGCGGGGATGCGGCCATCCTCGAGCTGCTCGACGCGAGCATCGAGGGCAACCTGAAGACCATCTCCCAGGTGGTCCGCTACGACATGCAGGTCGCCGAGATCACCGCCCCCCCGACCGCCGTCGAGTACGCCCGCCGCCTCGCCCAGCGCGGCGTCTCCTCCAGCGCACTGCTCCGGGCCTACCGCCTGGGCCAGGAGACCGCGACCGCGTGGAGCCTCGAGCGGATCAGCGAGGAGGAGCCCGACCCGCGCGTCGCGTACGCCGCCGGACAGGCCTTCGTCGCGATCACCTTCCGCTACATCGACGCGGTCTCCGAGCAGGTGCTCAACGTCTACGAGGGCGAGCGCGAGCGGTGGCTCGCCAACCGCAACACGGTCCGCGCCGAGGTGCTCACCGACCTCCTCGGCGCCGACCCGGTCGCCGAGCTGCACGGCGACGTGACCACAGCAGAGAACGCACTGGGCTACCGGTTGCGCCAGACCCACGTCGGCGTCGTGCTGTGGAGCACCGGCGAGACCGGCGGCGGTGACCTGCACGGACTGGAACGACTCCTCGGACGCGTGGCTCGCGCACTCGGCAGCTCGCAGCAGCCCTTGTTCGCCGCGCAGGACCGGGCCACCGCCTGGGGCTGGATCCCGCTGGGCACGCGCTCGAAGGCGGTCGCCGACCCGGCAGCCTTGACCGACCTCGACGTCACCGGCATCCGCCTCGCCCTGGGGGTACCGGCCCCCGGCGTCGAGGGCTTCCGCAGCTCCCACCTCGACGCGCTGCAGGCCCAGACGGTCGCCCTGGTCGCCGGGGACCGGGCACGGGCGGTCACGGCGTACGGAGATCCGGAGGTGCGTGCCGCCGCACTCCTGTGTGCCGACCTCGAGGCGACCCGACGGCTGGTGCGCACTGCACTCGGTGCCCTGGCCGAGGAGAGCGAGAGCGCCGAGCGGCTGCGCGAGACGCTGCGGGTCTTCCTCTCCACCCGCAACAGCTTCGCGGCCACCGCCGAGCTGGTGCACCTGCACAAGAACACCGTGAAGTACCGCGTCGACCGAGCCGTGGAGCTGCGTGGCCGCGGCGTCGACGAGGACCGCCTGGACCTCGAGCTCGCCCTGATCGCCTGTCGCTGGCTCGGCACCGCCGCCTTGGTCTCGCAGGCCAACCCGGCTCGCTGATTTCGTGTCGCGGCGCCGTGCCGGGCAGCCGCCGCTACGAGGAACCTCGACGCATGGGACAACTGCTGACAGCCTTCGGTCCGGTCTTCCTCTTCATGTCGATCCCGCTGTGGATCCCGGTCATCGCGATCACCGCCGGCGCGTTGAGCGACAAACTCAGCAAGCGCACCTGATCGCGTCACGTCGACCGCCGCGCGTCGACGAGGAGGTCCAGGACGTGCTCGGTCACGTCCGGCGCCAGGAAGTCCGCGACCAGCTCTGCGCCGAGCGTCAGGTTCAGGAACCGCGACAGCAGCCGGACCACGTCGTCGCGCTCGTCGGCGTGGATCGACCAGCCCACCATCTCCACCGCCACGAGCAGGTCGCTCTCCATCGACATGAGCGCCTCCTCCCGTCCTGCCACCCGGGCAGCCGCGGCCACGCACGCCAGGCCGTAGCCGACGAACCCGTGCATCTCGGCCTCGAAGGCCGCGTCGAACACCTCCTTCAGTGCCGGCCCGTCGCACGTCCAGAAGTAGGCCGCGTGCGCGAGCACCACCGAGGTCCGCGGACCGTACTTCGCTCCAGGTGACCAGCGGGGTCGGGCCGGGACCTCCCACCCGGGCAGTCCGCGCAGTCCTGGCAGCCCGGCCAGCGACCCTTCGAAAGCGGCGAGCAGCCGGCGGAACCTGGCACGAGCCTCCTCCTGCGCCTTCCTCGTCATCGCGGCGTTGGGCCCCGGATCCGGGCGGTGCAGGGACCAGCGGATCGGGACCACCTCGGCACCAGCCGCGATCCCCAGCGCCTCGAGCTCGTCTCGGTCTCCCGGCGGATCGACCCGGAACCGCACCGTCACCAGCCCGCCGTCGTACTCCCGCTCGATCTCGTCGCCCACGCGCAGGCGGCCCGCGAGCCAGTCGGCCGCGAACTCGTTGAGGAGTCCGCAGGTGTCGCGCTGGGAGAAGCACCAGTCGAAGCCGGGATCCTCACCGAGGGCAGGACGCCCAGCGATCCACAGCTCGGCGAACCCACGGTCGTGGAGGCCACAGGTGTAGGAGAAGTCGCCGCCACCTCCGTCGGGGTCGTGGATCGCCCAGACCTCCCAGAAAGGGGCAGGGTCTTCAACGGGTACGGGACGCATGGCTCTCCTCGACGAGCAGGTGGAAGGTGATCGATCCGCCGGGTCGGTAGGCGTGGCCGTACCCGGGGTCGTGGATCCGTTGGTGGTGGAAGTGGCACAGCGGCACGGCTTCGTCGAGGTCCGAGCAGCCACCGTGCGCCCAGTGGTGCTTGTGGTGGAGCTCGCACCACGCATAGGGACGTTCACACCCGTCGGCAGCGCAGGTGTCGTGCTCGAGCCCCTTCGCGATCCGTTGCGCTTCGTTGAACAAGCGCTTGGACCTGCCGAGGTCGAGTGCCTGACTCGCTCCGTCCAGGACGACCGGCAGGATCCTGGCGTTGCAGGCGAAGCGGCGCGCCTCCCCCGCCGAAAGAAGACCTCCGGTGTCCAGCCCGGCTGCCTTCAAGGCTCCGCGGAGGACGCTCTCGTCGATCATCACCACCAGCGTCGCCGCGGTCTTCGGGTGCAGGTGCTCGGTGGGCAGGTGCTCGATCAGCTCGCACAGCGCCAGCCCGCGGGCGCGGTCCCAGTCGGTCCGCTCCTCGCGCTCACCGACCTGCGCCGCCGCGGCGCCCAGACGGCCACGTCGCGGCGCGGTGATGGTCTGCAGCACCTTGCGCAACAGCTCGCCGTGCGCCACCGGCACGGTGAACCATCCCGAGATCGTGCCGTCGTCGTTCTCGCGCATGCTCAGCCTGGTCTTCGCGCGCGCCTGCTCCTCGGCGGAACGGACGAGGGCATCCTCGTGCGCGTCGACGCGGACCGGATCGGGTTCGACCGCTGCCAGGGCGCGTCCGGCCAACCGGCGCAACGCCGCCGGCGCGACGACGCGGGCCTTGTCGAGCAGTGCTGCCTCCACCTGGTCCCGCTCCTCGGCGCCGAGGCCGGCCGGGAGGTCCTTGTCGGCGCGGATGATCACCGCCGCGTGCTCGGCGCTGATCTCCCCCGACGACAGCGCCCGCTGCGTCCTGGTCCGTCGTTCGAGTCCGTGGGCGAGCCCGACCTGGCGGTGCGCGTGAGCAGGGTCCGAGTTCGAGATCTTCGCGGCCCAGTCGGCGGCGCTGGCCGCGCCGGAGGCAGCCGGAGTGCGCGTCCGGTCGGCCGCGGCGATCACCCGCATCCGCAGTGCGGTCAGTCCCGCCTCAGCGCGGGTGCAGGCCTGCAGGAGATCTGCCTGCTGCGTCTGGTCGAGCCCGGCGACGTCGAACCGGGCGACGCGCTCGAGGAACGCGCGCAGCTCGGCAGCCGGACCGGCTGTCGTCACGTCGCTGCTCGAGAAGGTCATGGAACAAGCATTCTTCGAACACCTGTTCGGTACAACAGGCAATCTGAATCTGTGGATAACCTCCACGATCGAGCGCCTGTGGATGGTCTGGACATCCCGGACGAAAATCCACCCTTCTCCTTTCGGCGCGATCCCCGCTCTGCCACGGTGCGGGGATGACTCCCTCCCGTCTGCTCCGCGGTCTCACGGCTGCCTTGATCCTCGGCGCGGCGCTGGTCGCCACGACGACGCAGGCCGGATCCGCAGTCACCCCGCCGGCAGTCACCCCAGCCACCACCTCGCCGGCCACCACCTCGCCGGCCACCACCTCGCCGACCGCGCCCTGCGATGCGATCAGCCCCTACGCGATCCCGTGCACCGCGCTCGGCAAGACCTTCGACGCGGTGAGCAACGAGTGCCGACGCGTCGGGGTGCCG
>JBJMIO010000056.1:0-17465 GCA_045806765.1 Marmoricola sp.
ACATGCTCTACATCCTGCTCGCCCGCGGGGTGTTCAACGCCGTGCTGGTTCCGCAGCTGGTCCGCGCGATCCGCAACGACGCCGACGGCGGCGAGGCCTACACCAACCGGGTGATCACGCTCGCAGTGCTGTTCCTCGGCGTGGTCTCGGTGGTCCTGGTGATCGCGGCGCCGTTGGTCATGCGCGTCCTGGTCGACCCGTCGTACTTCTCGGCCGGCCACGCGGCTGAGCGCGACTCGGTGATCGCCTTCGCCCGCTACTGCCTGCCGCAGGTCTTCTTCTACGGGATGTTCGTCCTGGTCGGCCAGGTGCTCAACGCTCGCCGCAGCTTCGGGCCGATGATGTGGGCACCGATCGCGAACAACGTCATCTCGGTGCTGGTGCTGGTCGTCTACCTGGTCGCCTACGGCCCGGCGACCAGGGCCGAGCAGGCGGGCGGCTTCACCAGCGGCCCGGAGATCGTGCTCGGCATCGGCTCGACCCTCGGCATCGCGGTGCAGCTCCTGATCCTGCTGCCCTACCTGCGTCGCGCCGGGGTGCACTACCGCCCGCGGTTCGACTTCCGCGGCGTCGGTCTGGGCCACACCTTCAAGCTCGCGGTGTGGACCGTGCTGTTCGTGGTGGTCAACCAGGTCGCGTACACGGTCGTCGTCCGGCTCGCGTCCTCCGGCTCGGCCTCGGGCGGCACCGGCTACACGATCTACTCCAACGCCTTCCTGCTGGTGATGGTCCCGCACGCGATCATCACGGTCTCGCTGGCCACCGCCGTGCTGCCGCGGCTCGCCTCCTACGCCTCGACGCAGTCCCTGCTGGGCCTCGCGGTCTCGGTCAGCTCGACGATGCGGTCGACCTACGCGTTCGTGCTCCCGGTGCTCGCCCTGCTGCCGATCGTCGCCTCCGACCTGGCCAACATCGTCTTCGGCTGGGGCTCCGCGCACGACACCTACACCGACTTCGTGCCGGCGCTCTCGCTCTTCTCCCTCGGCGTCTTCTTCTTCACCAGCCACTACCTGGTGCTGCGCGGGTTCTACGCCCTGGAGCAGAACCGCCGCGTCTTCTTCATCCAGTGCGTGATCTCGACGGTGAACATCGTGATGGCGATCGCGCTGACCCGCGGCATCGACCCCGAGCAGACCGCACCACGGCTGGTGATCGCCTACACCGTCGCGTACGCCGTCGGAGCTGCGCTCTCGTTCCGCCAGCTCTCGGTGCAGACCCACGGCCTGGGTGGACGCGACCTGGTCCGCTTCGCGGTGCGGATGGTGGTGGTCGTCGGAACGACCGTGGTCGTCGCGCTGCTGGTGCGCCTGGGCCTCGACCAGGTCGTCGACGGTCCCGGCAAGCTCGCGGTGCTGTTCCGCCTGGTCGTGATCGGCGGCGCCGGCGGCGCGGCGTACGTCGGCCTGGCGCGCCTGTTCCACCTCACCGAGGTCACCGAGGTGACCGCGCTGGTGACCGCGAGGTTCCGGTCGCGCAGGTGAGCTCGCCCGTACGATGGCGCGCAGGGGAGTCCGTGGCCACCGCAGGAGGGAGCGCAGGAGGACGATGCCGCCGATCTCGATGAGTCCGGGCACGGTGCTCGACGGGCGGTACCGGCTCGAGGTCCTGCTCTCCGAGCACAACGGGGCTCGCTTCTGGCGCGCCACCGACACCGTGCTCGAGCGCAGCGTCGCGGTCCACGTGGTCGCCAGCGACGACCCGCGGGCGGCCGGCGTCCTCGACGCCGCGCGGCGCTCGGCCACGGTGACCGAACCGCACTTCCTGCGCGTCCTGGACTGCGACGACGTGGACGGCATCACCTGGGTGATCAACGAGTGGGGCGACGGCACCTCGCTCGACATGATGCTCGCCCAGGGCTCGCTCCCTCCGATGCGCGCCGCATGGCTGACCCGCGAGGTCGCCGAGGCGATCGCCGCGGCGCACGCGGCCGGCCTGGTGCACGGCCGCCTGAACCCCGAGGCGGTCCTGGTCACCCGCTCCGGCTCGGTGAAGATCATCGGCTTCGTCGTCAACGCCGCCTTCGAGCGTCCGCACGCACCCGAGGCGCCGTACGTGGGCCTCGGACCGCGCGAGGCCGACGTCGTCGACCTGGCCGGCATCCTGTACGCCGCCCTGACCGGCCGCTGGCCCGGCATCGCGCCCTCCGCCGTGCCGCGGGCCCCGCTCGACGGTCGCCGCCCCCTGCGACCGCGGCAGGTGCGCGCCGGGGTCCCCCGCGACCTCGACACGCTCTGCGACCGGGTGCTGCACAAGGAGGCCGCGCAGCACGTGATGCCGATCGAGACGGCGCTGGAGATCGCCGCCGCACTCAGCGACTACGTCGGCGACCCGGCCAAGGTCGCCCCGGTCGACATCCCGAGCATGCACGACGACCCGGTCGCGCCGACCGGCGCCGAGGGGGCCGACGAGACCAACGCCGGGACTGTCGCGGTCGCAGGGGCGGCAGCCCCCGCACCGGCTGCCCCCGCACCGGCAGTCCCCGCACCGGCAGTCCCCGCACCGGCGGACCCCGCGCCGGCTGCCCCGCCACCGGCTGCCCCCGCACAGCCGGCAGACCCCGAGGAGACGATGGCCGCCGCAGAGCCGTTCCCCACCGGGCTGGAGTTCTGGGAGCCGGAGCACTGGGAGCCGTCCGCGCCGCCGCCGCCCTTCGAGCAGCCCGCCGACCGGCCGCTGTTCGCCGACGTCGAGCGCCGGGTCCCCGCGAACGCCGCGCCGCAGCCGGCCACCGAGCCGGTCCTGCCGTGGTCCGAACCCCTGGACGAGGAGGACCACGACTACTACGAGGAGCCGAGGAGCCGGCGCTCCGGCTGGCTGATCCTGCTGATCGTGCTGATGGCCGCGGGCGTCGCGGCGGCGATGTACTACGCCTACCAGAGCACCCAGGACGACAGCAGCGGCAGTGGCTCGCCGACGACCAACGTCACCACGAAGGGGCCCGCGTCGCCCTCGACCCCCGCCGGCCCCACCTCGCGCGCGACCGCGCTGAGGGGCACCCCGGTCCGCATCGCTGCTGCCGGCGACTTCGACCCGGAGGGCGACCCGCCGGCGGAGAACCCCGACCAGGCCGGGCTCGCGATCGACGGGAACCCCTCGACGTCGTGGCCCACGAAGACCTACACCACCCAGGCGTTCGGCGGGCAGAAGAGCGGGGTCGGCATCGTGCTGGACCTCGGCCGGGTCCGCGAGGTCTCCTCGGTCGCGCTGACCCTGGTCGGCTCCCCGACCTCGCTCGAGCTGTGGGCCGCGCCGGCCACGGCCACCGGACCCCCGGCCGAGCTCGCGCAGGCCGGCCGGGTCGCCGGCATCACGACCACCGGCACCGATGCCGTCTTCCGCACCAGCTCGACCCGCTCGCGCTACCTGATCATCTGGCTCACCAAGCTTCCGCGGGCGGGGGCGGGCTACCAGGGACGGATCGCCGAGGTCGAGGTCCGGTCGTGATCTCCGACCTCCCCGGGCTCGACGACGTCGCCCTGCTCGAGGCGCACGCCGCCGGCGACCCGGACGCCTTCGGTGTCCTCTTCACCCGCCACCGCGACCGCCTCTGGGCAGTCGCGCTGCGCACCACCGGCAACCCCGAGGACGCCGCAGACGCCCTGCAGGAGGCACTGATCTCGGCGTTCAAGCGCGCCGGCGACTTCCGTGGCGACGCCCAGGTGACCACCTGGCTCCACCGGATCGTGGTCAACGCCAGTCTCGACCGCCTGCGCCGCAACAAGGTCCGGGCCGCCCGGCCGCTGCCGGACGACCTCGAGGAGTACGCCGGCCGCGGCGACGTGCTCGCCTCCGCAGTCCCTGCCCAGGACCCCGAGCTGAGCGCCGTGCTCTCCGACCAGCGCGCCACCGTCCTGGCCGCACTCGCCGAGCTGCCGGCCGAGCAGCGTGCAGCGCTGGTTCTCGTCGACATGGAGGGGTACCCGGTCGAGGAGGCCGCCCTGGTCCTCGGCTGTCCCACCGGGACCGTCAAGAGCCGGTGCGCCCGCGGACGGCGCCGCCTGGCCGAGCTCCTCGGTGAGCTGCGTGGCGAGCGTGCCGGTCAGCCTCACGGTGAGCCTCACGGTGAGCCTCACGGTGAGACCGGGGTCACCGGAACCACCGGAACCACCGGAGCCGCCGGCACGTCTGAACCTGGAGAGCCCCGACCGACCGCGACACGAGGAGGTGCACGATGACAGATCCGGAGAAGGATCGCGCTGAGAACGCCGGCGCGACCCACGAGAACGTCGAGGAGGACTTCGACGACGCGTCGTACGCCGACATCAGCGCGCAGCTCGCGGGTGCTCGCGAGACGGGACCGGCTCCTGCCGAGGTCGTCGCACGCCTCGATGCGACCCTCGCCGACCTCACGGCCGGCCGCACAGCCGGGCGCGCTGTCGACCTCGGGCTCGGAAGTACTGTGCAGGGTGAGGCGGAGGTCGTAGCGCTGGCTCCCCGGCGCCGGCGCGCCCCGCGGCTCCTCGCGGCCGCCGCCGCCGTGGTCGTGCTCGGCGGTGCCGGCGTGGGCCTGACCCAGGTGCTCGGCAACAAGAGCAACGACTCCCTGGCGCACCGCGCTGCCGGCGACTCCGCCGGGACGGCACTCGCGGCGACACCCGGGACCGACTTTGTTCCCTCACAGCCCAGGTCCTCGGTCGGCGCCGACGAGCTGAAGGGCCTCGACAACCTGGCACTGGGCTACGCCGCGCGGCTCCCCGCCTTCACCACGGCAGGTTTCGCGACGCAGGCGGCGCAGTACGTCACCGCCATCGCGCCGCAGAACGGCTCGCTCGATGACCGTGCGGACGCCGGCGGCCAGGCCGCTAGCGCCCCCGCCGCGCCCCCGGCGCCCACGGCCTCGGGCAACCCGACACCGGCCCCGGGCGCACTCTCCGGCCAGGCGCCACCGCCCGGGTCGACGCTGGAGCGGACCACGCGGTCCCAAGCGGCCTCGAAGGCGGCGTGCACCCCTCCTGCCGACTCCAGCAGCACCGGGAGCACGACCACCCCGATCACCTTCGACCGGCGGCCGGCGACCCTCGTCGTGCACCCGGCCGTCAGCGGGAACCAGCTGGTCCAGGCATGGTCCTGCGACGGCTCCACGGTGCTCGCCACCGCGGTTCTCGCCCGCTGACCGGGCGGTCACCCAGCGGGAATGCGGGGTGCCTAGGATCTGTTCTGGAAGCACACTTCTCACAGAGCAGGCAGACCATGTCCGACACGACCCGCAACGTCATCATCATCGGCTCCGGCCCGGCCGGTTACACGGCTGCCGTGTACGCCGCGCGCGCCAACCTGAACCCGCTGGTCTTCGAGGGCGCGGTCACCGCCGGCGGTGCGCTGATGAACACCACCGAGGTCGAGAACTTCCCGGGCTTCCGCGACGGCATCCAGGGTCCGGTGCTGATGGACGAGATGCGCGCCCAAGCCGAGCGGTTCGGCGCCGAGCTGGTCGCCGACGACGTGATCGAGGTCGACCTGACCGGTGACATCAAGGTCGTGAGGACCGAGGAGGGCACCTTCACCGCGAAGGCCGTGATCCTCGCGATGGGCTCGGGCTACAAGAAGCTCGGCAACCCCGACGAGGACCGGCTCTCGGGCCACGGCGTCTCGTGGTGCGCGACCTGTGACGGCTTCTTCTTCCGCGAGCAGCACATCGCCGTGGTCGGCGGCGGTGACTCCGCCGTCGAGGAGGCGACCTTCCTCTCGCGCTTCGGCTCGAAGGTCACCCTGGTGGTGCGACGCGACGAGCTGCGCGCCTCGGCGATCATGGCCGAGCGGGCGTTCGCGGACCCGAAGATCGACATCGCGTGGAACTCCGCCGTCGAGGCCATCCACGGTGACGACAAGCTCACCGGCTTGACCCTGAAGGACACCGTGACCGGCGAGACCCGCGAGCTCGACGCGACGGGCCTGTTCATCGCGATCGGGCACGACCCGCGCTCGGAGCTGCTCGGTGGCCAGGTCGACCTCGACGACGAGGGCTACGTGCTCGTCGAGGACCGGAGCACCCGGACCAACCTGAGCGGCGTGTTCGCCTGCGGCGACCTGGTCGACCACACCTACAGGCAGGCCATCACCGCGGCCGGCAGTGGTTGCGCAGCGGCGCTGGACGCCGAGCGCTTCCTGGCCGACCAGGAGCACGCGGCCGCGAAGGTCGCCGCAAAGGTCGCCGCGACCGTCTGACGAGACCCTGGCCCGCGCGGGGAAGAAACGTCCTGGCGCGGGTGTTGAATCAGCACAGACCCAGACAACCGAACCGAGGAGCACACATGGCCAACCTTCCGGCCGTCACCGACGCAGACTTCGACGCCGAGGTCCTCAAGTCCGAGACTCCGGTGCTCGTCGACTTCTGGGCCGAGTGGTGCGGCCCGTGCCGCCAGATCGCGCCGATCCTGGACGAGATCGCCAACGAGCACGGTGACAAGCTCCGCATCGTGAAGATGAACGTCGACGAGAACCCCGTGACGCCCGCGCAGTACCGGATCACCGGCATTCCCGCGCTGAACGTGTACCAGAACGGCGAGGTCGTCAAGCAGATCGTGGGCGCCAAGCCCAAGGCCGCGCTGCTGCGCGACCTGGCCGACATCATCGGCTGATCACCCAGAACGCCCACACCGCGCGCCCGGAGCCTTGGTTCCGGGCGCGCGGTCTGTTTCAGTAGTCGTGATCACGGTTGTGCCGCCCGGTCCCGTCCGCGAGGATCGTCCCTCCCCCATCTCGAGGAACGGAGTCTGCGTGTGAGCAGCGTCTTCCAGCTCGGTGACTCCGGTCCCGCGGTGACGCAGATCGTCGGCCTCCTGCAGCAGGTCGGGCTCCTCGAGGACGCCGCGCACGCGCTGCCCACGACGTACGACGCCTCGGTCGAGCTCGCGGTGCGGACCTTCCAGCAGCAGCGCGGACTGCACGTCGACGGTCTCGTCGGCCCGGCCACGTTCCGCCGCCTCGACGAGGCGCGTTGGTCGCTGGGAGACCGGATCCTGACCCACCTGCCCGGCAACCTGATGGCCGGCGACGACGTGTTCGCGCTGCAACGCCGCCTGCTCGAGCTCGGCTTCAAAGTCGGCCGGGTCGACGGCTACTTCGGACCCGAGACCGAAGCGGGCCTGCGCGAGTTCCAGCGCAACGTCGGCATCCCGGCCGACGGCACCTGCGGGCCGTTCACCCTGCGCCAGCTCGCGCAGCTCGCACCGATGGTCAGCGGCGGCGCCCCGAACGCGATGCGCGCCCAGGAGCGGATCCGGGACGCCGGACCTCAGCTCGGCGGCAAGATCGTGGTCATCGACCCCTCACCGGGTCAGCACCTGCCCGAGGAGTACGCCGACCGCGCCGCCGAGATCGTGCACGACCTGGCCGCACGCATCGAAGGCAGGCTGGTGGCCACCGGCGTCCAGGCCTTCCTCACCGCCTCCCGCACCGGACGCCACCGCGCTGTCCTCCTCGACGCCGATGTCGTGGAGGAGGTCGAGCGTGCCGCGTTCGCCAACCGGGCCAACGCACACCTCTCGATCTCGCTCGCCGTCGACGCCTCCACCAACGCGGACGCGTGCGGCGTGGCGACGTACTTCTTCGGGTCCGAGAAGCACAACACCCGCTCCTCGACCGGTGAGCGGTTCGCCAGCCTGGTGCAGCGCGAGATCGTCGCGCGCACCGACCTGGTCGACCTGCGCTGCCACCCCAAGGAGTGGGACTTCCTGCGGCGCACGCGGATGCCGGCGGTGCAGCTCGACGCCGGCTACCTCTCCAACCCCGGCGACGCCCGCCGCCTGGCCGATCCGGGATTCCGCGACGTGCTCGCCGAGGCCGTGGTGGTCGCCGTCCAGCGGTTCTACCTCAGCCCGGAGACGGACGCCCACACAGGAGTCCTGCGGCTCAGCGAGCTCCGCTCGGCGCTGGCACCCGGCTCCTCGGTCCACCAGGGCTGAGGCGACCCCGTCGCAGCCGGGCCTCGGGACGGTGGAGGCCTCAGGCCTTCCCGGGATCGGTGTCGCGGTGCGTGACCCTCGGCGCGGGATGGGGAGCCGGTTGTCGGGCCGGCCGCTTGACGACGCCGAGCAGCTTGCCGGCCGCGGTCTCGAACTCCTCGCGCCAGGTGACCGTCGTGCGCAGGTCCATCCGCATCCGCGGGAAGCGCTGGTGCGCGCGGTGGGTCCGGAAGCCGACCGCGAGCAGGAATCCCGTCGGCAGCACGCACACCCCCTCGCGCGGGCGGTGGTCGCCGAAGGTCTCGACGGCGCCGATGCCACCGTGACGGATCAGGTCCTTGGCCATCGCCTGGACCAGGACCCGGGCCAGGCCCTGGCCGCGGTACTCGGGTACGACGTGCAGGCCGGCGAGCAGGACGGCGTCCGTGCTCACCGGCGCCGTCGCGAAACCGTCACCGCCGGGCAGGTGCAGCGCGGGCGCCCAGATCGCGTGGCCGACCGGCGTGCCGTCGACGACCACGACGGCGCCCACCGAACCCCAGTCGCGCAGCATCGCCGAGAGCCAGGCGGCCTTCTCCTCCGCCTCGTGGCCGCGGACCTTGCCGCGGCGCACGGGATCGAGCTCCCAGAACGTGCACTCGGGTCCGTGCCCGGGCAGGTCGGCGAGGTTGTCCAGGGTGAGGCGTTCGACCTTGCGTGCCACGCCCCGAGTCTAGGACGCGCGGGTCAGCGGCGCAGCGTGGCGAGGAAGTCGTCGATGCGGCCGATCGCCTCGGTGAGCATGTCGACGTCGGGCAGGGTGACGAGCCGGAAGTGGTCGGGCTCGAACCAGTTGAAGCCGGTGCCGTGGGTGACCAGGATCTTCTTGGCGCGCAGCAGCTCGATGACGAACTGCTCGTCGTCGGTGATGCCGAACATCTCGGTGTCGAGCTTGGGGAAGCAGTAGAGCGCGCCCATCGGCTCCACGCAGGAGACTCCCTCGATCTCGTTGAGGAGCTTCCAGGCCAGCTTGCTCTGCTCGTAGAAGCGCCCGCCGGGGCCGATGTACTCCCCGATCGACTGGTAGCCGCCGAGTGCGGTCTGGATCGCGTGCTGGGCCGGGACGTTGGCGCACATCCGCATGTTGGCCAGCAGGGTCAGCCCCTCGAGGAAGTCCTCGGCCAGGTGCTTGGGGCCCGAGATCATCACCCAGCCGGCCCGGTAGCCGCAGACCCGGTAGGCCTTGGAGAGGCCGCTGAAGGTCAGGCAGAGCACGTCGTCGCCGGCGTACGTCGCGGTGTGGTGGTGCACGGAGTCGTCGAAGAGGATCTTCTCGTAGATCTCGTCGCTGAAGATCACCAGCTGATGGCGCCGGGCGATGTCGACGAGGCCCTTGACGGTCTCCTCGCTGTAGACCGCGCCGGTCGGGTTGTTCGGGTTGATGATCACCAGGGCATGGGTGTTCTCGGTGATCTTCGACTCGATGTCGTCCAGGTCAGGGTTCCAGCCGTTGTCCTCGTCGCACCGGTAGTGCACCGGTACGCCGCCGCCGAGCGTGACCGCGCCGGTCCACAGCGGGTAGTCAGGAGCGGGGATGAGGATCTCGTTGCCGTCGTCGAGGAAGGCCTGCAGGACCAGGGAGATCAGCTCGGAGACCCCGTTGCCGATGAACACGTCGTCGACCTGGGTGTCGGTCAGGCCGCGCTGCTGGTAGTACTGCGCGACGGCGGTGCGCGCGGAGTAGATCCCGCGGGAGTCGGAGTAGCCCTGGGCGTCGGGCAGGTTGTGCACCATGTCGGCCACGATCGCCTCGGGCGCCTCGAAGCCGAACGGCGCCGGGTTGCCGATGTTGAGCTTGAGGATCTTGTGCCCCTCGGCCTCCAGGCGCTGTGCCTCGACCAGGATCGGACCCCGGACGTCGTAGCGGACGTGCTGGAGCTTTCGGCTCTGGACGATGCGGCGCATGGCCGGAAGTCTTGCAGACGCGGTGCGGCCTGCGCCCAGGGTTATCCGGGGCGCGAGGCTCCCGTAGGGTCAGCGCATGCGCGACATCGTCTACCCGGTGGTCATCGCCACGGCCAAGACCTGGTTCAAGGTCGGTGCCGTCGACATCCGGATGACCGGCACGGAGAACATCCCCTCCTCGGGCGGTGCGCTCCTGGCGGTCAACCACCTCTCCTTCGTCGACTACGTGATGGCCGGCTTCCCTGGCGTCCAGCGGGGCCGCCTGACCCGCTTCATGGCCAAGAAGGAGATCTTCGACCACCCCGTGGGCGGTCCGGTGATGCGCTCGTTCCACCACATCCCGATCGACCGCGGTGACGGCCAGGCCGGCCTCGACATGGCGCGCCGCTACCTCGACGACGGCGAGCTGGTCGGCATCTTCCCCGAGGGCACCATCTCGCAGAGCTTCGAGCTGCAGCCGCTCAAGACCGGCGCCGTGCGGATCGCGGCCGATGCCGGTGTGCCGCTGATCCCGATCGTGCTCTGGGGCACGCAGCGGTTCCTGACCAAGGGCAAGCCGAGCGACTTCAAGCGGCACAAGACCGTCGGCATCGAGATCGGCGAGGCCGTGCGCCCCACCCCGGCCGACAACGCGAACGCGGTCACCGCAGAGCTGCAGCAGCGGATGGAAGCGATGCTCGACCGACTCATCAAGGCGCACCCGGCCGAGGAGCAGCCGCCCGGTTCGTGGTGGCTCCCGGCCTCGCACGGCGGGTCCGCGCCGACCCCGGAAGAGGCTGCGGCGATGTACGCCGAGGAGCGCCGGCTGCGGGCGCAGCGCAAGGCCGCGAAGCGGTCGGGCAAGAAGTAAGCCCGACAGACACTGCCGATCTCTGGCGCTGCACAGGCCCCTGACCTGGAGTTATGCGTTGCTAACGCTTTGTCAGTGCATCGCTTTGTCGACAAAGCGCTTTATTGATAAGTGGTTAGATGGCCTTGTCTGCAGAGCTGCGCGGGTCGATCACGCCGACGATCCGCTGGAGATCTCCGAGGGATGCGAACTCGATCGCGATGCGGCCCTTGGACTTCCCCATCGTCACCTTGACCCGGGTGTCGAGACGGTCGGAGAGCCGCTCGTTTAGCTCCGAGAGACCCGGGGCGCTCGGACGGTTGACCTTGAACCGGACCGTCTCGCCCTCCCCCTCCCCGGTCTCACCGACCGCGACGATCTCCTCGAGCGCTCGCACCGAGATGCCCTCGGCCACGACGCGGGAGGCGAGCCGGTCCTGAGCCCCGGCGTCCGAGACGCCGAGCAGTGCGCGGGCGTGCCCGGCCGAGAGCACGCCGGCCGCGACGCGGCGCTGGACAGCCGGCGAGAGCTTCAGCAGTCGGAGCGTGTTGCTGATCTGCGGGCGGCTGCGTCCGATGCGGGTCGAGAGCTCCTCGTGGGTGCACCCGAAGTCGTCGAGCAGCTGCTGGTAGGCGGCCGCCTCCTCGAGCGGGTTGAGCTCGGAGCGGTGCAGGTTCTCCAGGAGTGCGTCCCGGAGCATGTCGTCGTCGCCGGTCTGCCGGACAATGGCCGGGATGGTCTCGAGGCCGGCCTGGGTGGTGGCGCGCCAGCGCCGCTCCCCCATGATCAGCTCGTACCGGTCCTCGCCGTCCCCGGTGTCCACGCGCCGCACCACGATCGGCTGGAGGAGGCCGACCTCCTTGACCGAGTGCACGAGCTCGGCCATGGCCTCCTCGTCGAAGACCTGGCGCGGCTGCTTGGCGTTCGGGGTGATCGCCGTGATCGGGAGCTCGGCGAAATAGGCGCCGGCCACCGTCGCCAGGGCGGCGTTCGGTGGGGTGTCGCCGCCAGCGGCCGCGGCCGAGGGAGCCGCTTCTGCCTCGGGCTGGGTGGGGATCAGAGATCCGAGGCCACGTCCGAGGCCCCGCCGCTTCTCACTCACGCCCACGTCCCATCAGTGCCTGCTCCTTTGATCGCCATCTCGCGCGCTGCCTCCAGGTAGCTGAGCGCGCCTGGCGATCCCGGATCGTACGTCATCACGCTCTGGCCGTAGCTGGGAGCCTCGGAGACCCGCACCGAGCGCGGGATCGCCGTGCGCAGGACCTGCTCCTTGAAGTGCGAGCGGACCTCGTCGGCCACACCCGCCGCCAGGTTGGTGCGGGCGTCGTACATGGTGATCAGGATCGTGGAGATCTTCAGGTCGCCGTTCAGGTGCTTCTTGACCATGTCGACGGTCTCGATCAGCTGTCCGAGGCCTTCGAGGGCGTAGTACTCGGCCTGGATCGGGATCAGCATCTCGACGCCGGCTACCAGGGCGTTCAGCGTGAGCAGTCCCAGCGAGGGCGGGCAGTCGATCAGCACGTAGTCGAGGCGGTCCTCCCCCGAAGCACCGATCTGCTCGTACGCCGCCAGTGCCTTCTTGAGCCGGCTCTCGCGCGCCACGACACTGACCAGCTCGATCTCTGCGCCTGCCAGGTCGATGGTGGCGGGAACGGTGAAGAGCCCAGGGATCTCCGGGTGCTGCTGGACAGCCTCGGCGATCGGCATCCCGTCCACCAGGACGTCGTAGGACGACGGCGTGCCTCGTCGGTGGTCCGCGGCAAGCGCAGTGGAGGCGTTGCCCTGAGGGTCGAGGTCGACCACGAGCACGCGCTGCCCGCCGTGCGCGAGCGCGACAGCCAGGTTCACGGTCGAGGTGGTCTTGCCGACCCCGCCCTTCTGGTTCGCCACCACCATGACCCGGGTCGTGCCCGGGCGCGGGAGCGGGTCGTGGAACCGCACGTTCTCGCGCGCACGCAGCTCAGCCTCGATCGCTCGCGCGAGCGGGGTCGAGGTGTCGCTGTAGGCGGTGGGGTTGGCTTCGAGGTCGGCCGCTGTTCGTACGGCGGGCGCGCCCTCCGGCGTGCTGTCCTGCTCGGTCACACGATGCTCCTGAGGCGTTGTTTCACGTGAAACAGACGAAACGAGTTTCTGTGGATAACTGGGCTAGATCTGTGGATTCCCCGCGTGGAGACCCTCGAAAATCGGTGGATAACTTTTCAAGCGGACTGGACCAGTACTGCGGCACTCCTCCGGAGGATTCATCTCTTCCGGACGTGCACGACACGCACAAGCGGGTCGACCAGGCCCTGGCCCAGCTCGATGACGCCCTGGACCTCGCCCTTCTCCTTGCTGATGACCTTGGTCGCGGCGGCGATCTCCGCCTCCGCCGATGAGCCTTTCATGGCCAGGAACGACCCGCCAGACCTGACCAGGGGCAAAGACCACCGGCTGAGGCGGTCCAGCGGCGCGACGGCGCGGGACGTGACCACGTCGAACGTCGCGACGCCGTGGAGCTCTTCGGCGCGACCCCGGCGGATACGGACGTTCGTGAGCCCGAGCTCGCCGACCACCTCCTCCAGGAAGGTGGTCCTGCGCAGCAGCGGCTCGACCAGCGTCACTCTCAGGTCCGGGCGCCGGATCGCCATCACCAGTCCCGGCAATCCCGCTCCAGAACCGATGTCGCACACCGAGGACCGCTGCTTCACGGCGTCGGTGACCACAGCGCAGTTGAGCAGATGGCGGTCCCACAACCGAGGTACTTCCCGCGGACCGATCAGTCCACGCACGATCCCCTCGGTCGCCAGCAGCTCGGCGTACCTCTCCGCGGTCGGGAGTGCATCCGAAAACACCCTCCGGGCCACCACGGGCACGGAGGGTGTTTCACGTGAAACATCCTCAGCGGGCTGAGGAACGTCATCTGTCACGCGGGCAGGACCACCACGCACCGGCGCGGCTCGACGCCCTCGGACTCCGAATTCAGGCCGGCGGCGGCAACGGCGTCGTGGACGACCTTGCGCTCGAAGGGGGACATCGGCTCGAGCGAGACCGGCTGTCCAGACTCCTTCACCTCGGCGACCACCTTCGCGGCCTGCTCCTCCAGCGCCGTGCGGCGGGCCGCCCGGTGGCCGGAGACGTCCAGCATCAAGCGCGACCGCTCGCCGGTCTCGCGGTAGACGGCCAAGCGGGTCAGCTCCTGCAGAGCCTCCAGGACCTCACCCTTGTCGCCGACGAGCTGGGGGAGGTTCGCGCCGACGATCGAGACCGTGGCGCGGTCGCCCTCCACGTCCATGTCCAGGTCACCGTCGAGGTCCGCGATCTCGAGCAGCTCCTCGAGGTAGTCCGCGGCGATCTCGCCCTCCTGCTCCAGGCGCTTCAGGCGGGGGAGGCGACCCTCGCCGGCACCGTCCTCGGTGTCCTCGGCGGCACCGTCCTCGGTGTCCTCGTCGGTGTCCTCGTCGGTGTCCTCGTCGCTGCTGTCCTCAGCGAACTCGTCGGTCGACTCCTCAGCGGACTCGTCGGTCGCGGCGATCGCCTGGCCGTCCTCGACGGTCCCGTCGGTCTCGACGACCTCGGTCTCGGTGGTCTCGCTCATTCAGATTCTCCCTTGTTGTCGCCGGACGGCGATGAGTTCTTGGGCCCCTGCTGCGTGCGACGCTGCTGACGGGACTGCTTCTTGGGCTGCTGGCGCGCCGCGGGACGGCGGTCTTCGACGACCTCCTCGGTCACCACCGCGGTGCTGGTGCCCCCGATCGGCAGGCCCTTGGCCTGAGCCTTGGCAGCATCGCGCTTCTCCTTCGCGCGGAAGGCCTCGGTGTTGGGCGCCGGGTTGTTCCGGATCACGTAGAACTGCTGGCCCATGGTCCACAGGTTGGAGGTGGTCCAGTACATGAGGACACCGATCGGGAAGGCGATACCGCCCACGGCGAAGACCAGCGGCAGGACGTAGAGCAGCATCTTCTGCTGCTGGGCGTAGGGACCTGAAAGCGCATCGGCCGGCATGTTCTTGCTCATCAGCTGGCGCTGGGTCAGGAAGGTCGTCAGGGTCATCGCGATGACCAGGAAGACTGCAATGACCTTGACCTCGGTCACGTTCGCGTTCACGAAGCTCGAGGAGATGGTGCCGCCGAAGATCTTCGCCTTCGCGAAGCTGTACGCGTCAGCGCTCGACAGCACACCGATCGACTTGGCCGATGCCAGCGACTTCGTCTTGGCCGCGTGGCTCAGCAGCCGGAAGAGCGAGAGGAAGATCGGCATCTGGATGAGCAGGGGGAGGCAGGAGGAGAACGGGTTCGTCCCGGTCTCCTTGTAGAGCGCCATCGTCTCCTGCGTCAGCCGCTCGCGGTCGTGGCCGAACTTCTTCTGCAGCTCCTTGACCTTCGGCTGGATCAGCTGCATGTTCCGGCTGGACTTGATCTGCTTGACGAACAGCGGGATCAGCGCGATCCGGATGGTCAGGGTCAGGAAGATGATCGAGACGATCCAGGACGCGCCCGAGTGCTCACCCAGGATCGCGCCGAACACCTTGTGCCAGCCGACCAGCACCGCGGACACCAGGTAGTACAGCGGTGTCATGATGAAGTGGCCGATATCGCCGAGGAAACCCACTCAGACTCCTTGAGTCGAACTCACCGCGCCAGCAGGTGCTGAGCCGTGTTGGTCAAGACTGTTCTTCTTCGCCGGCACCGGGTCGTAGCCGCCGGGGGCCCACGGGTGGCACCGCCCGATGCGACGCACGGCCAGCCAGGTGCCCTTGATGCTCCCGTGCACGGTGACCGCCTCGAGCGCGTACGCCGAGCAGGTCGGGTGGTAGCGGCAGACCTGGCCGTAGAGGGGACTGATCGTGAACCGGTAGGCCTTCAGCAGGCCGATCAGCAGCCACTTCACGATGCACACCTCACGACGTACTCCTCCGGCCTCGTGCTCACGCTCGAACCAGACAACGATCGAGCTCGGCGCCGAGATCCCGCGAGTCCGCACCAGCTGCTCCCGGGAGTGCCCGGACCACGAGCATGCTGCCGGCCGGGAGCGAGTCGATCCGCTCCCGGAGCAGGTGGCGTAGGCGTCGCTTCACGCGATTCCTGGTCACGGCCGGGCCGACTGACTTGGCGACGACGAACCCCACCTTGGCGGGACTACTTATCGCTTTGTCGACATTCGGCACCACCTGGTGCACGACCACCAGTGGGCCGCCGGTACGGCGGCCCCGACGGACCACGAGCCGAAAGTCCTCGGCCCTGGTCAGGCGGTTCGCTGAGGCAAGCACACCGGGCGGGCAGCCTCAGACCGCGAGGCTGTTGCGGCCCTTGCGGCGACGGGAGGAGAGGATGGCGCGACCCGCACGGGTGCGCATCCGCAGACGGAAGCCGTGCACCTTGTGCCGGCGTCGGTTGTTCGGCTGGTACGTACGCTTGCTCACTGTTACTCCGCGCTTTGCTCGATGATGCCGTGCTTCGGACGATGTCCACCGGGTCGCACGACGCAGAACGCCGCCAGTCAGCAGAGCAACTGGCACCGCCTGCCCGCGCGAAGGGCCCTGGAAATGGGCCCGGTCGTGGACATGCGGCACCGGTCGAACCGGTTTCGACCTTCCAACGGTACGCGGCTCCCGCGGACAGGGTCAATTCGCCGCCGGGCGGAGCTTCGGCACGAGCCCTCAAAAGAAACGAGAATGCACCCCGACGCCCGGTGTTTGCACGCGACACGCCGTGCAATCATCGAAACCTGTGGAGAACTAGTTGATCCACAGGGCCCGAGGTTGTTAGGTTCACGCACCGGCCCACCTGAGAAAGCGGACAAGCTCGCTCAATTTCGTGCTCGCGCACCCTGCACAACCTGTGGACAAAGGTGTGGATCGGACAACTCAGGACGAGGAGCGCGAGGCGCACGTGGATTCAACAGCAGGTGGCAACGGCTCGCACGCTCGGGAGCTCGACGCTCTGTGGCCGGCCATCCTGGACAGCCTGGCCCCGAACCAGCGGGTCTGGCTCGCTTCCAGCAAACCGGTGATGCTCGCCGAGTCGACCGCGGTGATCGCGGTCCCCAACGAGTTCACGCGCACCCAGCTCGAGGGCCGGCTGCGGACGCGGCTCGAGGACGCTCTGAGCGACAGCCTGAACCGCCCGATCCGGATCGCGGTCAGCGTCGACGAGACCCTCGAGACCGAGGAGTCCGCCTCGACCGCACCCACCACGTCGACCTCGACCGGCACCGGCAGCGCAGCCGGGTCCCTCGGTGCCGAGTCCTCCCCGGCGACCGGCCACGTCCTCGACCCGCCTGTCGTCGACGCGCTCGACCAGGTCCCCAACATCACTTCGTCTCTTAATCAACAAAGTGCTTTGTCGACAAACATCCAGGGTGGTGCGTCGTTGACCACCGGGATCCCCGACAGCCCGCTCAACCCGCGCTTCACCTTCGAGACGTTCGTCATCGGCTCCTCGAACCGGTTCGCGCACGCAGCCGCGGTGGCCGTCGCCGAGGCGCCCGGCAAGGCCTACAACCCGCTGCTGGTCTACGGAGACTCCGGCCTGGGCAAGACGCACCTCCTGCACGCGATCGGCCACTACGTCCGCAGCCTCTACACCGGCGCGAAGATCCGCTACGTCTCCTCCGAGGCGTTTACCAACGACGTCATCAACGCCATCAAGGACGCGAACACGGCCGCGCTGCAGCGCCGTTACCGCGACGTCGACGTGCTCCTGATCGACGACATCCAGTTCCTCGAGGGCAAGCAGCAGACGCAGGAGGAGTTCTTCCACACCTTCAACACGCTGCACAACGCCAACAAGCAGATCGTGATCAGCTCCGAC
>JBJMIO010000057.1:0-9456 GCA_045806765.1 Marmoricola sp.
CATCTCGGTGGTCTCGACGCCCTTGTAGCCCATCTTGTCGATCTTGCCCGGGATGGTCAGCCCGGGAGCGGTCTCGCCGAACCCGGAGTCCTTCTCGATCAGGAAGGTCGTCATGTTCTTGTAGACCGACTCGGCGCCCTCGTCGGTCTTGCACAGCGTGGCGACCAGGCGCGACTCGGCGCCGTTGGTCAGCCACATCTTCGAGCCGGTGATCTTGAAGCTGCCGTCGTCCTGCTTGACCGCCTTGGTGGCCACGGCCGAGACGTCGGAGCCCAGACCCGGCTCGGACATCGAGAAGGCGCCGCGCATCTCGCCGGTTGCCATCTGCGGCAGGTACTTCTGCTTCTGCTCGTCGGTGCCGTGCTGCATCACCATGTAGGCCACGATGAAGTGGGTGTTGATGACGCCGGAGACGCTCATCCAGCCGCGGGCGATCTCCTCGACGCACAGCGCGTAGGTGAGCAGCGACTGGCCCAGCCCGCCGTACTCCTCGGGAATCATGAGGCCGAAGACACCGAGCTCCTTGAGGCCCTCGACGATCTCGGTCGGGTACTCGTCGGCGTGCTCGAGCTCCTGGGCGACCGGGATGATCTTCTCGTTCGTGAACTCACGAACGGCCTTGAGGATCTCGGTCTGGATCTCGTCCAGGCCCTCGGTCTCGCAGAGACGCGGCATGCTGGATTCCTTTCACCACGGGTGGGCAACCCCACCGATATTACGCGTCGGTAAGAGCCTGGGCAGCCTCGGTTCACCATGACACAGGTCACGCCTGCGGGCGTCCTCAGCGGTCCAGGAACCGCGCTGTCCAGGGCCAGCGCGCGGTGATCGCCGGACGCAGCGCCGGCTGCTTCTCCGCCCGGGCGAGCTGGCGGCGCAGGCGGTTGCGCTCGATCGTCAGGGCCCGTACGTCGTGCAGCACCTGCCCCACCACGGCCACCGCGACCTCGGCGACCTCGGTGTCGGTGACGCTGGCGACCGTACGCCGCTCCTCGAGCTCCTCGGGCACGAGCAGCGCGTCGAGGTCACCGATCACGTCGTACCCGCCTGCCCGGATGTGCTCGACGGCGGCGGCTCCCCGTGCCCTGCACTCCGCGATCGTCTCGGGTGCCGGCCAGAACCGGTCGCCCCCGCGCGGGACGAGGCGCTCGTCGGCGAGGAAGGTGCGGATGTAGACGCCCTTGTCGAAGGGCTTGTGGAAGTCCTCGTCCTGCAGGTGCAGGTTGATCCGCCGCAGCGTCTCGGCCTCCGCGACGCCCATCGACTCGTTCGGGAAGCTGGCCGAGAGGTCGAAGGAGTGCGGGTCGAGCCCGATCAGGGTGGCGAAGCGCTCCCAGATCAACGAGCGGGACTCGTCCTTCCCGGGCAGCGGCAGCACGTGCACGTGCTCGGGAGGCAGCGAGGCCGCCCAGCGCTCGAGCACCAGGCGGACGTCGAGCGTGCGCCAGTTCCAGATGTCCTGCGGGCTCTCGGAGACCGGCGCCGCGGCGTACTCGGCCATCGTCGCGGTCTCGCGGTTCTTCAGGCTCTCCTGCCAGCTGCTCGCGAACAGCCCGACCGGTTCGCGCGCGGTGATGACCAGGTGCACCTCGGCAGGTGCGAGGGCGGCGATCGCCCGGACGGCCTGGTCGGGCGAGGCGCCGGCGAAGAACTCGTGGCTGATCACCGCAGTGCCCTCCCACGCGGCGATCTCGGCCACCAGCCGGTCCCACGCGGTCCGGCGGCGGTCGTCGTAGCGGTCCAGGTGCGGGTCGTCGCGGATGATCCGCGAGGACCACAGGTGGTCGCGCCGCTCGGTGCCGGGAAGCAGCACGCCCTGGGCGCGCATCCGGTCGCGATCGGCCCACATCAGGGTCTGGACGTAGGTGGTCGCCGTCTTCGGAAGCCCCACGTGCAGGAAGACCTTCGACGCCATCAGGCTCTCGTTCCGTGGTCGGCGGATCGGGACACAGCCAGCGCCTAGAGCGAGCGCTCGAACTTCGCCAGCGCCTCTTCGATCCGCTCGCGGTCCTGCGAGGCGACCGGCACCATCAGCTCGGCGACGAGGTCCACCAGCTCGGCGACGCGGACGTTGAGGTTGCGGTTCTCCTGCACCTCCGCCTCGAGCTCGGCGATCCGCGCGAACAGCTCGTCCACGATGCCGCCACCGGCCGCGTTGACGACCTTGCGGACCGCGCGCTTGCGCACCGGGACCTTCTTCAGCTCTGCCACTCCGCCACCAATCGCGCCACGGGACGTCCGGGCTCCCCGGACGCCTTGATCTCCTGCGTCATCTCCTGATGAACGATAACGGCTCCCTGCTCCTCCAGCTCGGCGACCACGTCGGCCACGCGCAGCGGGGAGAGCAAGGTGGCTGCGGCGCCCTCGACGCGCGGGCGCGGGTCGCCCCGGATGAACTCCAGGTAGAGCCGGCCGCTGCCGCCGCGCAGGGCCATCCGGCACACGCGCCAGGTCTCGCGGCGTGCTGCGTTGGACTGCGCGTCGATCAGGTGCCGGGCCACGATCACCTTGCGGCCCGGGGTGTTCGCGAGCCGGATGCCGGCGGAGATCGAGGAGCGCAACGAGTTGAGGTTGACGTTCTCCACCGACAGCTCGAGCCCCTCGGCGGCAGCGACGTCCTGGACCGCCAGCGATGCCTGCACGACGAAGTCCAGTGCGCGCACGCGCGCCCCCTGGCGCGCGAACCACAGCGCGTCGCCGGCACGCCCTGGGCCGAGGTCGACGACGAGCTCGGGCACGCCGCCCTCGGCGTCCACCACGTGGGCGGCCAGCGGGCTGGGGCCCTCGGGGGGAAGGGTGTTGCGCAGCTTGGAGTAGCGGCGCTCCCACTCGTTGCGCATCAGCCGGATCCCGCGGAACCACCCGTTGAGGCGGCGTACGGTCGCTCGCGGCGTGGTGAAGTGGTACGCCGGGTCGGGCACCCGCCAGCTCGGGCCGTACATCGCCTCGAGCAGCTTCTCCGGCACGGCGGGCGCGGGGAACGTGCGGCCCTCCAGGGTGGTCTCGCCGAGCGGATAGATCCACTCCCGCTCGAACGGCGCACCGACCTCGCCCATCAGGTACAGGGTCGCCGGGTGGTCGCCGTACGCCTCGGCGATGAAACCGCCGAAGACGTCCAGGCCGCGCTTGGAGCCGTCGCTCTCGCGCACGTCGATGCGGAACGCCAGCCCCGAGTAGCGGTACGTCGGGAAGCCGAGCTCGGTGATCCGGCGCTGCACGCGGAACGACTCGCGGATCACGTCGACCGGCTTGGTGTAGCTGCTGACGTAGCCGAGGTCGGCGTCGCTGTCGTGACCGATCAGCTTGCCGGCGCGCACGGCGCCGAGCAGCGACCCGTAGGCCAGGAAGGCCTCGATGCCGGCCTCCTTCAGGGCCACCACGACGGCCTCGACGGAGTCCAGCAGCGGAGCCACGTGCTCGGCGCTGCGGGTGTCGAAGGTCAGCATCAGCTTGTTGGTCTTGTCCAGGCCCAGCGGCGCGCCGTTGGCGTTGACCACCGCGATCCGCTCGGTCCCGGTGCCGAGGCTCAGCTCCTCGTCGAAGAGCGTCGTGTCGCTGACGTGCGCGACGATGCTGAGCCGGGTGACGCCGTCGAGGTAGGGGCGCAGCGCGCCGGGCCACTCCACGAACCGGCCGCCGGCCTCGGGAGCGGTGTCGCGCAGCAGCCAGAAGGACCAGATCCGGCGGCCGTCGATCTTGACGTCGACCACGTCGTCATCCGAGGTCCGGAACCAGAAGCCGCGCTCGTCGACGCGGAGCCCCTGGACCTTCGGCGAGGTGGTCACCAGGTCAGCCCTGCTGGTCCTGCACGCCGGGCTCGCCCTGGACGAAGGCGTTCGCGCGGGTGAGGTCGTCGTCGAAGTCGACCTCGACGATCTCGAAGCGGGAGATGTCCACAGCCTCGATCCGGACGCCGTCCTTCTCGATCGCCAGCTCCAGGCCGCGCTCGAAGTAGTCCTGGTCGTCGGCCTCGTCGAGGCGCGCGATGAAGGCGGCCTTCTGGTCGGCCGAGATGTAGTTGATCCCGACGGCCTCGCCCAGCCCGCCGACCACGCTCTTGGAGAGCTCGGCGATGTAGCCGTCGGCGTCGAGGGTGTACTTGACCTCCTCCTCGGCGACCGAGGCGGTGTTGACGCACACGAAGCTCTTGCCGGCCTCGATCTTGTCGTGGATCAGGCCGAGCACGCGCGGGTCGAAGACGACGTCGCCGTTGAGCCACAGCACCCCGCCGGGCTGGGAGAGGGTCAGTGCCTTCAGCAGGCTCTTGGAGGTGTTGGTGGAGTCGTAGACCTCGTTGTAGACGAAGGAGATGTCCGGCATCGCCTCGATGACCAGGTCGAGCTTGAAGCCGACCACGGCGGTCACGAAGACCTCCTCGCCGTAGGCCTCGCGAAGCGAGTTCACGGCGCGCCGCATGATGCTCTCCCCCGAGGTCAGCGGGGTGAGCGGCTTGGGGTGCGGCTTGCCGAGCCGCGTGCCCAGTCCGGCGGCGAGGATGACGACCTGGATGGCCACGAGGCCCTCCCTCTCTGCTGTGCTCCTGCTGTGCGCCCGGCTCCGGGCGACCCGGGTCATCCTAGGGTCCGCGCCTGAAGATCGGTTGAGCGCCGTGCCACAGTGGGTCCGTGCTCCTGAAGACCGAGCGGCTCACGCTCCGCGACTGGAGGATCGACGACGCCCCCGCGGCGCTCGACGTCCTGAGCCGGGTCGAGGTCGCCAAGTGGCTCGGGGACGGCGAACCGAAGCTGCTGGCGGACCTGGACGAGGCCCGCGAGCGCATCGGCACCTGGCTGGAGCGTGACGACCCGCCGTGCGGGTTCTGGGCCGTGGAGGTCGCCGACGACGGGCCGCTGCACGGCCGGGTGATCGGATCAGTGCTCCTGGTACCGCTGCCGGACAACGAGCACGGCGAGGTCGAGATCGGTTGGCACCTGCACCCCGACGCGTGGGGACGCGGCTACGCCCCCGAGGCGGCCCGGGAGATCCTGCGACGCGGGTTCACCGGGGGCCTACCCGAGATCCACGCGGTCACCCACCTCGGCAACGACCCGTCGATGGCGGTGTGCCGCAAGATCGGGATGGTCCACCACGGGGTGGTCGAGCGCTGGTACGCCGGCCCCTCCGAGCACTTCTCGCTCACGCGGGAGCAGTGGGCGTCGCAGCAGCCGGCTCGCTGAGCACGACGGTGGCCATCCCGGCCAGGATCAGCACCAGCCCGGCAACGGCGCCCGGTCCGGGCACCTGGTGCAGCCAGAACCCGGCGATGATCGCCGCGCCGGGGATCTCGAGCAGGAGCGCGAGCGAGACCACCGTCGGGGTGACCGTGGCGAGCAAGTGGTTGAAGACCGAGTGCCCCAGGAGCTGCGCGGTGGCGACCAGCAGCACCAGCCAGCCCCACTGCCCGGCCGCGTAGCCGGTGAGGTCCTGGCCGGCGACGAGCGCCGCCACCAGCAGGAGTAGCGCTGCGGTGCCGTAGACCCCGGCGGTGTAGGTCGTGGTGCTGACCCGTTGGCGCACCTGCCCGCCGATCACCGCGTACGCCGCGACGGCGATCGACCCGACCAGGGCGAGTGCGTCACCGGCCAGTGCACGTGCCGAGAGCGAGAGGTCGACGCCGGAGACGACGACGGCCCCGATGGTCGCGACCAGTACCCCGAGCAGCACTCGGCGCGGGACCGCGAGGCCGCGCGCCACGTCGTACCCCACGACCCAGATGACCTGGAGCGAGACGATCGCGGTGCTCGAGGCGACCGAGGTCATCGTGAGCGAGGTGATCCAGAAGCCGAAGTGGGCTGCGAGGCAGGCGCCGGCGACCAGCATCGCGATCACGTCGCGGCGCTCGAGCCCGCGGACCTCGGTGCGACGGCGCACCAGCACCACCGGGGCGATCGCCGCGGTCGAGAGCGCGTTGCGCCAGAACGCGATCGCCAGCGCCGGCACCACCAGCCGCGCCATCAGCGGCGCGGCGAGCGAGACGGCGGCGACGCCGACGGCCAGGAGCGCGAGCGTGCGCGCGGTCAGCCTCACGGGACGCGGATCTCCCCGCGGGCGATGGGGTGCACCTGGCCGGCGACGCGGACCCACGTGGCGGCCCCGTCGAGGACGTCCACCGATCCGAGCAGGAGCGAGGGCCGGCCCATCTCGAGACCCTGGCGGATCCGGTACGCAGCGCCGTCGCCGATCAGCCCGCGCGCGACGAGCGCCATCCCCAGCCCGGCCGCGGCCGAGCCGGTCGCCGGGTCCTCGGTGGCCAGCACGAACACACGGCTGTGCACCTCCAGCGGCGACCCGTCGTCAGAGACGGCGTAGAGGTTGATGCCCTCCAGCGGATCACCGGTCGCCGGCAGCTCGGCGAGGTCGCGGACGTGGCGGCCGCTGACCCGGGCGCGACCGACTGCCTCGTCGAGGACCGGGAGGTGGACGAAGCTGAGTCCGGTCCCGGCCACCCACGCCTCACCGGCCAGATCAGCCGGCGTCAGCCCGATCCCCGCGAGCAGGGGTGCGACCACCTCGTCGTCCAGGGGGCCGCGGAGGTCACGGGCCGACGCGGTCAGCTCGACCACGTCTTCGGCGAACCGGACCGCCACGTCGCCGGCGCCGCACTGCTGGACGACGTGCTCCCCGACCAGCTCGCCCCGCTCGCGCAGCACCCAGGCGGTCCCGAGCGTCGGGTGGCCGGCGAACGGGAGCTCGCCGTCGACCGTCCAGATCCGCACGGCGTACCGGCCCTCGTCGAGCGGTGTCGGGAACGTGACCTCGGAGTAGTCGAACTCGCGGGTGATCGCGAGCATCGCCGCGTCGTCGAGGTCACCGGCCCCGTGGACCACCGCGAGCTGGTTGCCCGCGAACGGGCTCTCGGCGAAAACATCGACGACGTCGTAGGCGAGCACGACCCCATCCTGCCGCCGAGCCGCCCCGGATGCTCGCCCCAGACCCGCCGAGCCGCCCCGGATGCTCGCTCCAGACCCGCCGAGCCGCCCCGGACGCCGGCCCAGATCCATCACCAGTCCCCTCTCGGCGGTCAGCACGTCGGGCCCGAAACAGGTGGCCGCCCTGGATAGGCTGGTGTCTTGTGATCCTCACTCCGTTCGTCAACGCGACGTCGCCCACTCAGCCTCGAGCAAGCTCGGGCGCTCGGTAGGCTCCGCGCGTGAGCACGACACCGACCCGCGTCTTCGCAGCCCGGCTGGCCGGGCTGCCGGTGTTCGACCCCCAGGGCGACCAGGTGGGCAAGGTCCGCGACGTCGTGGTCACGCTGCGGGCCGACGTCCGGCAGCCGCGGGTGGTGGGCCTGGTGGTCGAGGTGTTCGGCCGCCGGCAGATCTTCGCGCCGATGACGCGCGTGACCAACATCGACGCCGGCCAGGTCATCACCACCGGGCTGCTCAACATGCGCCGCTTCGACCTGCGCGCCGGCGAGACCCTGGTGATCGGCCAGATGCTCGACCGCAAGGTGACGGTGAAGAGCACCGGCGTCGAGGGGATCGTGTACGACGTCGCGATGGAGCAGGCGCGCACCCGCGACTGGGTGCTCTCCCGGGTCGCGCTGCAGGAGCCGACCAAGGGATTCCGCCGCCGCGGCCAGACCCACGTCGTGGAGTGGGACGACGTCGACGGGCTGCACCGCCGCGAGGCCAACCAGGGAGCCACCCACCTGATCGCCTCGCTGGCCGACCTGAAGCCGGCCGACGCCGCGAGCATCATCCACGACCTGCCGCCCGAGCGCCGCATCGAGGTCGTCGCCGCGCTCGACGACGAGCGCCTCGCCGAGGTCCTCGAGGAGCTGCCCGAGGAGGACCAGGTCGACATCCTCGAGCACCTCGACCGCGAGCGCGCGGCCGACATCCTCGAGGAGATGTCGCCCGACGACGCGGCCGACCTGATCAACGACCTGCCGCCGGAGACCGCGCGGCACCTGCTCGACCTGATGGAGCCTGACGAGGCCGAGGACGTGCGCCGGCTGATGTCCTACGGCGAGGAGACCGCGGGCGGCATGATGACGCCCGAGCCGGTGATCCTCTCCCCCGACGCCACCGTCGCCGAGGCGCTGGCCCGCGTGCGCAACGAGGAGCTCACCCCGTCGCTCGCCGCGCTCGTGCACGTCTGCCGCCCGCCGCTGGAGACCCCCACCGGCAAGCTCCTCGGTGTCGCCCACATCCAGCGCCTGCTGCGCGAGCCCCCCAGCGAGCTGGTCGCCGGCGTGCTCGACACCGGGATCGACTACCTGCACGCGGACGCGACGCTGGAGGACGTGGCGACCTTCCTGGCGACGTACAACCTGGTCGCCGCCCCCGTGGTCGACGACGAGGGCCGCCTGCTCGGCGCGGTCACCGTCGACGACCTGCTCGACCACCTGCTGCCCGAGGGCTGGCGCGACCGCAAGATCGGCCGGGGGTCGTCGTGACGCCGCCGGACAAGAAGCTCGAGGTCAAGCCGCGCGGCGGCGAGGTGTCCGAGCGCAAGAAGAAGGCCGACAAGGCCGTCGACGACCGGCCGCGCTTCCGCCTCGACACCCCCACCGACACCCGGCGCACGGCCTTCGGCCGCACCGTCGTACGCCGCCCTTCCGACACCGACCGGTTCGGCCGCTTCGCCGAGCAGTTCGCGCGCTTCATGGGCACCGCGAAGTTCCTGATCTGGATGACGGTCTTCGTCGTCGGCTGGATCGCCTGGAACGCAGCGCTGCCCAAGGGCCTGCGCTTCGACGACTACCCGTTCATCTTCCTGACCCTGATGCTCAGCCTCCAGGCGTCCTACGCCGCGCCGCTGATCCTGCTCGCGCAGAACCGTCAGGAGGTCCGCGACCGGGTCGTGACCGAGCAGGACCGGCAGGCCAACGCACGTGCGCACGCCGACATGGAGTTCCTGGCCCGCGAGGTCGCCTCGCTGCGGATGGCGCTCGGGGAGGTCGCCACCCGCGACTTCCTGCGCTCCGAGCTCCGCGGCCTGCTCGCCGACCTCGACCAGCGTGCGGAGGAGGCGGCCGACGAGGCCGACGAGACCGCCCGCGACGAGGCCGTCGAGGGTGACCAGCCTCATGCCCAGCAGCCAGGCGATCCGGACGAGGGCCCGATCTGACGACGTAGGCTTGTCCCTATGTCATCCCCTGTTCTTGAGCGGGTCCAGGCTGCCCTGGCCACCGTGAACGACCCCGAGATCAAGCGTCCGATCACCGAGCTCGGGATGGTCGACTCGGTCGAGGTCGACGACACCGGCAAGGTCGCGGTCAAGGTCCTGCTCACGGTCGCCGGCTGCCCGCTGAAGGACACCATCAACCGCGACGTGACCGCAGCCGTCTCCGCCGTCCCCGGCGTCACTGCGGTGGACCTCGAGCTCGGCGTGATGACCGCCGAGCAGCGCGCGGGCCTCAAGGACGTCCTCTCCGGCGGGCAGGCGCAGCGCGAGATCCCCTTCGGCAAGGCCGACTCGCTGACCAAGGTCTACGCGATCGCCTCCGGC
>JBJMIO010000058.1:0-22092 GCA_045806765.1 Marmoricola sp.
CCGCGATCCTCGAGGTCAAGGGCCGCACCGACAAGCCCTTCGGCGTGAACCTGCGCGCGGATGCCGGCGATGCCGGGGACCGCTGCCAGCTGCTCATCGACCACGGCGTGAAGGTGGCGTCCTTCGCGCTCGCCCCCAAGCCCGAGCTGATCGCCCGGCTCAAGGAGCACGACATCGTCGTGATCCCGAGCATCGGCGCTCCCAAGCACGCCAAGAAGGTCGCCGCCTGGGGTGCCGACGCGGTGATGATCCAGGGCGGCGAGGGCGGCGGCCACACCGGCAACGTGCCCACCACGCTGCTGCTCCCGACCGTGCTCGATGCGGTCGACATCCCGGTGGTCGCGGCCGGCGGCTTCTTCGACGGCCGCGGGCTGGCTGCTGCGCTGTCCTACGGCGCCGCCGGCGTCGGCATGGGCACCCGGTTCCTGCTGACCGCGGACTCGCGCGTGCCGGACGCGGTCAAGCAGCGCTACCTCGAGGCCGACCTGAACGGCACCGTCGTGACCGCGAAGGTCGACGGCATGCCGCACCGGATGCTGCGCACCGACCTGGTCGAGTCCGTGGAGGAGTCGAGCCTGGTCAGGCGGCTCGGACCGACGGCCCGCCGGACGCTGGCGTTCAAGAAGATGAGCGGGATGTCGTGGCCGGCGCTGATCAAGGACGGCCAGGCGATGAAGCACGGCCAGGACCGCACCTGGACCCAGCTGGTGCTCGCCGCGAACACCCCGATGATGCTCAAGGCCGGCCTCGTCGAGGGCGACCCGACCGCCGGCGTCCTGGCCAGCGGGCAGGTCGTCGGCGTGATCGACGACCTTCCGACCTGCGAGGAGCTCATCGACCGGGTCGTGACCCAGGCTGCCGCAGAGCTCCGGCGCACGGCGACGTACCTGCTCTGACCTGGCAGGATCGGTCCCGTGAGCGAGCAGGGAGTCCTCGACCGGGCGATCGCGTTCGCGCTGAGCGCCGTCGGCGCCAGGAAGCTGGAGCCGAAGCCGGACGACCCGTTCTACGACGCCCCGGGACAGGTCGCGGCCGCGCCGGGGACCCTGCTCAAGGCTGAGCCCGCCCGCTTCTTCATCGACCCCTTCAAGCTGGTCCCGGCTCCGGCTCGGGTCGAGCGGATCATGTTCGCCAGCACCGACCGCCTCGGTGAGCCGATCGCGGTGACCGGCACGGTGCTCACCCCGACCCGTCCCCGGACCAAGCGCGACGACCGCGGCCTGGTCGCCTTCGCCGTGGGCACCCAGGGCATGGGCACGCACTGCGCGCCGTCGAAGCAGATGGCGGCCGGTCGCGAGTACGAGTCGATCTTCATCACCGGGCTGCTGGCGCGCGGCTTCAACGTCGTCGTGCCCGACTACCAGGGTCTCGGGCTCGCGGGACAGGGCGACGTGCACACCTACATGTCGCGACAGGTGCAGGGTCACGTCGTCCTCGACGCGTTGCGCGCCGCCCAGGAGCTCGACAACCCCGACATCCCGATCGGTGGTCCGACCGCGATCGCCGGCTACTCCCAGGGCGGCGGCGCCGCCGCGTCGGCCGCCGAGCTCTGGCAGTCCTACGCACCCGAGCTGGACGTCAGGGGCGCCGTGTGCGGAGCCGTGCCGGCCGACCTCACGCTGGTCGCCAGGATGCTCGACGGCAGCCCGTACTTCGCGTTCCTCGGCTACGCCCTGATCGGGCTCTCGGGCGACTACCGGATCGACCTGAAGCCGTTGCTCAACGAGCGCGGGCTCGAGATCGCGGCAGCGATGCGCGGCCAGTGCATGTTCGAGTCGCTGCGCCGCTACGCCTTCACGCGCTCGGCGAGCCTGACCGCCGACGGCAGGTCGATCGGGTCGCTGCTGCGCGACGAGCCCTTCGCGAGGATCGTGGAGGAGCAGAAGCTCGGTGCCGGCCGGCATCCCGCGATGGAGGCGCTGGTCTCGCACAGCCGCTTCGACGACGTGGTGCCCTTCGAGTGCGGCCGCGCCCTCGCCGAGCGGTGGGCCGGCCAGGGAGGGCGCGTCCGGCTCTCGGTCAACCTGGCTCCGACGCACGCCGCGGCCGCGCTGACGTCGTACGGGACCGCGTTCGCGTTCCTGAACGGCCGCTTCGCCGGCCGCCCGATGCGCGCGAACACCAAGCGGTACCTGCACAGCCTGGCCTAGCCGCGGAGGTGATCAGAGCCCGGAGATGATCAGCTGCCGGCGGTCATCAGCGGCCGGCACTTCTCCAGCTTCGGCACCACTGCGGCCAGCGCGTTGCGGTCGTTCGCGCTGAAGGTGGTCTCGCCGCGCAGGAACGCCTTGAGCCCACGGTCGGAGACCCGCGAGTCGTGGACGACCTTGGCGAAGCAGTCGGCAGCAGCCTTGTTGATCGTGCCGTTGCTGCCCAGCGCCTTCCCGAGGTCCTTGCTCTGCAGGGCCGAGGAGATGTCGTCGACCGAGGGCCGGTCCCCCGAGCTGCCGCACGCGGCGAGGACGGCGAGCAGGACTCCTGCGAGAACGGGTCCGGTGCGCTTCACCCGACCACCGTAGCGCCCGGCGGCACCCGGCGATCTCAGAGACGCTCGATGATCGTGACGTTGGCCTGACCGCCGCCCTCGCACATCGTCTGCAGCGCGTAGCGGCCGCCGGTGCGCTCGAGCTCGTTGAGCATCGTGGCCATGATCCGGGTGCCGGTGGCGCCGATCGGGTGACCCAGCGCGATGCCGCCGCCGTTGACGTTGACCTTGTCCAGCGGGACCGCCAGCTCCTTGGCCCACGCCAGCACGACGGAGGCGAACGCCTCGTTGCACTCGAACAGGTCGATGTCCTCCACGCTCAGTCCCGTCTTCTCCAGGGCGTTGCGGGTGGCCCGGATCGGGCCGGTGAGCATCCAGATCGGGTCGTCGCCCTTGACCGAGAGGTGGTGGATCCGGGCGCGCGGGGTCAGGCCGTGGTCGGTGACCGCCTGCTCGCCGGCGATCAGCATCGCGGAGGCGCCGTCGCAGATCTGGCTCGCGACGCCGGCGGTGATCCGGCCACCGGGGGCCAGCGGCTCGAGCGCCGCCATCTTCTCCAGCGACGTCTCGCGCGGGCACTCGTCGGTGGTGAACACCGAGCCGTCGGCCAGGGTCACCGGCGCGATCTCGTTCTCGAACCGGCCTTCGGCGATCGCAGACCTGGCGCGCGTGTGCGAGGCGAGGGCGAACTGCTCCATCTCCTCGCGGCTGATGTCCCACTTCTCCGCGATCATCTCCGCGGACCTGAACTGGGAGACCTCCACGTCGCCGTACCGCTTGGCCCAGCCCGGCGACTCGGCGAACGGGGTGGTGAAGCCGTACTGGTCGGCGACCAGCATCGCCGCCGAGATCGGGATCGCCGACATGTTCTGCAGGCCACCGGCCACGACCAGGTCCTGCGTGCCGGACATGACCCCCTGCGCCGCGAAGTGCACGGCCTGCTGGGAGGAGCCGCACTGACGGTCGATGGTCACCCCCGGGACGTGGTCGGGCAGGCCCGCGACCAGCCAGGCGGTGCGTGCGACGTCGCCGGCCTGGGAGCCGATCGTGTCGCAGCAGCCCATGATCACGTCATCGACGGCGCCGGCGTCGATGCCGGTGCGCTCGACGACCGCGGAGAGCACGTGTGCCCCGAGGTCGGCCGAGTGCGTGCTCGCGAGCGAGCCGCGGCGCTTGCCGACCGGGGTGCGGACGGCGTCGATGATGTAGGCCTCAGGCATGGTGGATCCCTTCGAGGAGGATGGCGAGGTACTGGTCGGCCACGTCGGCCGTGGTCAGGGTGCCGCCGGGGCGGTACCAGCGCACGGCCACCCAGACGGTGTCGCGCAGGAAGCGGTAGACGAGCTGGACGTCGAGGTCGGCACGGAGCTCACCGCTGGCCACCCCGGCCTCGAGCAGCCCCGTCCACAGGGTGCGGAACTTGCGGTTCCGCTCGATCAGGTAGCCGAAGCGCTCGAACGTCGCCAGGTACAGCGCGTCGCTCTGGAAGATCGCGACCTCGTTGCGGTGCTCCCCGATGGCCTCGAAGGAGGCACGCACCACCGCGACCAGCTTCTCCTTCGGCGTCCGGTCACTGGCCTCGATCGCGTCGTACTGCTCCCACAGCGCGGTCTGGAAGGTGTCCAGCAGCTCGTCGACCATCGACTCCTTGGAGTCGAAGTGGTGGTACAGGCTGCCCGAGAGGATGCCGGCCTCCTCGGCGATGTCGCGCACGGTGGTGTTCTTGAACCCGCGCTCGGCGAAGAGCCGTGCCGCGATCGCGAGCAGCTCGTCGCGGCGCGAGCCGGCCGACCCCGTCTCAGGCGTGCTGGCTGCTGACACTGATCACCTCACCGGTCAGGTACGAGGAGTAGTCGCTGGCGAGGAAGACCATCACGTTGGCCACCTCCCAGGGCTCCGCCGCACGTCCGAACGCCTCGCGCTGCTTGAGCTCGTGGAGCAGCTCGTCCGAGGTCACCTTCGCCAGGAACGGGTGCATCGCCAGGCTCGGCGAGACCGCGTTCACCCGGATCCCGTGCGGTGCCACGTCGAGCGCGGCACAGCGGGTCAGCGCCATCACGCCGGCCTTCGCGGCGGCGTAGTGCGCCTGACCCTCCTGGGCGCGCCAGCCGATCACGCTGGCGTTGTTGATGATGACGCCGCGGGTGCCGTTGACGATCATCCGGTTGCTCGCCGCCCGCACGCTGCGGAACGTGCCGGTCAGGGTGATGTCGAGGACGCGGCTCCACTGCTCGTCGGTCATCTCCAGCACGCTGGCGGTCCCGCCCAGGCCGGCGTTGTTGATCATCACGTCGACACCACCGAGGGTGTCGGCCAGGTCGAGCAGGGCGGTGATGTCGGCCTCGCTGGTCACGTCGACGAGCGCGGAGAGCACCCGGTCCGCACCGAACTCGGCGCCCAGCGCCTCGTGCGCCTCGGCGACCCGGCGCTCGTGGGTGTCGGAGAGCACGACCGCCTTCGCGCCCTCCTCCAGGGCGCGGCGGGTCACGCTCGCGCCGATGCCGGCTCCGGCGGCCGCGGTGATCACGACGACCTTGTCCTTGAGCAGGCCGTGACCCTCGACGTAGTCGGGAGTGGGCTGCTCGGGGCGGGTGGCGGTCACAGGGTGTCCTTCTCTCAGGGCTCTCAGGCTCGGGCTTCGCGGGGCAGGCCGAGCACGCGCTCGGCGAGGATGTTGCGCTGGATCTCGTCCGAGCCGCCGTAGATCGTGTCGGCGCGGGTGAAGAGGAAGAGGCGCTGCCACTCGTCCAGGTCGTAGCCGGGTCCCGTGGTCAGGCCGTCGGTCCCCAGCACGTCCATGGCGATCTCACCCAGGGTGCGGTGCCAACCGGCCCAGAGCAGCTTGGCGATGCTGGCCTGCTGCGGGGCCTGCTCCTCCGACAGCGTGCGCAGCGCGTTGAGGCGGATCACCTCCAGCTCGGCGTCCGCGCGAGCGAGCCGGTCACGCAGGACCGGGTCCTCCAGCGCTCCGTTCGCGCGGGCGAGCGCGACCAGGGCGTCCAGCTCGCGACGGAAGCCGACCTGCTGGCCCAGCGTGGAGACGCCGCGCTCGAAGCCGAGCAGAGCCATCGCCACGCTCCAGCCCTGGCCGGGCTCACCGACCACCAGGTCGGCGTCGGTCCGGGCGCCGGTGAAGAAGACCTCGTTGAACTCCGCCCCGGTGGTGAGCTGCTCGATGCCGCGGATCTCCACGCCGTCCTGGTCCAGCGGGACGAGGAGGAAGCTGAGGCCCTGGTGCTTGGCCGAGCCGGGCTCGGTGCGTGCGATCACGAAGACCCACTGGGCGAACTGGGCCAGCGAGGTCCACACCTTCTGGCCCTCGATCACCCAGCTGCCGTCCTCCAGGCGCGCCTTGGTCTGGACGTTGGCCAGGTCCGACCCGGCGTTCGGCTCGGAGTAGCCCTGGCACCACAGCTCGGTCACCGAGCGGATACCGGGCAGGAAGCGCTCCTGCTGGGCCGGGGTGCCGAACGCGATCAGGGTCGGGCCGAGGAGCTCCTCGCCGAGGTGGTTGACGCGGTGCGGGGCGTCGGCGCGGGCGTACTCCTCGTGGAAGATCACCTGCTGCATCAGCGAGAGGCCTCGACCACCGTGCTCGGTGGGCCAGCCGATGCAGGTCCAGCCGTGCGCCGCCAGGTGGCGGTCCCACGCGAGCCGCTCCTCGTGCATCTCGAGGTCCTTGCCGGAGCCGCCCTTGCCCTTCAGCGCCGCGAACTCGCCCACGAGGTTGTCCTCGAGCCAGGTCCGCACCTCGGTGCGGAAGGCCTGGTCCTCGCTCGTGTCGCTCAGGTCCACCGATGCGCCTCTCTCGTGCTGCCGTCCCGTTGTAGGGTAGCCTACCAAGCACTTGCTTGGTTGGACGAGGAGGATCTGTGGCGCACACCATCCCCGCTGCGCTCCGTGCCGCCGCCGCGACCCACGGGGACCGGCCGGCAGTCGTCGAGGGCGAGGCCGTCCTCAGCTTCGCCGGCCTCCTCGAGCGCGTCCGGACCACCGCTGCCGGGTACATCGCCCTCGGGCTCGAGCCGGGAGACCGTGTCGGCATCTGGGCCCCCAACAGCACCGCGTGGATCATCGCCGGGCTGGCAGCGTCGTACGCCGGGGGCACGCTCGTGCCGATCAACAGCCGCTACACCGGCCACGAGGCGCACGACATCGCGCTGCGCACGCGCGCCCGGATCTTCGTGGTCGACAACGGGTTCCTGGGTCGCGACCAGGTCGGTGACCTGCGAGCCGCCGGCGACCTGCCCGACCTCGGATCGATCGTGGTGCTCCCCGGTTCCGCGCCCGCCGACGAGGTGGTCCCGGCCGAGTCGCTGGCCGAGATCGGCGTCGACCACCTCACCGAGGCCGACGCCCGCGCGGACGCGGTCTCCCCCGACGACGTCGCCGACGTGCTCTTCACCTCCGGCACCACCGGACGCTCCAAGGGCGCAATGAGCGCTCACCGGCAGACGATCGCGGTCTCGGACGCCTGGGCCGGGATCGGCGGCGTGACGGCCGACGACCGCTACCTGGTGGTCAACCCGTTCTTCCACTCCTTCGGCTACAAGATCGGCATCGTCGTCGGCCTGCTCACCGGTTGCACGCTCTACCCGGTCGCGACCTTCGACCCCGCGGAGACGATGGAGCTGATCGAGCGCGAGCGGATCACCGTCCTGCCCGGCGCACCCACGATCTTCACCTCCCTCTTCGACGCCCCTGGCCGCGCGGAGCGCGACCTCTCCTCGTTGCGCCTCTCGATCACGGGCGCCGCCGTCGTGCCGGTCGTGCTGATCGAGCGGATGCGTGCCGCCGCGCCCGAGGGCCTGGGCATCGACCACGTCTACACCGCCTTCGGGATGACCGAGGCGGTCGTGGTCACGATGTGCCGCGAGGGCGACGACGACGAGCTGGTCGCGACCACCAACGGCCGCGCCATCCCCGGGGTGGAGACGCGGATCGCGGAGAACGGCGAGCTGCTGGTCCGCGGCGACATCGTGATGCTCGGCTACCTCGACGACCCGGCCGCGACCGCCGAGGCGATCGACGCCGACGGCTGGCTGCACACCGGCGACATCGGCGAGCTCGACGAGGCCGGCAACCTCAAGATCACCGACCGGCTCAAGGACATGTACATCTCCGGCGGCTTCAACGTCTACCCGGCCGAGGTCGAGCAGACGCTGGCCCGGATGGACGGCGTGGCCGACGTGGCCGTGATCGGTGTGCCGGACGACCGGATGGGCGAGGTCGGCCGCGCGGTCGTCGTACGCCGGGCCGGAGCGGAGCTCTCCGCGGACGACGTGATCGCCTACGCCCGCGAGCGGCTGGCCAACTACAAGGTCCCGCGCCAGATCACCTTCACCGACGTGCTCCCCCGCAACGCCGGCGGCAAGGTGCTCAAGACCGAACTCCGAGGAGCGCAGTGAATCTCGACCTGACCCCTGACGAGCTGGCCTTCCAGGCCGAGGTGAGGGCATGGCTGGCGGCCAACGTGCCGGTCGAGCCGTTGCCGTCGATGGACACCGCCGAGGGCTGGGCGCTGCACCAGGAGTGGGAGGCCCGGCTGGCAGCCGAGCGCCTCTCGGTCGTCTCGTGGCCCGAGGAGTTCGGCGGGCGCGGGGCCTCGCTGGTCGAGTGGGTCATCTTCGAGGAGGAGTACTACCGCGCCGGCGCGCCGGGACGGGTCTCGCAGAACGGCATCTTCCTGCTCGCCCCGATCATCTTCGACCACGGCACCCCCGAGCAGCAGGCACGCTTCCTGCCGAGCATGGCCACCGGCGAGAAGATCTGGGCCCAGGCCTGGTCCGAGCCCGAGGCCGGGTCCGACCTGGCGTCCCTGCGCTCGACCGCGACGCGCGAGGAGGAGCGTGGCGGCTGGGTGCTCAACGGCCAGAAGACCTGGTCCTCACGGGCGACGTACGCGCACTGGGGCTTCGGGCTCTTCCGCAGCGACCCGGAGAGCGCCAAGCACGCCGGCCTGACCTACTACCTCTTCCCGCTCGACGCCGAGGGCATCACCGTGCGGCCGATCGCCCAGCTCGACGGCGAGGCCGGGTTCGCCGAGATCTTCTTCGACGACGTCTTCGTCCCCGACGCCGACGTCCTCGGCGCCCCCGGTGACGGCTGGCGGGTCGCGATGAGCACGGCCGGCAACGAGCGCGGCCTCTCGCTGCGCTCCCCCGGCCGCTTCTGCGCCGCCGCCGACCGCCTGGTCGCGCTGTGGAACCGCAACGGCGTCGAGCACCCTGAGGCACGTGACGCGGTGGTGGACGCCTGGATCGGGGCGCAGGCCTACCGCCTGTTCACCTGGGGCACGGTGACACGCCTGGCCGACGGCGGCGAGATGGGTGCTGCCGGCTCGGTGAACAAGGTCTTCTGGAGCGAGCTGGACATCGCGATCCACGAGACCGGTCTCGACCTCCTCGGCGCCGGTGCCGAGCTGCTGGAGACTCCCTGGATGGACGGCTACGTGTTCTCGCTCTCGGGCCCGATCTACGCCGGCACCAACGAGATCCAGCGCAACATCGTGGCCGAGCGGATCCTGGGACTGCCCAGGGAACCCAAGGGCGAGCCCAAGGGGGCCGTGAAGTGAAGTTCGAGCTCACCGAGGACCAGGTCGCGTTCGCCTCCGCCGTCACGGACCTGATGCGGGCCGGCGACTCCGTCGCGGTCGCCCGGGCCTGGGCTGCTGGTGACACCGGGCCCGGTGTCGCGCTGTGGAAGCGGCTGGCCGACCTGGGCCTGACGGCGCTGGTGGTGCCCGAGGAGGACGGCGGCCTGGGCGGCACCCTGGTCGACCTGGTGGTCGCGTTCGAGGCGCTCGGCCACGAGCTCGCCGTCGGACCCTGGATCGAGTCCGCCGCACTGGCTCCCCAGCTCGAGGGAGACATGGTCACCGCCGCGGTGCCCGGGCTCTCGCCGTACGCCGCGGACGCGCAAGTCGCGCGCCTGCTCAGCGGGACCGCCGGCGCGACCCACGCCTCCATCGACACGACCCGCACGCTGACCGAGGTCACCGGCGCCGAGGCGTTCGAGTCCGCAGCGGTCGACCGGGCCGTGCTCGCGTGCGCAGCCGAGCTGGTCGGGGCTGGTGAGCGGGTGCTCGCGGACTCGGTCGCCTACGTCAAGCAGCGCAAGCAGTTCGGCCGCGAGATCGGCTCGTACCAGGCGATCAAGCACCAGCTGGCCGACGTGCGGATCGCGCTCGACTTCGCCCGGCCCCTGGTCCACGGCGCCGCCCTGGGCGAGGTCCCCGCCTCGGCTGCCAAGGTGTACGCCGCCGACGCGGCCTACCTGGCCGCGCGCACGGGCCTGCAGGTGCACGGCGCGATCGGGTACACCGCCGAGTTCGACCTCTCGCTCTGGCTCAACCGGATCCGGGCCCTGGTGACCGCGTGGGGCACCCCGGCGTACCACCGCGGCCGCGTGCTCCAGGCGATCACGACCGGCGGGGCCGCCTGATGCACTTCGCGCGCACCGAGGAGCAGGACGAGCTCGCCGCCACCGTGCGGGCGCTGCTGGCCAAGCGTTCGGGCAGCGAGGCCGTGCGCGCCGCGGTGGCGAGCGAGGCCGGCTACGACGAGGCGTTGTGGACCGCCCTGTGCGAGCAGATCGGGGTCGCCGCGCTCGCCGTGCCCGAGGAGCACGACGGGTTCGGGGCCTCCCTGGTCGAGACCGCGGTCGTGCTCGAGGTGCTCGGGGAGTTCCTCACGCCGGCTCCCCTGCTGGCCACGGCCGTGCACACCGCCCACCTGCTCCTCGAGGGAACCGCCGAGGAGCGCGCCGAGCTGCTCCCGCGACTGGCGGCCGGCGAGGTGGTGCCGTTCGCGATCGGCCGGGTCGTGCTGGAGCCCGCTTCCGAGGCGGCAGCGACCAGGAGCATGGACCAGACGCTCCGGCTCGCGGTCACCGACGTGCCGGTCGAGCGGTCGGCCGAGGTCCGGGCGATCAGCACCGCTCTCACCTCGGCCCTCCAGGTCGGCGCGATGCAGCGCGCGCTGGACATGACGGTCTCCTACTCCAAGGAGCGGGTGCAGTTCGGGCGCCAGATCGGGTCCTTCCAGGCGCTCAAGCACCGGATGGCAGACATGCTGGTGCTCACCGAGGCCTCCCGCTCGGCCAGCTGGGGAGCCACCGCGGTCGCGGCGGCCTACATCGCCGATCCGTCTGCCGCGAACAGCGCGCGGCTGCTGCGGCTGGCTGCCGTGGCCGGGTCCTACTGCTCCGATGCCCTGGACCACGTGGCCGGGGAGATGGTGCAGCTGCACGGCGGCATCGCGATCACCTGGGAGCACGACGCCCACCTGGTCTTCAAGCGCGCGCACGCGCTCTCGGTGCTCAACGGCGCCGCGCACGTGCAGCGGGCCTCGCTGATCTAGGCAGCGTGCTTCCGGGGGCGGCCGCGCGGCGGCTTGCTCGCGACGACCACGCCGGCCAGGAAGATCTGGCCGCCCCAGACACCGTGGGGCTCGTGCCGCTCGACCGCGCCCGCGAGGCAGAGGTCCTTGACCGGGCAGGGGCCGCACAGGTCGCGGGCGATCGCGAGCTGGGCCTGAGCATCGGCGAAGAACAGGTCGGGGTGGGTCTGGCAGGGCAGATCGGTCATCGCGGGCGTCCTCTCCAGCAGCGGATGCCCCCACTCTCGGCATCTGAGGTAGGGCGCCACATCGGGAAGATGCCTTAGATGAACCCTGAGGTCTCGCAATTCTTCCGGCTCAACGGCTGCTGCGCGGCGTCCTGCCCCGCACGATCCCCACGAACCCCTGGGTGTCCGGGTCCTCGTTCGACCGCAGCCAGGCGAGCCCGATCGGCGACTCCTCGGCGTCGGTGACCGGCCGGTGGTCGACGTCCTTGCGCTGGTGGAGGCGGGCCAGGGACATCGGCACCAGCACGTAGCCGGACCCCGCGGCGACGGTCTCGATCGCCATCGGCAGGTCCAGGTCGGGGAACTCCGCGAGCACGTCGAGCTCACCGGCCAGGTCGGCCAGGGCGACCTCTTCGTAGGCGGTCACCGGGTGGTCGGCGGCCACGACCACCACAGGGACCTCGGAGTAGAGCGCCACGTAGTGCAGCCCGTCGCGGTCGACCTCACCGCGCAGCAGGACCATGTCGAGCTCACCGGTGCGGACCAGCCGCTCGGCGTCCTCGGCCGGGACCGGGCGCAGCTCGAGCTTGCGCCAGCGCCGCGAGGCGCGCTCGTGCTCGGTCCAGGACCGGTCCCACTTGTCGGGCGTCACGCCCGGCACGAAACCGACCCGCCACGGTGTGATCTCTTCCACGCCGGAACCCTAGTCGTCTGTCGGATGCGTCATACCGGCCGGTAGCGGCCGGTGATAACTTCCGCACCATGCGTTCCGCCAAGGACTTCTTCGCCCCGCTCGCCGTCGGCGCCCCCGCCCCGCTCCGGGAGATCCCGGCCCGGCCGAGCCGCGCGATCCACTTCTTCGACCCCGGCAACGAGAAGATGGCCGCCAAGGTCCCCGACATGGTCGGGACCGTGGACGTGCTGCTCGGCAACCTCGAGGACGCGGTCAAGGCCGAGAACAAGGAGATCTCCCGCGCCGGGCTGGTCAAGGTCGGTCAGAGCGTTGACTTCGGTCCGACCCAGTTCTGGACCCGGATCAACTCCCTGGACTCGCCGTGGGTGCTCGACGACCTGACCACCCTGGTCCCGGCCATCGGTGAGAAGCTCGACGTGATCATGGTCCCCAAGGTCCAGGGCGCCGAGGACATCCACTACGTCGACCGGATCCTGGCCCAGCTCGAGGCCAAGGCCGGCATCACCAAGCCGCTCCAGGTGCACGCGATCCTGGAGACCGCGCGCGGGGTCGCGAACATCGAGGAGATCTGCGCCGCCTCACCGCGGATGCAGGGGCTCTCGCTGGGCCCGGCCGACCTGGCCGCCGACCGCCGGATGAAGACCACCCGCGTCGGCGGCGGCCACCCGGGCTACCTGGTGCGCCAGGACCCGCCCCGCGACGACGAGGGCGCGCCGCTGTACGAGGCCGAGCGCACGACGTACCAGCAGGACCTGTGGCACTACACGATCGCGCGGATGGTCGATGCGTGCGCGATGCACGGGATCTTCCCGTACTACGGCCCGTTCGGTGACATCAAGGACACGGTCGCGTGCGAGGACCAGTTCCGCAACGCCTTCCTGCTCGGCTGCGTCGGCGCCTGGTCGCTGCACCCGGTGCAGATCAAGATCGCGAACAAGGTCTTCTCCCCCAGCGTCGAGGACGTCAAGCACGCCCGCCGCGTGATCGCAGCGATGGGCGACGGCACCGGTGCGGTGATGCTGGACGGCAAGATGGAGGACGACGCGTCGGTCAAGCAGTGCAAGGTGATGGTCGCGCTGGCCGAGGAGCTGGCCGCGATCGACCCCGACCTCAAGTCGGCCTACGACGCGATCACCCTGGACTGAGGAGGACCACGATGACTGCCGAGTTCAAGCCCCGTCGCTCCGTCCTCTACATGCCCTCCTCGAACGAGCGTGCGCTGGAGAAGGCCAAGACGATCGCGTGCGACGCGCTGATCCTCGACCTCGAGGACGCGGTCGCGCCCGACGCCAAGCCCGCTGCGCGCGAGTCCGCCGCTGCCGCGGTCCGCTCGGGCGAGTACGGCAACCGCGAGCTGACGATCCGGGTCAACGGGATCGGCACCGAGTGGCACGACGAGGACATCGTGGTCGCCGCTGCTGCCGGTCCGGCCGGCATCGTGGTCCCCAAGGTCAACAGCGCCGAGGAGGTCCGCTCGCTGGTCGCTGCGCTCGAGGCCGCGGGAGCACCCGAGCACACGAAGCTCTGGGCGATGGTGGAGACCCCGGAGGCGATCTTCAACGTCCGCGAGCTCGCTGCCGCCTCCCCGCGCCTGGCCGTGCTCGTGATGGGCACCAACGACCTGGTCAAGGAGACCTACGCCGAGCACGTCCCCGGTCGCGCTCCGCTGCTGACGGCCCTCTCGCTCTCGCTGCTCGCCGCTCGCGCCGCCGGGATCGCGATCCTGGACGGGGTCTACAACGACGTGAAGAACCTCGAGGGGTTCCTCGCCGAGTGCGAGCAGGGGCGGCAGCTCGGCTTCGACGGCAAGACGCTGATCCACCCGGGCCAGGTCGAGGGTGCCAACGAGGCCTTCGCCCCCTCCGCCCAGGCCGTCGAGGACGCGCGCGGGTTGATCGAGGCGTTCGAGTCCTCGACCGGCGGCGTGGTCACCTACAACGGCCGGATGGTCGAGAACCTGCACGTCGAGTCGGCCCGGCGCACCCTGTCGATCGCTCAGGCGATCGAGGAGCTGAGCGGCGCGTAGGCCTGCCAGACGGTCTCAGCGTGGCGGAAGCCCGCCTCCCGGTACAACCGACCTGCGTCCCCGTCCACGTCGGCCATGATCACCAGGTCGCGGGGACCCGTACGCCGGGCGTGCGCGGCGGCCACGCCCAGCAGGTGGCCGGTCAGCCCGCGGCGGCGGTGCTCGGTGTGGGTCAGCACGCTCTGGTAGCGGGCCGTGGATCCGTCGACCTCGATGATGCCGAGCTCGGAGACGAGCTGGTCCGCGGAGGTGAACACGCCGAACCAGGCCAGGTCACCTGCCTCGACCATCCGGGCACGCGCCTGCGACCGCAGCCGGGCGAACTCGGGCTCGCCGGGGTAGTGCTCGAGGTTCAACGCGGTCGAGGCCGCCCAGTCGGCGTCCGTGCGCAGCGCCCGCACGGAGTAGCCGGCCGGCAGCGGGCGGATCCGGAGCTCGCCGTCGGCGACCAGGACGTCGCTGGCCTCCACCGCGGTGCCCTTCCACGCGCTCACCTCCGGCTGCGCGGCCAGACCGACCGCGAGGTGCGCAGCGTCGGGGAAGGTGCGGGCGAAGACACCGCGCCAGTGCTCGGCCTCGTCCACGCGCGCCGGATCGGTGACCAGGACGAAGTGCCCCCAGTGGTACGTCGGGTTCGCCGGCGTACGGACCACCAGGTGGTCGCCGTGGTCCTCGAGCTCCGAGCCGCCGGCCCGCAGGACGGCGAGGTCGGTGCGCCAGCCGAGCGGGAGCGTCATCCGCGAAGACTAGCCGCCACGGGCGAGCTGGCCGAGCAGGTGCTGGTGGAACGCGCTCTCGAGCTGCTCGGTGACCAGCACCGGGTCAGCCGCCACCACCAGGCGACCGGGCAGGACGATCACGCGCCAGCCCTCGGACCGGCACCGCTCCACCTCCAGCGTGCTCACGGTGCCCGCCAGGACGACGCCGAAGCGCTGCGCACGCAGGCCCAGGGCGAACCGTGCGCCCCCGGCCACCAGGCCGGGCGTCGGGGTCGGCAATGTCGCCTCGAGCCACCGCAGCCGCAGCACGGACTCGGCCTCGTCGCGCGCACGGCCGTCCGCGCGGGCGAGCACCTCCCGCGCACCGTCGGTGCCGCGTCCGAGATCGGGGCACGCCGCCAGCACGTCGGCGTGCACCAGGACCCCCGCCCGCAGCAGTCCGTCGACCAGCGGCAGCGCCCGCTCGGGAGCCAGGGTCCTGGCCAGGTCGAGCGCGGTCCGCACCGGTGAGGTGCAGCGCAGGCCTGCCACCACGACGACGTCGCCGGGGCCCAGCGGGGGTCCTGCGCGCGATCGCGAGCGGGGACCGTAGGAGTCCACCGGCACGGTCGGCGTGCCGCCCACGCGCCCGGCACCGTGCACCCAGGCGGCCGTCCGCCGCGCCACCACGCGGCGCCCACCGACCCGGAGCCCGACCGCACGCGCGCGGACCGGGGTCGTCAGGGTGACGCCGGAGCCCAGGTAGACACCGCGCAGCAGCCGGACCACGTCGCCCTCGCGCACGAGCCGGTCGAGCTCGGCGCGACCAGTCCCTGCGCGCGCGGCGATCGCCGGGGTGAACGGGTGCGCGAGGAGATCTCCGGTGAGGTGCATCGGCCCACCCTCACCGATCCGGCGGCGTCCCCGCTCGCGCCGTCCACAGGCCACGGGCCGGCGAGGTTTCAGGAGCCGCGCAAGGTGGCACGCACGGCCGGCGCGAACTGGCGCACGATCTCCTCGGCCGGGGTCGAGGCGACCGGCTCGACCTGGAGGACGTAGCGCATCATCGCCAGCCCGACGAGCTGGCCGCAGACCAGCTCGATCCGCAGCGCCGAGGTGTGCACCCCGGTGGCCCTGGCGGCCGGGTTGACCACCGAGCGGTTCAGCACCCGGTAGAAGGCCCGTCCGGCACGGGCGCTGCCGACCGAACCCCGCACCATCCGCAGCATCCCGGCACGCGTTCGCGGGTTCTCGCAGAGTCCGAGGAAGCTGCGCAGCAACCGGACGCTGAAGTCGGCCTCGTCGCCCGACCCCTCGGCCTCCGCCGCCAGGACCGCCTCCTGCGCGGCCAGGAACGTCGGCGAGTCCGGGAAGACGGGCGGTGTCACGGGAACCAGGCTAGCGATCAGCCGTTCTGGACCAGACGCCGGTGCAGCTCGTGGGTCAGGGTGTTGATCTCGCGGGTCAGGTCGGTGTTCGTCTTGAGCTCCAGCTCCTGCTCGACGAAGTCGTGGTCGGCCTTGGCCTGCTGGAACGACGCCTGGCGGTTCTGCCCGATCATCACGAAGGTCGAGAGGAAGATCGCCTCCAGCGAGACGACCAGGGTCAGGGTGGGCCAGGGCGACTTCTCCACCAGCACCATCCAGATCGCGAAGACGACGGCGTGGATGTAGACGAAGGTCATCGAGCCCGCGAAGGACGTGATGGCATCGGCGATGCGGAGCTGGACCTGGGCGGCCCGCTTCTCGGCGACCTTGACGTAGGCGGGGTGCTGCGGGTCAGTGCGCTGCTCGGGGCTCTGCGGTTCAGGGGTTGTCATGTCCCCGATTGTGCGGCCTCAGCCCTGCGGCTGGGTGTACCTGCCCTGGAAGAACAGCAGCGGGTCGGCCTTCTGCGGCTCCCCGGTGCCGTCGCCGAACCCCAGCTCCTTGACCCGTCCGACCACGATGTAGTGGTCACCGGCCTCCACGACCTGCTCGACCGAGCAGTCGACGTAGCCGAGCACACCGGCCAGCAGCGGAGCTCCGGTGGCCGCAGTGGTCCAGGAGACGTCGTCGAACTTGTCCTCGCCCTTGGTGGCCATCCCGTTGGAGAGATCGGACTGGTCCGCGGCCAGGATGTTGACGCAGAAGAAGCCGGCGCGGCGCATCAGCGGCCAGGCGCGCGAGGTCTTCGCCGGGCTGAACATCACCAGCGGCGGATCGAGCGAGACCGACGAGAACGACTGGCAGGTCATGCCGACCGGGACCCCGTCGGAGATCGAGGTCACCACGGTGACCCCGGAGCAGAACAGGCCCAGGACGTCGCGGAACTGGCGCGCACGCGCCGCCGCCTCGGGGTCGTCCGGGATCGGGGTGTGCTCGCCCAGGCGGAGCTCGAAGTCCAGCTCGTTGCCGAGCCACGAGTTCACGAGCTCCTGGCTCGGCCAGGTCTCACGGGCGTCAGGGCTCATGCCCTCCGGTACCTGGCTCGTGCTGGAACCGCTCATGGCCCGATTGTTCACCTCTACGCGCCCCCGCCGAACGTGTGGCCCCAGTACGAGACGGCCGTGCTCTCGCGTGCCACCCAGCGAGCGTCGTCGACCTGCAGGCCCTCGGTGCCGAACTCGAAGTCGAAACCGCCGGGCGACCTGACGTAGAAGGAGACCATCTCGTCGTTCATGTGCCGCCCCAGGGTCGCGGAGAGCGGAGCCTTGTACTTCTTGACCCGCTCCAGCGCGCGACCGACGTGGTCGAGCTCGTCGACCTCGAGCATGACGTGCACGCACTTGGACGAGTTCGGCATCGGCAGGAACGCCAGGCTGTGGTGGCGCGGGTTCACGCCCAGGAAGCGCAGCCACACCTTCGAACCGGGCTCCTTGCCGACGAACTCCCCGGGCATGCTCATCGAGTCGCGCAACCGGAAGCCGAGGACCTCGGTGTAGAACCGCAGCGCCTCGACGTCGTCGGTCACCGGGATCACGATGTGGCCCATCCCCTGGTCGCCGGTGACGAACTTCGCGGCGTACGGCGTGACGACCGGCCGGGACTCGTAGGTGATGCCGTGGAAGAGCTCGAAGACGTTGTCCCACGGGTCGGAGAACCGGATCAGCTCCTGGACCCGGCGCTCGGCCAGCTCGGCCGGCGTACCTTCCTCGAAGACGACGCCGGCCTCCTTGAGGTGCTCCCGGGCGCCCTGCAGCGCCTGGTGGTCGGCGACCTCCCAGCCGGTCGCGTCGAGCTGGTCGACCTCGGCGGGGAAGACCACGATGCGCGCGGAGACCGCGTCGATGCGGAAGTACAGGTTCTGCGGGTCCGGGCCCCGACCCTCGGCGACTCCGAGGACCTTGCCGGCGAACGTCCTCCAGGCCTCCAGGTCGGTGCTGGCAACCCGGATGTAGCCCATGGACCTGATGTCGATGGTCACGACGCAGAACCTTCCTTCTTCGGCCTCTCCACGTGCGGGCGCAGGAACTCGGTGCACACGGTGGCGAATTCCTCCGCTGCCTCGATCTGTGCCCAGTGACCGCAGTTGGGGAACACGTGCAGGCGAGCATTCGGCATCGTCTTGAGCGCCACCATCGCGCCGTCGAGCGGGTTGACGCGGTCCTCGCGGCCCCAGGTGAGCAGGGTCTGCTTGCGGAGCTTGTGCACCTCGCGCCACAGCATCCCGTCCTCGGCCCACTCGGGGTTCCAGAACGAGGCGCCCATGGAGCGCATCGCCTCCAGGGAGCCCTCGGCGGTCGCATCGGCGAACCGCTCCTCGACCAGCTCGTCGGTGACGAGCGCCTGGTTGACGACCATGGAGGAGATGAAGCGCCGCAGTGCTTCTCGGCTCGGCGCCATGCTGAAGTCCATCAGCCGCTGGACGCCCTCGGTCGGGTCGGCGTGGAACAGGTTCAGCGACAGGCCGCCCGGGCCCATCAGCACCAGCCGGCCGACGCGGTCGGGATGCTCGAGTGCGAAGCGGGTCGCCGTACCGCCACCGAGGCTGTTGCCGAGCAGGTGCACACGCTCGATCTGGAGCTCGTCGAGGAACTTGACCAGGTAGCCGGCCGAGTGCCGGAAGTAGTTGGCCTTCACCTCGGGCTTGTCGGACTGCCCGAAGCCGGGCTGGTCGACGAGCAGGGTGCGGAAGTTCTCCGCGAACCGCGGCAGGGCCGCGCCGAAGTTGCTCCACGCCGAGGCCCCCGGACCCCCGCCGTGCAGCATCACGAACGGCAACCCTGCACCGACGTCGGCCTTCGCCTCGCCAGCCTCGTAGTAGTTCAGCGTGATGTCGCCGGCCTTCGCCGACCTCCGCGTCTCCTCCTTGGAGAACGGCATCAGTACATCCCCGGGTCGACCTTGTGACCGAACTCGTGGGCGCCGTACATCTGCAGGGCGCGCTCGGGGTCGTTGGCCGCGTGCACCCGGCCGGCGTGCGCGTCGCGCCACGCCCGCTGCAGGTAGGTGCCGTTGGCCAGCGCCCGGCCACCGGAGGCCTCGAAGAGTGCGTCGATCGCGTCGATCGCGCGCTGGGTCCCGAGCACCTGGTCGCGACGGACCTTCAGCCGCAGCCCGAGCGGGATCTCCTCACCCTTCTCGACCAGCGCCATCTCCTCGCGGATGTTGTTCATCGCCAGCGCCCAGGCGGCGTCGATGTCGCTGGAGGCACGCGCGATGCGCACCGCGGCGAACGGGTCGAGGGACGCCTTCTCCCCCAGGTACGCCGCCCGCACGCGCTTCTGCTGCATGTCGACGTGCTCGGCGTACGCGCCGTAGGCCATGCCGATGATCGGGGTGCAGATGGTGGTGGTGAAGACCGAGTGGAAGGGGAGCTTGTAGAGGTTCGAGGTGTTGACCGCCTGGCCCGGACCCTTGCACTGGCCGGTCTCGCCCATGGAGAGCGTGAAGGCCTCGGGGACGAAGACGTCGTCGACCACGATGTCGTTCGAGCCGGTCCCGGCCAGGCCGACCATGTGCCAGACGTCGTTGATGGTGTAGTCGCTGCGCGGCACCATGAAGGTGCGGAAGTCGACGACGTTGCCGTCGTCGTTGAAGACCAGGCCACCGAGCAGGACCCACTGGCAGTGGTCGCAGCCAGAAGAGAAGCTCCACTTGCCCGAGAGCCGGAAGCCGCCCTCGGTCAGCGTCGCCTTGCCGGTGGGCGCGTAGGAGGAGGAGAGCCGCACGTTCGGGTCGGCACCCCACACGGCCTGCTGCGCCTCGTCGGCGAACAGGGCCACCTGCCACGGGTGCACGCCGACCACGCTGGAGACCCAGCCGGTCGAGCCGCACGCGCCGGCGATCATCTTGACGCCCTCGTAGAAGTCCAGCGGGCTCGCTTCCAGGCCCTCGTAGCGCTGGGGCTGGAGGAGCTTGAAGAAGCCGGTCTCGGCGATCTCCTTGATGGAGGCCTCCGGGACGACGCGCAGGCGCTCGGCCTCGTCCGCTCGCTCACGCAGGGTGGGCAGCAGGTCGCGGACTCCGTCAAGAACTGCCTGACTCATGACTTCTCCTCGTCGTCGGGTGCTTCTGAAGACAATACTAGAACACGTTCTACCTCGCCGTCCATGCAGTACGGCAGCACTTGTGCACCGGGGTCGGAGCCTTCGTTCGCGCGCCGGACATATCGGGCTTTACGGAGCCCGTTCCCGCTCACCGGAAAGTTCTTGCGCGAAAGCTGCAAGGTCCCGCGGGCCCGGTGCTCCTACTCCTGAAACCGACACCCAACGCCGCAAGGAGCACCGCCATGAACCGCACCACGAGCCGCAGCCTCACCCTCGCCGTCGCCGCCGGGATCGCCACCGCGAGCCTGACGTTCGCCGGCACCGCCGTCCACGCCGAGACGCCGCCGGCGCCGAAGCCCGGTCCCGTCCTGGGTCTCGGCCCGACCGAGCCGCCTCACCCGAGCGGCCCCGGCGACCTGGGTACCCCGAAGCCCTCCCCGCAGCCGCCCGCCGGCCCCCAGGACCTCGGCACCCCGAAGCCGAAGCCGCAGCCGCCCTCGGGCCCCAAGGACCTGGGCAACCCGGCTCCGGACCCGGTCGTCGACCCGGCCCCGGCCGACCCGAGCGGCTCGACCGGCTCGACCGGCTCGACCAGCAACGGAGGGCACCACCCCGGCAAGCCCTCCGGTCCCGACGCCCAGGACGCGACGCAGGACCTCGTTCCGGCCGCACCGCAGCGCAACACCTTCGCCGAGACCCCCGCGGCCGAGGTCGCGACGTCGACCACGAGCCCCTCTGGGGTGGGCTCGCTGGACCGCGCGACCGGATCGTCGACCGGCCACGAGCTGGCGTGGATCCTCGCCGGCACCGGCCTGGGCCTGACCGGCCTGGTCCTGGTCGCCGCACGGCGCCGTCGTCAGGCCGAGGAGGCCTGAGACCGCGGGACGCACGTTGGCCCCGTCACCCGGGTGGGTGGCGGGGCCGACGTCTCGTGGTCTGCGAGCTCCGGGGATCAGGAGCCCTGGGCGTCCTTGAGCCTCAGCGCGATGTCGATCAGCTGGTCCTCCTGGCCGCCGATCAGCTTGCGGCGGCCGGCCTCGGCGAGGATCTCGGCACCGGAGACGCCGTACCGCTCGGCCGCGTTGCCGGCGTGCTTGAGGAAGGAGGAGTAGACGCCGGCGTAGCCCATCATCATCGTCATCCGGTCCAGGCGGCACTCCTCCGGCATGGCGGGGCGCACGACGTCCTCGGAGGCGTTGATGATCTTCAGGAAGTCGACGCCGGTCTTCCAGCCGAGCTTGTCGCAGATGCCGACGAAGGCATCCAGCGGGGTGTTGCCCGCCCCGGCGCCGAAGCGGCGTACGGAGCCGTCGATCTGGGTCGCGCCCGCACGCACCGCCATCACGGTGTTGCCGGCGCCCAGGTCGAGGTTCTCGTGGCCGTGGAAGCCGACGGTGGCCTGGTGGCCGATCTCGGCGACCACCGCGGCGACGCGGTCCGAGACGCCCTCGAGGATCAGCGCGCCGGCGGAGTCGACGACGTAGACGCACTGGCAGCCGGCGTCGACCATGATCCGTGCCTGCTTCGCCAGCACCTCGGGCGGCTGGGTGTGGCTCATCATCAGGAACCCGACGGTCTCCAGGCCGAGCTCGCGCGCCAGGCGGAAGTGCTGCTCGGAGACGTCGGCCTCGGTGCAGTGCGTGGCGATGCGGCAGATCGAGCCGCCGTTGCCCTGGGCCTCGCGGATGTCGTCCTTCGTGCCGACGCCCGGGAGCATCAGGAAGGCGATCTTGGCCTGCTTCGCGGTCTCCGCCGCGATCTTGATCAGCTCCTGCTCGGGGGTGTGGGAGAAGCCGTAGTTGAACGACGACCCACCCAGACCGTCACCGTGGGTGACCTCGAGGACCGGCACGCCGGCCTCGTCGAGGGCGCCGATGATCGAGCGCACCTCGTCGGCGTTGAACTGGTGCCGCTTGTGGTGCGAGCCGTCGCGCAGGCAGGTGTCGGTGAGCCGGATGTCCAGGTCGGAGGCCGGGTCGGTCTCGCGCCACGTGCGGGTCAGGGTGTTGAGCTCGGGAGCTCCGCTGATGGTCATCTCAGTTACCACCGTTCTTCTCGGCGAGGATCTTGCGCGCCATACCTTCGCCGGCGCGGGTCGCGGCGGCGGTCATGATGTCGAGGTTGCCCGAGTACGGCGGCAGGAAGTCACCGGC
>JBJMIO010000059.1:0-5926 GCA_045806765.1 Marmoricola sp.
GCACCGTCCAGGACCTCGGTCGCCCCGGCCACGCACACCTCGGGGTGCCACGCTCGGGTGCGCTGGACCAGCCGGCACTGCGGTTGGCCAACCGTCTGGTCGGCAATCCGGAGGGTGCAGCGGGCATCGAGACCACCTCGACCGGGATCCGGTTCCGTGCCGGGGCCCCGGTGCGGATCGCGGTCACCGGCGCGGGCGCGGCGGTGCGCGTCGGGGGTCGGGCGGTGGCTTGGGGTGCGGCGGTGACGGTGCCGGCCGACGCCGAGGTCGAGGTCGGTGCGGCGACCTCCGGTCTGCGCTCGTACGTCGCGCTGGCCGGCGGCATCGAGGCCGAGGACGTTCTCGGATCCCGGTCGACCGACCTGCTCTCGGGTCTGGGGCCGGCGCCGCTCGCTGCCGGTGACGTGGTGCGGCTCGGCGTACCGGGGAGGGTGCCGGTCGACGCCGAAGCCGTCCCGCGTCCGGTCACCGACGTGCTCCGCATCGACCTGGGGCCCCGTGCCGACTGGTTCACCACCGAGGCCCTCGCCGGCCTGGACGGGGCGACCTACGAGGTCTCCCCGGCCTCCAACCGGATCGGCCTGCGGCTGCGCGGCGCACCGCTTGAGCGGTCGCGGACCGGCGAGCTCCCGACCGAGCCGATGGTGCTCGGCGCCGTGCAGGTCCCGCCGAACGGTCAGCCGGTGGTCTTCCTCCACGACCACCCGACGACCGGTGGCTACCCGGTGGTCGGTGTGGTCCGCGAGGCGGACCTGGTGGCCTGCGCCCAGGCGCGGCCGGGGGACCGGCTGCGCCTGCGGGTCATTCCTCCGTCGGCGGACTGACCGCACGCAGCGCGGGGTCGTCGGCGGCGAAGCTGAGCACCTTGCCCGAGCCCGAGGTCGCGGTCTCGAAGCGGACCGTGACCACGCCGCGTCCCGATCCCCAGACCCAGCCCTCTCCGTGCTCGTCGTGGAGCACCTCGATGCCCGGCAGCCAGAACCGGCGACGGTGCATCGTGGCGAGCACCGACTCGGTCTCCTCGTCGACCACCTCGGGCGTCTCGTCCTCGGTGTCGCTGAACAGGTCGTCCTGGATCCAGTCAGCCAGGCCGGAGACACCGACCCCGAGCAGCCGTACGCCGCCGGAGGTGTCGAGCTCGGCGAGCAGGGTGCGGGCGATCCGCGAGACGGTGCGCGCGTCATCGGTCGGACCGGGCAGCGTCGCCGAGCGGGTGTGGGTGGAGAAGTCGTGCAGGCGGACCTTGAGGGTCACGGTGCGCCCCGACAGCCGGGCCTTGCGCAGCCGCTCGGTGACCTTGCCCGCCTGCCGCTCGACGAGGGCGTCGAGGATCCGCCGGTCGACGTGGTCGGTCTCGTAGGTGTCCTCGACGCTGACCGACTTCGCCTCGCGCTCGGCCACCACCGGCCGGTCGTCCTGGGCGCGGGCGAGCTGGAAGAGGCTGTGTCCCTGGGCCTTGCCGAGCACCCGGACGAGCTCGTCCTCGCTGATCGCCTCGAGCTCGGCGACGGTCTGCACGCCGATCCGCCGCAGGTTCTCCGCGGTCGCCGGACCGACGCCGGGGATCACGGTGACCTGCATCGGGCGCAGCAGGTCCTGCTCCATGCCGGGCGCGATCACCACCATGCCGTCGGGCTTGTCGAGCTCGCTGGCGATCTTCGCGATGAACTTCGAGCTGCCGATGCCCACCGAGCCCGAGAGCCCGCCGGTCACGTGCTGCACCTTCTCCTTCAGCTCGCGCGCGAAGGCACTGACCCCGGCGACGGACAGGTCGCCGAGGTCAGAGGCAGCGAGGTCGACGAAGGCCTCGTCGAGCGAGAGCGGCTCGACCAGCGGGCTGATGCCGCGCAGCAGCTCCATCACCGCACGGCTGGTGCTGCGGTAGGCGTGGAAGCGACCGACGAGGAACGCGGCGTTGGGGCAGCGCCGCCGCGCCTCGGCGGTCGGCATCGCCGAGTGCACGCCGAAGGCGCGGGCCTCGTACGACGCGGTGGCCACCACGCCGCGACCGCCGACGCCGCCCACCACGACCGGCTTGCCGCGCAGCGAGGGCTTGTCACGCTGCTCGACGGAGGCGAAGAACGCGTCGAGGTCGATGTGGAGGATCGACGGCTCGGCACGCACGGCCCGATCGTACGCACGCGCACCGACGTCGCTCGTTGCTACGCGCCGCGCTGCCGGATCCTCCACAGGGCGTTCCTGGGTGGGTCGGGTCCACAGGCCGCTGCTGGCGCGGCCCGGTCGGGTCGCCTCGCGACCGAGGCTGCGGTGATGAAGACCTTCACCGCTCGCACCCCGCTGGACCTGCTTGCGATCGTCCCGTACGTGATCGGCTTCCACCCCGAGGACTCGGTGGTGCTGCTGACGCTCGGCAAGAGTGGCGGACCACCGACCTCCTTCCACGCACGGGTCGACCTGCCGGTGACCGACGCCGAGCAGCGCTCGGTGAGCCGGATGCTGCGCGACGTCGTGCGCCGCCACGGTGTCCAGATGGTCGGGGTGGTCATCTACTCCGACGACGTCGCGGCCTGCGAGTCCTTCGCCGACCGGCTGGTGCCGGGACTGGTCGGGGACGGGGTCGGGATCGTGGACGTGATCCGGGCCGATGGTGAACGCTTCCACGCGGTCGACGATCCAGAGGATCCCGGCACGCCGTACGACCTCGGCTCGCACCCGTTCACCGCTGCCGGGGTCCTGGAGGGCCGGGTCGTCTTCGAGAGCCGGGCGGCGGTGCGCGACTCGCTCGTCGGCACCGACGCCGAGGCCGCCGAGGCCGTGGCCGAGGAGGCGGCGCGGGTGCTGGACCGGCTCAGCGCCACGGGTCTCGGCGGTGGCCCGCTGGGGCTCGCGCTGACCGAGCACGCCCGGTGGTTGGACACCCTGCTGTCCGAGCTGGTGGTCCAGGGCGCCGCACCACCGAGCACCAAAGATGCCGCCCGGGTCCTGGTGCTGGTCTCCTTCGAGGCCGTGAGGGAGGTGGCGTGGGCGCCGATGACCCGGCACGACGCGCACCTGCACGTCGAGCTGTGGCGGGGGCTGGTCCGTCGCGCGCCGGCCGACCTGGTCCCGGGCGCCAGCGGTCTGCTCGGCTTCGCCGCGTGGCTGGCCGGGGACGGTGCGCTGGCCTGGTGCGCGGTGGACCGGTGCCTGGAGGCCGACCCGGACGATCCGCTGGCCCACTACGTCGCGATGCTCGTCGACCAGGCGGTGCCACCGAGCGTGTGGGCGCCCCAGCGGGTGGACGCGCTGCGGATCTTCGCGGCCTTCGGTGCCGATCCACAGGCGTCGTGAGGGACTGTCCTGGTTCGTCGGGCCCCTCTAGGGTCGGTTCATGGGCCAGGACGTGGATCAGCAGGAGTTCAGCCGGGCCGACCGGACGGCGCACCGCGAGAAGGTACGGCGCTGCCTCGACGTCTTCGCGCTGATGCTGCGCCAGGCGCACTTCGAGGCCGAGGACCCGATGACCGGCCTGGAGATCGAGTTCAACCTCGTCGACGACCAGGGCCGCCCCGCGCTGAAGAACGCCGAGGCGCTCGCCTCGATCGCCAACCCCGACTTCCAGACCGAGCTGGGCCAGTTCAACATCGAGATCAACGTCGCGCCGCGCCGGCTGGGCGAAGGCGGCGTACCGGCCTTCGAGTCCGACCTGCGCGCCAGCCTCAACGACGCCGAGGAGCGCTCGGCCGCGGTGGGCGCCCACCTGGTCATGATCGGGATCCTGCCGACCCTGGAGGAGGGTCACCTGACTCCCGCGACGCTCAGCCCGAACCCGCGCTACCGGCTGCTCTCCGACCAGATCCTGCACGCCCGCGGGGAGGACATCGCCATCTCGGTGCGCGGGGTCGAGCGGCTCGAGACGACCGCGGACTCGATCATGCCGGAGGCGGCGTGCACCAGCACCCAGCTGCACACCCAGGTCAGCCCGGAGGACTTCGCGTCGTACTGGAACGCGGCCCAGGCGATCGCCGGGGTCCAGCTCGCGCTCGGTGCCAACTCGCCGTACCTGCTGGGCAAGGAGCTGTGGAGCGAGACCCGGATCCCGCTGTTCGAGCAGGCCACCGACACGCGCAGCGACGAGCTCAAGGCGCAGGGCGTGCGGCCGCGGGTGTGGTTCGGCGAGCGCTGGATCACCTCGATCTTCGACCTGTTCGAGGAGAACGTGCGCTACTTCCCGGCCCTGCTCCCGATCGTCGAGGACGAGGACCCGCTGGCCGTGCTCGAGAGCGGCGGCACCCCCTCGCTGCACGAGCTGCGGCTGCACAACGGGACCATCTACCGCTGGAACCGGCCGATCTACGACGTCGTCGACGGCACCCCGCACCTGCGGGTCGAGAACAGGGTGCTGGCGGCCGGCCCGACGGTGGTCGACACGATGGCCAACGCCGCCTTCTACTTCGGCCTGACCCGGGCGCTGGCCGCCGACGAGCGGCCGCTGTGGTCGCAGATGTCGTTCTCGGCCGCCGAGGAGAACTTCCACATCGCCGCGCGCGACGGCATCGACGCCCAGATCTACTGGCCCGGGGTCGGCCAGGTCTCGGCCACCGAGCTGACGGTGCGGCGTCTGCTCCCGCTGGCGCGGACCGGGCTGGAGGAGTGGGGCGTCGACACCCCGGAGATCGACCGGCTGCTGGGGATCATCGAGGCGCGCTGCACCCTGGGTCGCAACGGCGCGAGCTGGTACCGCGACCGGGTGCACGAACGACAGGACGCAGGGGCCGACCGTGACGAGGCGCTGCGCCTGACACTGCTGGACTACCGCGAGCGGATGCACAGCAACGAGCCCGTGCACACCTGGTGATCCAGGCGGCGTGTGTGCTCAGAGCGGGTGCACGACCACGAGCCCGTCCGCCGGTGCTGAGGCGTGCGGGCGGCGCCGGCCGATCCGGACGGTGGTGACGGTGCCGTCGCCGAGCAGGTCGGTCCACACCTCGCGGGTCAGCAGGTAGAAGCCGTCCAGCTCGATCCCGTGCCGCCCGAAGGCCTCGCGGCAGGCGGCGAGCCAGGCGAGGTCGAGGTCGCCTGGCACCGGAGCACCGGAGCGGGTCAGCCAGGCCAGCGGGGGAGCAGCGGCGGGGTCGAAGCCGTCGAGGGCCCGCTCGATCACGTCAGCGCGCAGGCCGGCGTCGTAGGCCGCATGGTCGGCGAAGCCGAGGTGCTGGCCCGCGGGCGGACCGAGGCGCAACCACGGCGAGACCCGCGAGCGCGACGAGGTGGTCCGCGCGTGGCGGCGTACGGCGCGTGCGAGCTGGGTCTCGAGGTCCATGCGACCAGCGTGCGCCGACCGGGCGTGCCGGCGCAGAGGCCCTCCACAGGTCGTTGAGGACTGTCGGTGGGGATGGGGGAGGATGTGGACATGGCCATCCAGATCACCGGCGACGTCGCTGCCGACCAGGTCCTCTCCGACGACTCGTTCGCGCTCCTGCTCGGCATGCTTCTCGACCAGCAGTACCCGATGGAGCACGCGTTCCGCGGTCCGGCGAAGCTGCTGGACCGCTTCGGGACCCTCGACCCGGCCGCGATCGCGTCGGCCGATCCGGAGAAGTTCGCGGCGATGTGCGCGACGCCTCCGGCCGTGCACCGTTTCCCCGGCTCGATGGCCACCAAGATCCAGGCGGTCGCCTCCGACGTCGTCGACATCTACGGCGGTGACGCCTCGCGCATCTGGACCGAGGCGGCCGACGGCGCCGACCTGGTCAAGCGCGTGATGGCGCTCTCGGGCTTCGGCAAGCAGAAGGCGCAGATCTTCACCGCACTGGTGGCCAAGCAGCTCGGTGTGAAGCCGGCGGGCTGGGAGAAGGCCGTGGGCGACTACGCGCTCGACGGGTACCGCTCGGTGGCCGACGTCGTGGACCCGGACTCGCTCGGCAAGGTGCGTGCGTACAAGAAGGAGAAGAAAGCGGCGGGGGCGGCCAAGGCCGGCTGAACC
>JBJMIO010000060.1:0-19116 GCA_045806765.1 Marmoricola sp.
AAGACCGGCAACGCCGGGACCTGGTCGGTCGCCGAGGCGCTGCCGCCCGGGATCAGCTTCAACACCACGACCGGTGTCTTCAGCGGCACGCCCACCACGGCGGGCAACTACACGCTCACCGTGACGTTCACCGAGACCGAGTCGGGAACCCACGCGACGAAGGGCTTCGCGATCCTGGTCGCGGCGGCACCGGACCCGGTGATCACCACGACCTCGCTGCCGAACGCGACCGCGTTCACCGGTGGGTACTCCACGACGCTGACGCTCTCGGCCGGGGTGCTCCCGGGCACCTGGGCGATGACCGGCACGCTGCCGACGGGCATCACCTTCGACGCGAGCACGGCCACGCTGTCCGGCAAGCCGACGGTCAGCGGTGACTTCCCGCTGCACTTCACCTACACCGAGGACGTCTCGAACAAGGTCGCGGCCAAGGACCTCACGCTGCACGTGAACCCGGCGCCGAACCCGGTGATCAGCACGACCTCGCTGCCGCTGGGGATCAAGGGGCAGCCCTACAGCGGCCAGCTCGCGACCTCCACGACGAACCCCGGCACGTGGTCGATCACCAGCGGCGGCCTGCCGACGGGCGTCTCGCTCAACCCGGCGACCGGTGCGCTGTCGGGCACGCCGACGGTGGGCGGTGACTTCCCGGTGACCTTCACGTTCACCGAGACCGAGTCGGGCACCTTCGCGAGCAAGGCGCTCACGCTGACGATCTTCGACAACCCCGTGGTCACGACGTCCTCGCTGCCCGATGCCACCAGGGGCTCGGCGTACGGGAACCACCAGCTGACCAAGACCGGCGGCTCGGGCTCCGGGACGTGGAGCATCGCCTCGGGCGTGCTGCCTGCCGGCCTGACGCTGTCGCCCGCGGGCGTCATCTCCGGAACCCCGACGACCCTGACCGATCCCACGAACGAGCAGTTCACGGTGAAGTTCACCGACGGGATCACCGGGCTGACCGGGACGAAGGTGCTCTCCATCCACGTGGCGATGGCGGGGGCTCCGACCTTCAACACCCCACCGGTGCTTCCCAACGGGACCGTGGGCACGGTCTACGACACGACGTTGAGCGGCAACGGCGGTCTCGCGGCACGGTGGAGCGTGATCGGTGGCAGCCTGCCTCCGGGCCTGAACATCAACGCGATCACCGGCGAGATCAACGGGACGCCGACCACGGCCGGTGACTACGCGTTCGTGATCCGGTTCGGCACCCTCGTCCCGCTGACCTACAACACCAGGCAGTACTTCATCCACGTCAACAGCGCGGGCTGACCTTCGCGGTGACCCGGGTCGAGAAGTGGGAGCGCAAGGCTGAGGTCCCGCTCCTGCTGCTCGCCACGGCGTTCCTCGTCGCCTACGCCTGGCCCGTGCTCGACGAGGGTATGGACCCGGATCTCAGGACGCTCCTGACCGTGTGCAGCTGGACGGTCTGGACGGCCTTCGCTGTCGACTTCGGCGTGAGGATCTATCTGGCCGAGCACCGCCCGACGTACGTGCGCAGACACTGGTACGACGCCGCGCTGATCGCGATCCCGATGTTGCGGCCGCTCCGCCTGATCCGGCTCCTCGCATTGGCGCGCATCGTCAACCGGTCGATGGCCGGTTCGCTGATCGGGCGCGTGACGGCCTACGTGATCGGCGTCGCAGTGGCCGCGGTCGCCCTCGGATCGATCGCGATGCTCGACGCCGAGCAGGACGCTGCCGGCGCGAACATCACGTCTCTCGGTGACGCGTTGTGGTGGGCGGCGGAGACGGTGACGACAGTCGGCTACGGGGACCGCTACCCGGTGACGGTCGAGGGTCGCTTCATCGCCGTCGGCGTGATGATCGTCGGAGTCGCCACGGTCGGCGCTGTCACGGCTTCGGTCGCTGCCTGGTTGATCCGCTCGGTCGAGCGAGAAGAACGCTGACATGCGTAGTCGGACATGCACAACTGCGCCTATCCGGCTCTGATGGGCACGAATACGGCGGTTGTGCATGTCCGTGGCGACGTCAGAAGACGTTGCGCGGACGGAACTGCACGCTGACCCGCGGGCCGACCGGCTTGCTGGTCTTCGGCACGGCGTGCTCCCAGGTGCGCTGGCACGAGCCGCCCATGACGAGCAGGTCGCCGTGGCCGAGGGCCCGCGTGACGGCGGTGCTGCCGCCGCGCGGGCGCAGGAGCAGCTTGCGGGGGCTGCCGAACGACACGATCGCGACCAGGGTGTCGTGGCTGCGACCGCGACCGAGGTTGTCGCCGTGCCAGGCCACCGAGTCCTGGCCGTCGCGGTAGTAGCAGCAGCCGGCTGTCACGAACGGTTCGCCGAGCTCGCCGGCGTAGTGCGAGGTCAGGGCGTCGCGGGCTTCGGTCAGCGCCGGGTCCGGGAGCTGCTCGCCGATGCCGTAGGTGTGCACCAGCCGCGGTACGTCGACCACGCGGTCGTACATCGCGCGGCTCTCCGCGCGCCACGGGACCTCACGCACCAGGCGGGCGAAGAGCTCGTCGGCGCCGCGGAACCAGCCGGGCAGCACGTCGATCCAGGCGCCGTCACCCAGCACGGTGCGCTCCAGACCCGCGAGCGGCAGCGGACCGGGGTCGGGCTCGTCGAAGAGCGAGGGCTGGAAGGCGACGGACACCCCGCCATCCTAACCCCGAATCGAACAGATGTTCGAGACCTCAGGGAGTCGTCTTCGCGGCCTGCTCGACGATCTCCACGATCTCGACCGGCGCGTCCGGGCTGGTCTCACCGCGCGTGGCCAGCCCGTTCGCGACGTCGTCGAGCTGGGGTTCCAGGCGCACCGCGGAGAGCCAGGCGGTCAGGCCGCACCCGAGCACCAGCATCACGATGAACTCGAGGTGCAGGTGGTGCTGGATCATCAGCCCGGCGATGATCGGGCCGAGGATCGAGGCCGACTGGAACGAGATCGTGGTCAGTGCGTTGTAGCGCCCGCGCAGGTGATCGGGCGCCAGGTCGTTGACGATCGCCGGCATCGTGGGTTGCAGGAGCGTCTCGCCGAGGGCGAACACCGAGGCGCAGGCGGCGACCGCCAGCGTCGCGGACGCGGTGCCGGGTGCGATGCCGCTGGCGGCCAGCAGGCCCCACGAGGTCGCCCAGATCACCGACATCACCACGATCACGCGCGTGCGGCGACGTCCCTCGATCCGCTGGAGCACGACCAGCTGGAGCAGCACGATCACCACCGTGTTCGCCGCGAAGGCGAAGCCGAGGCCCCGGGTGGAGACCTCGCCGATGTCGTGCGCGTAGGCCGGCATCCCGGCGTTGAGCTGGGCGTAGCCCACGAAGGCCGAGACGAAGAACAGTGCGGTCACCGTCCGCATCGCAGGAGCCCGCAGGACCTCCGCGTAGCTGATGTCCCCGCCGCCGTCCTCACCCCCGGGCTGGGCGACCGGCTTGCCGATGTGACGCAGGGGGACCAGCAGGAGGAACAGGCTCGGCAGGTAGCTCACGGCGTCGCCGAGGTACATGGCCTGGAACGTGGCGAGGTGGTGCACGTCGGTGACCAGTCCGCCGATGATGCCGCCGATCCCGATGCCCAGGTTGAGCAAGGAGAAGTTGATGCCGAAGTACCGCGCCCGGATCGGGGAGGGGACGACCGTGGCGATCAGCGACTGCGAGGCCGGCCACCCCATCCCGAAGCCGGCGCCGATGATCGAGATCGCGATGACGGTCAGCACCGCGTTGTCCGCGAAGGCGACCAGCGCCTGCCCGGTGCTCGCCGCGAGCAGGATCAGCAGCATCGTCCTGCGGGCCCCGATGCGGTCGATCAGCTTGCCGCCGGGCCATGCGGCAGCGACGCCGGCGGCCGACATCACCGCGAGCAGCACCCCGACGACGCTGTAGGAGTAGCCGCGCAGGTCGTGCAGGTAGACGGTCCAGAACGGCAGCACCAGACCCGACCCGACGAACTCGAACGCGACCACCGAGAGCAGCAGCTTGCCCTCGCGCGGAAGGTCGTGCCAGAAGGACGACAAGGAGGGTTTCGGGGCGGCGGTGCTCATCGTGGCGAGTCTCGCACCGGCCGCGGACAGTTAGCGAGCGGTTAACCCAGAGGCACCGCGCACAGGCGCAAGAGGGTTCGACCGCGTCGTCGCGGGGTAGCCGGGTAGCGGAGGGATGATTCCAAAATGCCGTCGGGGATCGCTGGTCGTCGCTATCGTGGCGAGTCGGAGCGGAGGGGAGCCCATCTTGGCCGAGCACGGTATTTCTGCGACCCAGCGGGGGCGCAAGCACCTGCTGGTGCGCGAGTACGTGCGCTCGCTGATCGTCGACGCCGAGCCGGGCAGCCCGGCGCCCTCCGAGCGCGACCTCGTCGAGCAGTTCGGCGTCGCGCGCATGACCGTGCGGCACGCCCTCGACGGCCTGGTGGCCCAGGGTCTGCTGGAGCGGATCCCCGGACGCGGCACCTTCGTGACCAAGCCGCTGATCGACATGCAGATGCGGCTCTCGTCCTTCTCCGAGGAGATGGAGCGGCGCGGCAAGGTCCCGGAGTCCAAGACCCTGCTCGCACGCCGCGAGACCGCCGGCCCGGGCCTGGCGCGCGCGCTGGAGGCCGAGGTCGGCTCGCCGATCGTGCACTGGGAGCGGCTCCGTCTCGCCGACAGCCAGCCGATCGCCATCCAGCACGTCTACCTCTCGCTGGACACCTTCCCGCGCTTCCTCGACGAGGCGCTGCCCGCGAGCCTGTACTACTTCTTCGCCGACCGTGACCTGATGCCCACCTGGGGCGAGGACTCGGTCGTCGCGGCCGTCGCGACCGAGGAGGAGGCCGAGGCGCTCGAGCTCGAACCGGGCGCCCCGGTGCTGCACATCTCGCGCCGCTCCTTCTGCCGCGAGGTCGCCGTCGAGGTGACCCGCAGCATCTACCGGGCCGACCGCTACACCCTCTGGGTGCCTGTTCTCAGGCCCGAGCACCTCCGGTAGCTGTGTGCTCGACCGACGGATCTAACGAGACCGTCGATGCGGTCTAGCGTCCGGAATCGAGGTCGTTGACCGGCTCTGACGGCGCTGCCTAGCGTGCGGCCATCGCCGTCCGACGCAGTCGCCGAGGACGCGGGTCAGGACCCCTCCCGGAAGGACTCACCGATGCGCAGAGCTTCATTCATCCTCGCCGCCGTCGCCACCTTGTGCGTCGGCCTCGCCGCCCCCGGCTTTGCTCGTGACGACCAGCTCGACACCGTGGCGGGACACACCAACCGCGAGCTGCCTCCGAGCGGGGTCGACAAGATCACCACGACCGGGACGTTGGTGCCGGCCACCGCCGCGCGCACGGCCGCGGACGGCGCCGGTTACGACTGCGTCAAGACCACCAAGCTCGGTGGTGGGCTGAAGGCTTACGTGCCCTGGCACATCGACTACTCGAGCACTTCCTGGGAGGTGCACTACACCGACTTCTTCTACCGGGTGCCGAACGCGCGCGTGGTCAGCGGACTCTGGACCACCCAGTTCGAGCAGTGCGTCATCGGCGGGTCCCGCAACAAGCACAGCTACCAGCGGATGGCCGGGACCGACTCCGAGGTCAGCATGACCGGATCGACCAACCACCTGATCGGCTACAAGTGGGGCACCGCGGTCGACTCGGGCCAGGTCAAGGCGACCCTGGGGTTCAAGGTGGCGCTGACCAAGGCGACCTCGATCTCCGGATCACTCCCGCTCTCGACCGGTGGGCACGAGACCGGCGGCATCGGAGCCGGGATCTGCGGCAACCTCTCGGGCAACTCCGGCAACCAGGTCAACGGTCAGTGGAAGTACACCTACCCGGGCTTCGGCACGAATGACTTCAAGGGCAACGTGTCCCACGCCCTCTACGAGTACCAGGGTGGCAACATCACCAGCATGGTCCCGCAGTTCCAGGCCTGCCGTCAGGCACGCTACTGAGCCGGAACGAGGGCCGCGCGGTTCGCCGCGCGGCCCTCGTCTGCGCCGCCCTGGTCCTGGTGCCGAGCCTCGCTGCGTGCGGAGGACGAGCAGCTCACGCGAAGCACGGCCCGGGTGGAGATCCTGCTGCGGTCGCCGGTGTCCTGCAGGCCTTCGGGGCGGCCCGGGTCTACGTCATGGCGGGCGACGACGTGCTCAAGGCCGGCCTGGGCGTCGTCGACTCCAGCGGGCTGGACCCGGCGCAGGTGCGTCCCCGGACGCCGCTGCTCTCGAACGTCTCGGGGAACGGCACGCGGATCGTGATCGGTGGTTCGGACATCGATCCTTCCGAGGGCGGGTTCGCCACCGACGGGGTCTTCGAGCTCCAGGGGGACAGGCTGACGACGCTGGCCCAGCCCGGCAGCGGGTTGTTCGGCCCGACGATCTCGAGCGCGGGGAAGATCGTCGCGGTCCGGGCGGGCGGCGGCTTCGCGACCTGGTCGCCCGAGGCCCACCGGTGGATCCCGGACCCGCGTCTGCGCCACACGCGTCTGAACGGGCTCGCGACGGGGGTGGGCGGCCGGCGATTCGCCATCCTGCGTGCGAATACTCCGGCGGCGCGCCTCATCGAGGTGACCAGGACGGGATCACGCGACCTCGGGAGCGCTTACTGCGGCGTGCTCCTGGTCGCCTCGGCTGACCGACCGCTGGTCGCCACGACGCTCCCCATCAACCCACCCGCGAGAGGTGCCTGCGAGAAGCCCCGTGCGCGGGTCGTGAGCACGCCCGGACGGACCGCCGAGCTGCCGGCGGGCTGGTCGCCGCTGGCCTGGTCCCGAGGCTCGGCTCGCTTGCTGGTCGCGCACGCCGACGAGATCGGCGTCTGGGACCCGGGAACCCAGCGCATGGTGGCCTCGGCGCCGGTCGGGACGCACGTGTGGATGGCCGCTCCGATCTGGGGCTAGGGCGCCGAGGTCAGCCCGCCGACCGGCGCGACCACGATCCCGGCCTCCTCGCAGACCCAGGTCGGGTCCGGTCCGCCGAGGTCCGGGTCGACGTACAGGGCGTGGGTGGCCGTCTCGCAGGCCGGGCACACCGGCCAGCGTCCGGCGTGCTCGAGCAGGCCGTCCTGGACGTCCTGGGCGACCAGGCCGACGACGAAGTCGCGTCCGGCCGGCCACTGCTCGAGCCACCACGCCCGCTGCGCGACGGCGTCCTCGAGGAGCGAGACCGCGTCGGCGTCGGCGACCCCGGTCGCCTCGAGGTCGCGCAACACGAGCGCGCGTGCCGTCATCACCGGGTCGTCGAGTGCCACGATGACCATTGTGTCAACAGACCCCGAATCGGCGCCCCTGCTCGAGGTGACCGTCCTGCACGCCCGGGACGCCGCCGCCGCGACCGAGGGCGAAGCGGACCGGTTGCTCGTGATGACCGAGCCCGAGTCCGGCGGCCGCTCGCCCGAGCCCGCCGCGCTGTCCGCGGTGCTCCGCGAGACGGACCTCCCGGTGCGGGTCGTGCTGCGCACCGAGGACCGGCTCTCGGTCGACGGCCCCGCCTTCTCCCACCTCCTCCACCTGGCGCAGACCTACGTGGAGCTCGGTGCCGAGGGTGTCTCCTTCGGCTTCCTCGACGAGCACCTCGAGGTCGACCGCGCGACCTGCGCCGAGCTCGCGCACGAGCTGGTCGGCACGCCGTGGACCTTCCACCGCGCCTTCGACCAGTGCCTGGACCCGCGGCGCGCGTGGCGCGACGTCGTCGGCCTGCCGGGCCTGAGCGCGGTCGCGACCGCCGGCTCGACGCGCGGTCTGGCCTCGGGCGGTGAGGAGGTCATCGCCCGGGCCACCGCGTCCCCGGCGGTCGCCGCGCTGGTGCTCGCCTCCGGCGGCCTGGACGGCGCTCTGGTGCCGTGGCTGGTGCGCGCCGGCGTACGGCAGTTCGGTCTCGGTGCCGAGGTGCGACCCGACGGCTCGTGGACCAAGGCGTACGTCGACACCGCGGCCGTGCGCGCCTGGCGGTTGCTCCTCGACGACGCCCACCAGCTCGCCCTCGGTATCCCGGTCGACTGAGAGGTTCCGCGTTCCGCTGGACGCCGGCCCGGTCGGCGGGAGAGCCTGGAGACCGACCCGGAGAAGGTGTGTGCACGTGAAGAGGTTGTCCCCGCTCGCGGGTCTGCTCTGCGCACTGCTGCTGCTCGCCGGGCTCGCCGGCATCACCTCGACCGCAGCGGGCCCGGCTGCGGCCGCCCCCGCATCCATCGCGACCCTCGCCGCCTGGACCGGCTGCAGCGGAGGGTTCTGCCACAGCACCCTGACCGTGCCGCTGGACTACGCCCACCCCGACGACGGGCGCACCGTGCGGCTGGCGGTCACCCGGCTGGCCGCTGACCCGTCTGCCGGTTCCTACCTCGGCATCGTCGTGGGCAACCCGGGCGGTCCCGGCGTGAGCGGGACCGACGAGCCGTTCCGGGCCTACTCGGTCCCGGTGACCTCGGCGCGGCGCTACGACTGGATCGGGTTCGACCCGCGCGGGGTCGGTGCGAGCCAGCCATCCCTGCACTGCAACCCGAGGTACTTCGGGGCGAACCGCCCGAGCTACGTGCCACGCACCCGGACGCTGATGCGGTTCTGGCTGCGCAAGATCAAGGGGTACGCCGCCGCCTGCGGCCGCAGCAGCGCGCACGGCCTGCTGCCCTTCATGACCACCCGTGACACCGCCCAGGACATGGAGAGCCTGCGCGCCGCGCTCCAGGCCCAGCTGCCCTCGGTGAGCCCGCGGCGCGCCGCGCTGGAGAAGCTCAACTACCTCGGCTTCTCCTACGGCACCTACCTGGGCGAGGTCTACGCGACGCTCTACCCGGCGCGGGTCGGTCGCTTCGTGCTCGCCGGCGTGGTCGACCCGACGCGCTACTGGTACGGCGCCAACATCGACCAGGACGTCTGGTTCGACAACGCCCTGACCTCCTTCTTCCGCTGGGTCGCCGCGCACCCGCGCCGCTACCACCTCGGCACGAGCGTGGCGGCGCTGCGGCACGGCTTCTACGCCGAGCTGCGCGCCCTCGACCGGCACCCGTCCGCGGGTGGGCGGCTGGGGCCCGATGAGCTGCGCGATGCGATGGTCGACCTGACCTACACGGTGAACGCGTGGCCGGCGACGGCATCGGCGTACTCGGCCCTGGTGCGCTACCACCGCGGCGGCGCGCTGTACGCCACGTATGCCGACGACAACCGGGGTGCGGCGGCGGACAACCTCTACGCGGTCTACAACGCGGTGCAGTGCACGGATCAGCGGGCGCCGGCCTGGTCGGTGCAGGTCCGCGATACCTGGCGGGTGCACGCGAAGCATCCCTACATGGCCTGGGACAACACCTGGTACAACGCTCCCTGCATCGCCTGGCCGGCCCCGGCGCGCCCCCGGGTCAGCGTGAGCGGCGCGGCCCTGGTCGCCCAGGGCGCCAAGATCCTGCTGATCAGCGAGACCCGCGACGCCGCGACGCCGTACAGCGGGGCCCTGCGGACCCGAGGCCTGTTCCCGACGGCCTCTCTGATCGCCGGGGTCGGTGGGACCACCCACGCAGCAGCGCTCGACGGCGTCGCGTGCGTGGACGACAGGATCGCGGCCTTCCTCGCCACCGGCGCGGTCCCGGCCCGTCAGGCCGGTCGGCGCTCGGACCTGAGCTGCCCGGCGGTCCGGCGCCCCTGAGCGCCCCTCAGTCGTCGATCCGGTCGATGTCGGCCGCGTCGACGATCCGGTAGGCGTAGCCCTGCTCGGCCAGGAAGCGCTGGCGGTTCTGGGCGAAGTCGGCATCGACGGTGTCGCGCGCCACGACCGCGTAGAAGCGGGCGGTGCGGCGATCGGCCTTCGGGCGCAGCAGCCGCCCCAGGCGCTGGGCCTCCTCCTGACGTGAGCCGAACGAGCCGCTGACCTGGATCGCGACAGCGGCCTCGGGCAGGTCGACGGAGAAGTTGGCGACCTTGGAGACGACCAGCAGGTCGATCTCGCCGGTGCGGAAGGCGGCGAAGAGCTCCTCGCGCTCCTTCACGCTCGTCTCGCCCTTGATCACCGGTGCGCCGAGGTGGTCCCCGAGCTCGTCGAGCTGGTCGAGGTACTGGCCGATGACCAGCGTCGGTTCACCGCGGTGCAGCGCGACCAGCTCCTCGGCCACCCGGGTCTTGGAGAAGGTGCACGAGGCGAGCCGGTAGCGCTCGTCCGGCTCCGCGGTGGCGTAGGCCAGCCGCTCGCCGTCGGTCAGGGTGACGCGGACCTCGACGCAGTCGGCCGGGGCGATGTAGCCCTGCGCCTCGATGTCCTTCCAGGGCGCGTCGAACCGCTTCGGGCCGATCAGGCTGAAGACGTCGCCCTCGCGGCCGTCCTCGCGGATCAGGGTCGCGGTCAGGCCGATGCGCCGGCGTGCCTGGAGATCTGCGGTCATCCGGAAGATCGGCGCGGGCAGCAGGTGCACCTCGTCGTAGACGATGAGTCCCCAGTCGCGGGCGTCGAGCAGCTCGAGGTGCGGGTAGTCGCCCTTCCGTCGCAGCGTCAGGACCTGGTACGTCGCGATGGTGACCGGGCGGATCTCCTTGCGGGCACCCGAGTACTCGCCGATCTCGTCCTCGGTCAGGCTGGTGCGCTTGAGCAGCTCGGCCTTCCACTGCCGCGCGCTGACGGTGTTGGTGACCAGGATCAGCGTGGTCGCCTGCGCGTGTGCCATCGCGGCGGCGCCGACGATCGTCTTGCCGGCCCCGCACGGGAGCACCACGACTCCTGAGCCGCCGTGCCAGAAGGACTCCGCGGCCTGGAGCTGGTAGTCGCGCAGCTCCCAGCCGTCCTGCGTGAGCTCGATCGCGTGCGCCTCGCCGTCCACGTAGCCGGCGAAGTCCTCGGCCGGCCAGCCGAGCTTCAGCAGGGCCTGCTTGAGGTTGCCGCGCTGCGAGGGGTGGACCGCGATGGTGCCCTCCGAGCCGGGCACCGCCTCGATCTGCTCACCGAGCATGCCGGCGACCTTCTTGGAGCGGATGACCTCGGAGAAGACCGCCTTGTCCGAGCTGGCCAGGACCAGGCCGTACGTCGGGTGCTTCTCCAGGCGCAGCCGGCCGAAGCGGTCCATCGTCTCGGCGACGTCGACCAGCAGCGAGTGCGGCACGGCGTACCGGCTGTAGGCGAGGAGGGCGTCGACGACCTGCTCGGCGTCGTGGCCCGCGGCGCGCGCGTTCCACAGTCCCAGCGGGGTCAGCCGGTAGGTGTGGATGTGCTCGGGGGAACGCTCCAGCTCGGCGAAGGGCGCGATCGCCCGCCGGGCCTCGGCGGCCTTCTCGTGGTCGACCTCGAGCAGGATCGTCTTGTCCGACTGGACGATCAGCGGACCGTCGTTCACTGCGTGGACCTCCTGGCCTCGGTGATGCGGTGGATGGCGAACGTGCGGACCTCGTCGCTGCGCGCGTCGTACGCCGAGAGCCGGCCGGCGCCGACCTCGAGCGGCCGCACGACGCGCTCGGTCGCGGTGCCGTGGTTGTCGAGGTAACCGATCCAGACCTCGCCGCGTTCCTGGGCTGCCTGGCGCAGGATCGTCATGACGTCGGCCGGGGTGGTCGCGGGGCCGCGCGCGGGCCGTTCGGCGGCCGCCCGGTCACCGGCACGCACGGCAGCGACGACGGCCGAGGTCCTGGCCGCGAGCCGCGCCTCGCCGATCCCGGAGCCGGGGCGCGGACGCGGTGTGCGCGAGCGGAACTCGTCGGGCCGCGCGACCCGCACGGTGCCGTCGGCGGCCTCGACCACCGGTGCGGTGCCGAGCTCGCGCAGCCTCGGCAGCAGCACCTGGAGCGGTACGTCGGAGACCACCACGGTCGGTGCGATCCGGCGCAGCCGCAGCGACGCGGCGCCGGTGTGGTGCATCAGCTCGGTCAGTGCGGTCTCGTCGTCGCTGCGCAGGAACGACTCCGCGACGCCGAGCCGCAGGGTGCCGAAGCGCCGCGAGACGTCGTCGACGAGGTAGTCCAGGGCCTGCGGCACGGGCGTGCGCGAGGAGGAGGCGAGGAAGTCCTTCACCTCGACCGCGGACCAGCCCGAGTCGAAGGCGCGCCGGACCGAGTCGACGGTGAACCGGTAGGTGGTGGCGCCTCCGCGCGACTCAACGTCGGCCAGCAGCGCGAGGCGGCGCGAGAACTCCTGCTCCAGCGGACCGGGCGCGACCGCGGTCAGGTCGGCCTGGATCAGCACGTGGTCCACGGGGGTCGGGAGCAGTGCCGCGAGTGCCGTCACCGGATCGGCGTCGGTGAGCAGCGCGCGGCCGAAGCTGCTCGGTCCGCCGAGGCCGAGCACGCCGATGCTCGAGGCCTCCTCGATCGTCGTCCCGGTCAGCTCGAGCCGCATCGCCGGGCGGCGCGGGTGCCGCCAGCGCAACCGGGCGACGACCGAGGCGACCCCGGTCCCGGCAGCCAGCACGCGTCCGGTCGGCAGGTCGAGCAGAGCCCGCAGGGTGCTGCGCCGGTCGCCGGGCAACCAGGCGCGCTCGAGCCCGGGGGACAGCGCGTTCACCGGCTTGTCGCCGTCGCGACCGCCCACCGCCGAGGTCTGGCGCGGGTTCTCCAACCAGGCGCGCGCGAGCACCAGCCAGCGCTCGGCGGCCGGCCGCGCGATCCAGCTGTCGTAGGCGTCGGTCGGCAGCCAGGCCGAGTCGAGGTCGTCGTTCATCCCGAGCGCGAGCAGCGAGGCGGCCGCAGCGGTCTCGACGATCAGCGCAGCGGTGGGAAGGTCGGCGTGGACGAGCTCGGCAGCAGCGCGGAGGTCGCGCACTCCGAGCCCGCCGGCGCGCAGTCCCGAGGGTGGCCGGGTGCCCCAGGTCTCCAGCAGCATCTCGGTGCGCCGGGTGAACTCGTACGCCGCCCCGGCCGCCGACCGGTCGACCAGCGCCGTGTCGCGCTCCGTGTCGGCGAGACCCGGCTCGACGTCGATCCGCCCGGCCGTCGAGCGGCCACCGCGCAGCGCGAGCCGCACGGTCCACGGGACCACCACGTGACGGTCGTCGCGGGCCATCAGCAACCGGTGCGCGACCAGCTGCTCGGTCGGGGTGCTCGCGTCAGCCGGGCGGATGACCCGCCGGGCATCGGCCACCGTGCCGGCGGCGTCGGTCTCGTCGAGGTGGCGCAGGATCGCGGTGGCGCGCTCGTCGACCTCGGCCAGCGCGGCGGTGACCTCCTGCGGCACCGGCCCGCCCGGCAGCCCGATCAGCTCGGCAAGGATCGAGACCGGGCGGTAGGCCTCGGGGGTGCCCCATGCCAGGGCCAGCGTGGTGAGTCGGGCGAGAGCGGCGTCCACGGAGTCCGAGTCCGCATCCAGCACGGCGTGCAGGTCGTCGGCGGACGCCGGGGCGATCTGCACCAGTGCCTGGAGCGTCTCGAGCTCGCAGCGGTCGAGCAGGTCGAGAGCACGCACGACCGAGAGCCGGACGACCGCGCGCGAGGCCAGCTGGGCGGAGTCGGTCGGAGCCGGCACGGCGAGGTCGGGGCGGCTGTCCAGGAGCGCGGCGAGCTGCTCGTCGGACCAGCTGCGTAGCTGGTCGGCGAGCGTGCGCGGCGCGGGCGACGTGGACATCCGACCAATTCTACGGATGGTTCCGCAGCGCGTCGCCCTCTCGTGCCCGTTGCCGGTGCTCGCACGTACGCTGACGTGCATGGCGGAGGGTTCGGCGGCGCAGCTGGTGGTGGGGTTCGACCTCGACCTGACCCTGATCGACACCGCCGCGGGGTTCATGGCCGTGATGGAGGTGCTCGGCGCCGAGCTCGGCGTCGACTTCCCCGCCGAGGAGATGAGCACGCAGCTCGGTCCGCCGCTGGACCTGATGCTCCAGCCCCACCTCCCCGCCGAGCAGATCGCGGGTGCCGGTGACCGTTTCCGTGCGCTCTACCCCGATCACGCGATCGCGCCGACCCCCGCGCTGCCGGGCGTGATCGACGCGCTCGCGGCGGTGCGCGCCGAGCACGGCCGGATCCTGGTGGTCACCGGCAAGTACGAACCGAACGCACAGCTCCACGTCGAGCACCTCGGCCTCGACGTCGACGTCGTGAAGGGCTGGGTCTGGGGCGAGGCGAAGGGGGCGGTGCTGGCCGAGCACGGCGCCAGCATCTACGTCGGCGACCACGTCCACGACGTCGAGGGCGCACGGGCCGCGGGCGTCACGAGTGTCTCGGTGCTCACCGGCGGCAGCACCCGCGAGGAGCTCCTGGCTGCCGGCACCGACGTTGTCCTCGACGACCTCACGCAGTTCCCGGCCTGGCTCGCCGAGCACCTGCTGACCACGCGACTCGCTGCGCTGGAGGCGCGGCTGCGCGAGCTGGGTTCGGTGATGGTCGCCTTCAGCGGCGGCGCCGACTCGGCGTTCCTGCTCGCTGCCGCCGTCCGCGCGCTGGGTTCCGACCGGGTCGTCGCCGCGACGGCGTACTCCGACGCCCTGCCTGCCTCCGAGCGGCAGCCCGCCCTCGATCTGGCCGCGAGCCTCGGGGTGCGCGTGCTGACCCCGCGCACCGAGGAGATGGAGAAGCCCGGGTACGTCGCCAACGACGGCGACCGCTGCGCGTTCTGCAAGGGCGAGCTGCTCGACGTCCTGGGCCCGCTCGCCGAGCAGGAGGGGCTGGCCGCCGTCGCGACCGGCACGAACGCCGACGACGCACGAGCCGGTTTCCGCCCGGGCATCGTCGCGGCCGCCGACCGGGGCGCGGTCACCCCGCTGCTGGACGCGGGCCTGACCAAGGCGCAGGTGCGCGCGGCCTCGCGCCGCTGGGGCCTGCCCACCTGGGACAAGCCGGCGGCTGCCTGCCTGAGCTCGCGGATCGCCTACGGCATCGAGATCACCCCGGCCCGGCTCGCGCGCGTGGAACGTGCCGAGCAGGCCGCCCGCGATGCGTTCGTGGCAGCCGGTGAGCGGGTCACCGACCTGCGCGTGCGCGACCTCGGCGAGCGTGCCCGCCTCGAGGTCGACCGAGCGCTGGTCGGCCGCGTCCCGGCCTCGGTCCTCGACGCGGTCCGCGCGGCGGGTTTCGAGGACGTGGAGCTGGATCCGCTGGGCTTCCGGTCGGGCTCGATGAACGAGCTCCTGGCCGACCCGGAGCAGTTCCGCTGAGCCGGTTCACCCTCCGAACCCGTTCGCGCCGCGACCCCGCTGGCCCGTAGGCTGTCTGTTCGCATTCCTCCCGCACTCCCTGCACAGAAAGGCCGAGCTGGTGCCCACCGGAAAGGTCAAGTGGTACGACGCCGAGAAGGGCTTCGGGTTCCTGTCCCGCGAGGACGGGGACGACGTCTACGTGCGTTCGTCCTCCCTGCCCGAAGGCGTCGCCACGCTCAAGGCGGGGACTCGAGTGGAGTTCGGCATCCTCTCGGGGCGCAAGGGTGAGCAGGCCCACCAGGTCCGCGTCCTGGACGCGCCCGCGTCGGTCGCCGCGGCCCAGCGCAACGCCACCAAGCGCAAGCCCGAGGACATGGTCGGCATCGTGGAGGACCTGATCAAGCTCCTCGAGGGAGTCGAGCAGACCTACCGCGCCGGTCGCCGCCCGGACAGCAAGACCGGTGCCCCGACGGCCAAGCTGCTGCGCGCGTTGGCCGACGAGCTGGACTGATGGAGCGGTAGCCTCTCGCCTGAGCGAAAGGTCAGGTGCGTGATGAGCGTGTTCTGCCCCACGTGTGGGACGAGCTTCGAGGACCACGACGCGTCGTGCGCCACGTGTGGTGCGCCCCGACCGAACGAGGCCACCGAGGCAACCGAGGCAACCGAGGCGTCGACGGTGCAAGCGGCGCCTGCGTCCCCGCCGTCGCGGTACTTCGCAGCGCCGCAGGTCGCGTCCCCGGTCGCGTCCTCGGTCGCGTCCCCGGCCCCCGGCCAGGTCCCCGCCCGGATCGCGGCCCAGCGACACCCGCGCCCGACGCAGCGCCCAGCCGGGGACACCACGACGATGCTCGACGTCGTCCTGCTGGTGACTCTCGCCGGAGGCGCCTGCGGACTGGGCTTCCTGCTCCGCTCGACCGCGGACCTCTACGCCGTCTGGAACGTCGGCATCTGGTTGCCGGCTCTGTCCGGTACGGCGCTCGACGCGTTGGCGCTGTCCACAACTCTGCTGATCGCGGCGATCGCTGCCGCCGCCATCCGGATCCCCGGGACCGGCACGATCGTGGCGCTGGCCGGGCTCGTCGCGCTGTACGCCGGCTTCGGTCACGACGCTTTCCGGTACTCCTGGTACGCCTTGATCAGCGTCGCCGGGTTCGCTGCCGCCGATGCGGTGCTCGCGGCTGCCGGGAACCGTCGTCGGCTCGGGACTGCTGTGGTCGCCGGGGTCGTGTCCTCGATCGGGCTGTTCGCGTGGCACCTCTGCGCCGGCCTCTACGCTCACACCTTCAGAGGTGGCATCCAGACGAGTCAGGTGACCGAGTACTTCCTGCTCCCCGCCGCGGTGATCATGGTCGGGTCGGTCGTCGGCAGCCTGCTGGCAACCGCCCTCCACCCTGACTAGCCGCGACCAGGAGCCGGCCCCGGCGCCAGCTCCACCCGCCGCCCCACCAGGACGAAGAACGTCCAGCCGATGATCAGCGCGGCCAGCAGGACCAACCCGAGCACCGGGTGGCCCGAGGGCAGCAGCACGCCCAGGAAGCCGCCGATCACCCAGGAGAGCTGGAGCACGGTCTCCGAACGCGCGAACGCCGAGGTGCGGTGCGTCTCGGGGACGTCGCGCTGGATCGTCGCGTCCAGGGCGAGCTTGCCCATGGCTTGTGCGATACCGATCGTCAGGCCGAGGGCCACGCAGGCGAACAGGCCGTAGAACAACGCGGCGAACACCGCGGCGACCGCGTCGGCGATCAGTCCGACCACCACCACGACGGCAGGGTTCACCCGGCGCAGGACCGAGCTCAGCCCGATGCCGATCGTGTTGCCCAGGCCCGCCGCGCCGATGACGAGCCCGAGCAGGAGCGCGGTGGAGTGGTGCCAGTTGTGGAACGGGTTCTGCGTCAGCACGAACGCCATGAACATCGTCAGGAAGCCGGACAGCAGGCGCAGGCCGACGTTGCAGCGCAGCGCGAAGACGATCGTGGCCGGCAGGTGGAACCGCTCGCGGCGACCGACGGGCTGCTCCCCGGTGGTGGTGTCGGCCTGGGCAGGCAGCAGGATCGCCAGCATGGTCGCGCCGACGAAGACGACGAAGCCGTAGCGGAGCGACCACTGGCCGCCGATCGAGGCCGCTCCTGCTGCGAAGGGCGCCGAGATCGCGCCGCCGATCACACCGGCCAAGGAGATCCGGCTGTTCGCCTTCACCAGCGTCTGTCCCTCGGGCAGCAACCGTGGCACCGTGGCCGCGCGGGCCACGCCGTACGCCTTGGACGCGATCAGGCATCCCAGGGCGGTGGGGTAGAGCGAGAGCGAGTTCGACGCGACCGCGCCGGCCATCAGCCAGCACATGAAGGCACGGAAGACGAAGGTGAAGCCGATCGCCCAGCGCCGGCCGTGGCTGAACCGGTCCAGGAACGGCCCGAGCAGCGGTGCCACCACCGCGAAGGGCAGCATCGTGAGGCCGAGGAAGAGCAGCACCGGTCCGCGCGCGCCCCCGGGGTCGGCGAAGAAGATGGTCCCGGCGAGGGAGATCGTGACCGCCGCGTCGCCGGCGGCGTTGAACGCGTGCAGCTCGATGAGCCGGGAGAGCCCGGAGTCCCCGGCGCCCTCGGCACTGGCCGCGCGGCGCCCGAGGCTGATCGCACGGGAGAGGCCGCGTCCGGTCATGCGTCCTGCCGCAATGACCCCACGGGTGCCGGCGGCGACCCCGCGGCCGGTGGCATCCGCGACCCGGTCGCCGCGGCGTACGTCGTCGGCGGGCAGGCCGTCGCGCAGCTCGCGCGTCGGTTCCTGGTCGCCGTCCATGGCTCCATCCTGCCAAGGAAGCACCGACAACGTGGGGTCGGGGAGACACGACCTGTGCGGATGGGGGAGAATCCGTGGCGTGATGACCACTGACGAGACCGCCGTGGCCGCCGAAGAGGCTGCCCGCGCCGCCCTGCTGGAGCAGGTCGGCCCCGATGTCGTCGGCGAGCACGTCGAGGCCGTGCCCGAGGGCGACGGCGTCATCACTCACTACTTCGCCTGCACGCAGGCCGGCTACCCCGGCTGGCGCTGGGCGGTCACGGTCGCACGTGCCGAGGGCCAGGACGCCGTGACGATCGACGAGGTCGTGCTGCTCCCCGGCCAGGACGCGATCACCGCGCCGCCCTGGATCCCGTGGCGCGAGCGCATCAAGCCCGGCGACCTCTCGCCCGGTGACCTCCTGCCGGTCGACGAGGACGACGCCCGCCTGGTCCCGACGTACCTGACCGGCGACCCGGGCGACGACCCCGAGCTCGCCGAGGTCAACCGCCAGCAGCTCAAGGCCGTGGCCGACGAGCTGGGACTGGGTCGCAGCCGCGTCCTGTCCATCGAGGGCCGCGACATGGCGGCACAGCGCTGGTACGACGGGGAGCAGGGCCCGGACGTCCCGCTCGCGCAGTCGGCTCCCGCCTTCTGCGGCTCGTGCGGGTTCCTGGTCAGCCTGGTCGGACCGCTCTCGCGCGGCTTCGGTGTCTGCGCGAACGAGTTCGCCAACGACGACGGCAAGGTGGTCGCGCTGCGGCACGGCTGCGGAGCCCACTCGGAGGCGCAGCTGCGCAAGAAGCAGCTCCCGCCGCCGATGCCGGACCCGGTGTTCGACACCGTCAGCCGCGGCGACCTCGAGGACTTCTGATTCGCCAAGAATCTCGGTGACGGACCCGCGGCCCTAGCCGTCGCCTGCCTGGCGGGCGTTCCGGCGCCGCTTGCAGTAGTCCCAGCCGACCAGGCCGAGTCCGAAGCCGGCGATGCAGGCCCACAGCCACCACAGGTGACCGTCGTGCTTGAGCCGCCCGGAGAACGGCAGCAGCATCAGGAACGCGACCGCCCAGAGCACGGTCCCGACGGCCAGCGTGCGGACCCCGTCCACGTCGAGAGGCTCGACGTCGGCGACGATGTAGGTCCGGTTGCCGATCTCGTGGACGACTGGCTGTTCCTCGGGCACGGCCACACTCTAACCTCAGTCCGATTTCGCCCGCGGGTCATGCTGAGGGCAACCTGAGAACTCTGCGACGATGCGCTTGTGGACACCTTTTTCAAGATCACGGAGCGCGGCTCCACCGTCGCACGGGAGATCCGGGGCGGCATCGTCACGTTCTTCACGATGAGCTACATCATCGTGCTGAACCCACTCATCCTCGGGTTCGCGCC
>JBJMIO010000061.1:0-28420 GCA_045806765.1 Marmoricola sp.
CGACGGCCTGGTCTCCCAGATCCCGGCGCTGCTGCTCTCGGTCGCCACCGGCCTGATCGTGACCCGCGCTGTCGGCGAGGCCGACATGGGCTCGGACATCCTCAACCAGCTCACGGCTCGTCGTACGCCGCTGCGGGTGGCCGGCGGCGCCGCGCTGGCGCTGTGCCTGATCCCCGGCCTGCCGAAGATCCCGTTCATCATCGCCGGCGGCCTGATGCTGCTGGCCAGCACCCGGATCGACGAGGGCGCGCACACGGTGGCCGCCGAGGAGGAGGCCCTCGCGGCACTGCCCTCCCCGGACTCCCCGGAGGTGCTGGCCGCGGAGATCCAGGTCGACCCGCTGGGCCTGGAGCTCTCGGTCGACATCATCGACCTGGTCGACCCCAGCGCCGGCGGCGACCTGCTCGAGCGGGTCAAGGCGCTGCGTCGCAAGGTCGCCTCGGACATCGGCATCGTGGTCCCGCCCGTGCGTACCCGCGACAACCTGGACCTGCCGATGCGCACCTACGCGATCAAGCTCTTCGGCGTCGAGGTCGCACGCGGTGAGTCGCCCTCGGGCACCGTGCTGGCGATCGGCCTGCCAGAAAATGGGGATGGCCTGGGCTCGATACCCGGTGAGCCGACGCTCGAGCCGGTCTTCGGGCTCGAGGCCAAGTGGATCCCGGCCGAGCTGCGCAACCAGGCCGAGCTCTCGGGCGCGACCGTGGTCGACCGCGCCTCGGTGATCACCACGCACCTCGCCGAGATCGTCACCACGCACGCCTCGCGCCTGCTGGGACGCGAGGACGTCAAGCTGCTCACCGACGTCGTCAAGCGCAGCCACCCCGTCGTCGTCGACGAGCTCACCCCGGCGCACCTGACGCTCGGTGAGGTCCAGCGGGTGCTGCAGTCGCTGCTCGACGAGAACGTCTCGGTCCGCGACCTGGTGCGCATCTACGAGGCACTCTCGCTGCGGGCCGCGGTCACCAAGGACCTCGACCCGCTCGTCGAGGCGGCCCGGGGCGCGCTCGGCCCAGCCATCGTCGCGCCGTACGTCTCGGACCGCACCGTGCACGTCATCAGCCTCGAGCCGTCCCTGGAGCAGCAGATGCTCGAGGACCTGCGCCCGACCGAGCAGGGAATGGTGATCGCGATGGACCCCGAGCTCGGCCAGTCGGTGCTCACCCAGCTCAGCCGGATCCTGACCGATGCCGAGAACAGGAACCTGCGCCCGGTGCTGGTCTGCTCGCCACAGCTGCGTGCCGCCGTACGTCGTCTGGTCCGGCCCTCGCTGCACCAGCTGCCCGTGCTCTCCTACAGCGAGCTCGTCGGGGCTGACCAGGTCCGCTCGGTCGGCGTCGTCAGCTTCACCCCGGTCGGACTCGTGGGGACCCAGTCGTGAGCCCGCTCTCCGGCCCGGTGCTGACCGGCGCGACCATCGTGGCCTCGCCCGCGCTGTGGGCCGGCCTGGTCGACCAGACCATGCCCCTCGACGTGGCGCTGACCCGCTACCTGATCGCCGTCGTCATCAGCTGGGTCGTCCTCAGCATCGTCGCCGAGCTGGCCTTCCCGACCCCCGGTGCGAAGCCCCAGCCCGCCGAGGCCCTCGAGACCACCCCGTCCGCCTCCGAGGACCACCCCCAAGCCGGCTGATCGGGCCCGGTCAGCTGAAGCGGGGGGCGGGCTCGAAGCCGGAGGCACCCTCGGCGACGCTCACGATGGTGCAGGCCTCGATGAGGATCGGGGACGAGCCGATGATCGTGGAGCCGGGCGAGGTGTCCGCGGTGGCGGTGAACGTCTCCTGGAACTGCGCGCGAGCGGCGTCGTCGGCGAAGACGTAGCAACCCTCGAACCACTCCCCCGAGCGCATCCGCCAGGTCTTGAACCGCAGACCTTCCATCACGCTGAACCGCGCGTGCGAGGTGCCGGCGACGTAGTCGGCCAGCTCCTGCTCGACCTCGGGTCCGGCCCCGGCCAGCGACCAGCGCACGGTCAGGCCGGCGAGCGCCGTCACGCGAGCCCCGCCGTCACGCCAACCCCTCGAGCGGGGCGGTCGAGCCGAGCCAGTGCAGCAACAGCCGTACGCCGAACCCGGTCGGACCCGCGGTCCACTCCTCGTGCTCGCGCAGGGCATCACCGACCGAGGCGATGTCCAGGTGCAGCCAGGGCAGCCCGCCGGTGAAGTGCTGGAGGAACAGGGCGGCCGTGATCGCGGGCGCGCGACCCGGAGCGTTGTCGGCGTCGGCGACCTTGGAGGCCAGGAACGACTCGTACTCCTCGGCCAACGGCATCCGCCAGATCCGTTCGCCCGAGTCCCGGGAGGCCTGCTCGATCAGCACGGCGAGCGCGTCGTGGCCGGTGAAGTAGCCGCCGGTGCCCAGACCCAGCGCCACCTTGATCGCACCGGTCAGCGTCGCGATGTCGACCAGCACGTCGGGCTTCAGCTTGTCCACGGCGTACTGGAGCCCGTCGGCCAGCACGAGCCGGCCCTCGGCATCGGTGTTGGTGACCTCGGTGGTGCGACCGCCGTAGTGGGTGATCACGTCGCCGGGTCGCAGCGCGTCCCCGCCGATCGCGTTCTCCGCGATCGCCAGCAGCCCGGTGACCCGGACCGGGCAGCCGACGGCGGCCAGCGCGGTCATCGTCGCGGCGACGACCGCCGAGCCGGTCATGTCGCGCTTCATGTTGACCATGGCCTCGCCGGGCTTGATCGAGAGGCCACCGGTGTCGAAGGTGATGCCCTTGCCGACCAGCACGACGTGCGGCACCCGTCGCTTGGCCGGCGCGTACTCCACCTGCACCAGGTACGGCGGGGTGGCCGACGCGCGACCGACCGCGAGGATCCCGCCGAAACCGTCCTTCTCCAGCGCGGCCGCGTCCCAGACCTTGGTGGTCAGCCCGGCGCCTGCCGCGAGTCGGACGGCCTCGGCCGAGAGCCACTTGGGTGACTTCACGTTCGACGGTGTGGTCGCCAGCCGGCGTGCCTGGTGGCTGGCCCGCGCGATCGCCGTGGCCCGCTCGAGCACCGGGGCGTCCACCTCGGGATCGGCCAGGGCGAGCACGACGCGGCGTACGGGCTCGGGGCGGTCGTCGCTGGTGCGCATCGTGAAGCGGAAGGAGGCGAGCACGAACCCGGCGACGAACGCCGTCAGCGCCTCCGCGCCGGCGACCGCCTGGACCGCGGAGCTGATCTCCTCGGTGCCGACGGCGGCGCGGGCGAGCGCGGCGCCGGCCCGGCGCAGGTCGTCGGGCTCCGCGGCACCGACTCCGACCAGGTAGACCACGGTCCCCGCGAGCGGGACGACGGTGCACTCACCCGCGGACCCGCCGGCCCGGGCGGTCTCGGCCAGCTCGAGCAGGTCGGTGCCCAGTGCGAGCGCGAGGTCCTCGGCGCCCGGCCCGAGCACCAGGTCACCGCCCTCGGTGCCCAGTGCCAGCGCCACCGCACCGCCCGCCCGGGGCGCGCGGGCCTCCAGGGTGAAGCGGGGTGGCTCGAGGACGAAGGTCGTGGCTGTCCGAGCAGGGGTCGACGGCACGTCGTGACAATACCGAAGGCCCCGTCCCCCTCAGCGGGGGTCGGGGCCTTCGTCGCTGGTGGGTGGTGTCAGCCGACGACGGACTTCAGGGCGTCGCCGAGCGCGCCGGCCTCTTCCGCGTTGAGCTCGACCACGAGACGTCCACCGCCTTCGAGGGGAACCCTCATGACGATGCCACGCCCTTCCTTGGTGACCTCGAGCGGCCCGTCACCGGTCCGCGGCTTCATCGCCGCCATGCGCACACCTCTTCCTTCGACAGTTCCGAGCGTCGAGCAGATGTGACGCCGTTCTCACCCATTATTCCCCATGACCTCCTGCCACGAACAATCCGTTCGGCAACCGAGTGCGGCAGACTCGCGGTTGTGCACGCCCGCTCCGCTCTGTTCGACCTTTACGGCGACCACCTGCGCGCCCGTGGTGGCAGCGCCCCGGTGGCGGCGCTGATCCGTGCCCTCGACCCGCTCGGCATCCGCGCACCGGCGGTGCGCACGGCCATCTCCCGGATGGTGGTGCAGGGATGGATGGACCCGGTGAGCACCCCCTCGGGCCCCGGGTACGCGCTGACCGAGCGCGCCCGTGTCCGGCTCGACGAGGCCGGCGCCCGCATCTACCGCACCGGCACCGACCCCTGGGACGGCACCTGGCACCTGCGCGTCCTTGCCCCGATCGGGGACCGTCCACGGCGTGAGCGGGTGCGCACCCAGCTGCGGTTCCTGGGGATGGCTCCGGTCTCGGAGAGCACCTGGGCCAGCCCTCGCCCCTCGGCCGAGGTCGACCGGATGCTCGCCGAGGAGCAGGTGGAGGTCGTCGCGCTCAGCACGCGCGACCCGAGCCCTGCCGACGCGCTCCTCGCCGCGTTCGACACCCCCTCGCTCGGTGCCGCGTACGCCGCCTGGCTGGCCGAGGCCCGCGGGCTCATCGGTCCGGTGCGCGCGGGAAGCCGCGTCGAGGACGTCAGCGCCTTCGTCGTACGCTCGGAGCTGGTCCACAGCTGGCGCAAGTTCCTCTTCACCGACCCGGGCCTGCCCGCCGAGCTGCTGCCCGCCGCCTGGCCCGGCCACGCGGCGGCCGCCTTCTTCGACGAGCACGCCTCCCGGCTGCGCCCGGCGGCCACCCGTTTCATCAAGCAGTGCCTGACCCAAGGAGCCTCATGACCGAGCAGCAGCCCGTCCTGTACGCCGTCGACGCCGGGGTCGCGACGATCACCCTGAACCGCCCCGAGGGCATGAACGGGCTGACGATCGCGACCAAGGAGGCCCTCCTCGAGGCGGTCACCCGCGCCGCGGAGGATGCCGAGGTGCGCTGCGTCGTGCTGACCGGCACCGGCCGGGCGTTCTGCGTGGGCCAGGACCTCAAGGAGCACGTCGCGCTGCTCGAGTCGGGCAGCACCGACCAGCTCTTCACCACCGTGGAGAAGCACTACAACCCGACCGTCACCGCGCTGGCCGAGATGCCGAAGCCGGTGATCGCCGCGGTCAACGGCGTGGCCGCGGGGGCCGGCGCGAGCCTCGCCTTCGCCTGCGACCTGCGGGTGCTGGCCTCCTCGGCCGGGTTCAACCTGGCCTTCCCCGGCGTCGCGCTGTCCTGCGACACCGGCGCGTCCTGGACGTTGCCGCGCCTGGTCGGGCGCGCGAAGGCCATCGAGCTGCTCTACTTCCCCAGCACCATCGCCTCGGCCGATGCCCTCGAGCTCGGCCTGGCGACCAAGGTCGTCCCGGACGACGACCTGACCGCCGAGGTGGGCGCCATGGCCGCGAAGCTGGCTGCGGGACCGACGTTGTCCTACGCCTCGATGCGCCAGTCGGTGAGCTACTCGGCCACCCACTCCTTCACCGAGTCGCTCGCGTTCGAGGCCACCAAGATGAACTTCACCGGCGCCAGCGCCGACCACCGCCGGGCGGTCGAGGCGTTCCTGGCCAAGGAGAAGCCGACCTTCGAAGGCCGCTGAGAAGCCGATCAGGCACAGTGAAGGGCGCTGAGCTAGCGGCTCGCCCCGACCGCGCGCAGGATCCCCTGCGGCCCGGTCACCTGCACCTGGCGCGTGCTCATCCGGTAGCCGTACTCGACGGTGAGCGCGGCACCCGGGAAGTGCGCGTTGAACCACTCGGTCATCGTGCCGTGGCACCCGCTGGTGCAGTTGAACACCTTCGCCGGCAGCCCGAGTCCGTGGACCAGCCGCATCGCTAGCGGGCGCGCCTTGCCGTAGGAGGTGTCCACCCCGTGCAGCGGCTGGTGGAAGCTGATCACCGAGGTCGGGTGCACGTTGGTGAGGAACCGCATCAGTGCGCGCGTCTCGGGCTCGGAGGCCGGCCGACGACCCGAGTTGTACTTGCCGGTCGAGCGCACCCAGCGCACCGGGTAGTTGCGGTTCAGGTCGACGCCGCGCGCGTTCTTCCGGGTGTGCCGGGCCATCCCGTCGCGGTTGAGGTAAGGGACCAGCCAGATGTCGGCCCCGGTCACCGGCGCCCCGTTGATCAGGTTCATCAGCACCCGTGCCGGCCCGGTCTCGTCGCCGTGCATCGTGGCGAGCACGACGACCTTGTTCGGCGAGGCCGGGTCACCGACCCGGTAGGCACGCAGGGCGCGGCCCTTGACCGAGTGGCCGAAGATCACGACCTGGTGGACCGCCCGCGTCGCGACCCGGGCCCCAGGCGGCTCGGCGGAGACGGGACCTGGAGCGAGCCCCGCGACGAAGCCGGAGACGATCAGCGCGACGAGCATGGCGAGCACCGGTAGTGCTCCCGAGAACCGCTTCAACGACTACTCCTCCTTCGACTCCGGAAGAGCCTCTTCGTCCGACGGGGTCTCGCGCAAGCCCCGGGTCGGGATCTGTGGATCGTCCATCTCGCGGGCCAGCCGGTCGAGCAGTGCGTCGACCTCGCTGGCGCGGTACCCGCGCACCACCGAGGTGAAACGGACAGTGCGCAGGTCCTCGGCACGCAGGGGCCGGTCAGCGGGGACGGTGACGTCGGGACGGTCGTCGTACGACGGCGAGAGCGGATCCCCGGCGCCGGTCGCGACCACCGCGATCGCGCCGATGATCGCCACGACGAGGACGGCGAAGAGCCACATCACCGCTCAGCCCTCCCGGCTCGCGGCCATGATCGCGACCGCCTCGTCGACGTCGTCGGTCAGGGTCAGCATGTCCAGGTCGGCCTCGGAGATCTTGCCGTCGGGCAGGACGGTGCCGCGCATCCAGTCCAGCAGTCCCGACCAGTAGTCGACGCCGATCAGCACCACCGGGAACGAGGTGACCTTGCGCGTCTGGGCCAGCGTCATCGCCTCGAACATCTCGTCGAACGTACCCAGGCCTCCGGGCAGCACCACGAAGCCCTGGGAGTACTTGACGAACATCGTCTTGCGGGCGAAGAAGTAGCGGAAGTTGATGCCGATGTTCACGAACTCGTTCACGCCCTGCTCGAAGGGCAGCTCGATGCCCAGGCCGACGCTCACACCTCCGGCCTCGGTGGCGCCCTTGTTGGCCGCCTCCATCGCGCCCGGGCCACCGCCGGTGATCACGGCGAAGCCCGCACCGACCAGGTCGCGGCCGAGCTGCACGCCCTTGGCGTAGTAGGGGTCCTCGGGCTTGGTGCGCGCAGAGCCGAAGACGCCGATCGCGGGGCCCAGCTCGGCGAGCGCACCGAAGCCCTCGACGAACTCGGCCTGGATCCGCAGCACCCGCCAGGGATCGGTGTGCACCCAGTCGCTCGAGCCGCGGGAGTCCAGCAGGCGCTGGTCGGTGGTGGACAGGTCGACCTGGTTGCCGCGCAGCAGCGTCGGGCCCTTGCGCTTGCTGTGCGCGAGCTGCTCGGTCTGGTCCGTCTGCTCGGGCCCGCTCACGCGCCAGCCCCCAGCCAGGTGCGCAGCGTCTGCTCGCAGCGACGGATCTGCTCGATCGGCACGTGTTCCTCCTGCTTGTGGGCCAGCGTCGGGTCGCCGGGTCCGTAGTTGACCGCCGGGATGCCCAGCACCGAGAACCGCGCGACGTCGGTCCAGCCGAACTTCGGTCCGACGCCGCCGCCGACCGCCTCGACGAACGCCGCGGCCGCAGGACGCTCCAGGCCCGGCAGGGCCCCGGGGGCCGAGTCGGTGACGGTGACCTCGAAGCCGTCGAAGAAGTCGCGCACGAACTCCAGCGCCTCGCTCTCCGAGCGGTCCGGGGCGAAGCGGTAGTTCACGGTGACCACGCACTCGTCCGGGATCACGTTCGTCGCCACGCCCCCGCTGATCAGCACCGCGTTCAGGCCCTCGTGGTACTCAAGGCCGCTGATCACGGGCTTGCGGGCCTGGTAGACCGCCAGCCGGTCGAGCACCTGGGCAGCACCGTGGATCGCGTTGACCCCGCGCCAGGACCGCGCCGAGTGCGCCCGCTCGCCGCGGGTGGTGACCTCGACGCGCAACGTGCCCTGGCACCCGGCCTCGACGCCGGCGTCCGAGGGCTCCATCAGGATCGCGAAGTCGGCAACGAGGAGCTCGGGACGCTCCTCCGCGATCCGGCGCAGTCCGTTGTGCACCGAGGCGACCTCCTCGCCGTCGTAGAAGACGTAGGTCACCTCGCGGGTCGGCTCGGGCACGCCCGCGGCGAGCTTGAGCGCGACCGCGACACCGCCCTTCATGTCGCAGCTGCCCAGGCCGTGGAGCAGGGTGCCGTCGTTGCGGGCGGGCAGGTTGTCGTTGAGCGGCACCGTGTCGAGGTGCCCGGCGATCACCACGCGCTCGCCGTGGCCGAGATCGGTGCGGGCCACGAGCGAGTTGCCGATCCGGGTCAGCTCGAGGTGCTCGTACGGCCTCAGCGCGGCCTCGACCGCATCCGCGATCGTCTGCTCGTGGTGGCTGACCGACTCGATGTTGACCAGCGCCTCGGTGAGGTCGACGACGTCGGCGGTCAGGTCGAGCTGCATGGATTCATCTTGTCAGGTCCCGGCACAGCGAGGATCCCGAGGAACCCGCTCAGCGCGTGTCCCGAGGAGGGAAGACGCAGAACTCGTTGCCCTCCGGGTCCGCGAGCACCGTCCAGCGCGGCATCTCCCACAGCTTCACCGCGCCCTTGGCCAAGAAGTCCGAGACCTCGCCGTACACGTCCCAGTGCCAGCGGTTCTTGACCGTCTTGGGTTCCGGGACGTTGCCGAAGACCATCGCGAAGAACGGCGAGACCGCCGGGCTCGGGAAGCCGGGCGCGCCGGTGAACCACCAGTAGCCGTCCTTGGGCTCGGCCTGGACGCCGTACGCCGCGGCCCACCAGCGCGCGGTGGCCTCGGCATCCACGCAGTCGACGTTGAACTCGAACATCCGGTAGTCCGCGATCCGCTCCGGCGGTTGGACGAACGCGCAGAACTCACCACCCTCCGGGTCGGCCATCACCGTCCAGCGGATCTCCTCATCCTGAGGTCGCACGACCGTCGCGCCCAGGTCGAGCACCTCGGCGAGGTCGCGCACCGAGATGTCGGGGTGCACCCGATGCTTGACGGTCTTGGGCTCCGGGACCGGGCACACCGCGATGCCCTGTCCCTCCTCGGGTCCCGCGACGTTGCCCGGGTCCTCGGCATGCTCGCTGATGCGGACCTCGAGCCCGAGCGCCGCGGCCCAGAAGCGGGCCAGGGCGGTCCGCTCCACGCCGTCGAGGGGGTGGGTGTCGAGGCAGAGCTCCTTGAAGGTGGCGATCGCGGTGGCCATGCCTGCACCCTGCCACGACGCACGGACAGCGGGCAGCGCGATTCCGGTCCACCCGTCCCCGGTAGCCTTGACGTCATGCCCGACACCCCCCACGGATCCGCCACCCGCGCGTGGGGCTTCGGTCTCGCGACCGTGGCTGCCGACGGCTCGACGCTCGACACCTGGTACCCGTCCCCGGCCCTCGGCGAGCCCCCCGCCGACGCCGCTGCGCCCGCCTCGCTGAGCGCGCTGGCCGGCAAGGACGAGGCCCGCCGGGTCCACACCGAGGTGGTCCTGCGCGCGATCGACCTGGCCGCGGCACCGGCCGACGCCAGCGACGTCTACCTGCGCCTGCACCTGCTCAGCCACCGCCTGGTCGCCCCGCACGGGCTCAGCCTGGAGGGTCAGTTCGGGTTGCTCGCCAACGTCGTGTGGACCAGCCGCGGGCCGTGCGCCGTCGCCGACTTCGAGGAGGTCCGCGGCGCCCTGCGCGCCGAGGGCGTGGTCTCCGTCTTCGGCGTCGACAAGTTCCCGCGGATGACCGACTACGTGCTCCCGGTCGGCGTCCGGATCGCCGACGCCGACCGCGTCCGCCTCGGCGCCCACCTCGCCGAGGGAACCACGGTGATGCACGAGGGCTTCGTGAACTTCAACGCCGGCACCACCGGCACCTCGATGGTCGAGGGCCGCATCTCGGCCGGCGTCGTGGTCGGCGACGGCTCCGACATCGGCGGCGGAGCCTCCATCATGGGCACGCTGTCGGGCGGCGGCACCCAGGTCATCTCGATCGGCCGGCGCTGCCTCCTCGGCGCGAACGCCGGCATCGGGATCTCGCTGGGCGACGACTGCGTGGTCGAGGCGGGTTGCTACGTCACCGCCGGCACCAAGGTCAGCGTGATCGCCGACGGCAGCACGCGCGTGGTCAAGGCCCTGGAGCTCTCCGGGCACTCCAACGTCCTGTTCCGGCGCAACTCGGTCAGCGGCGCGATCGAGGCGGTCCCGTGGCGCGCCGAGGGCATCGCGCTGAACGCCGACCTGCACGCCAACTAGACGACCGGCTGAGACCGACCGGATGCGGACCCGCTCCCTCGTCTTCCTCGCCACGATCGCGATCATCGGCGGCATCGCGATCGCGATCTGGCGTGGCACCGGCCCCCTGCCCGACCCCGAGCAGTGCGAGGCGACCGTGGCCGGTCGCACCGTGCCGCTCTCGACCGAGCAGGGTCGCAACGCCGCCCTGATCGCCGCGATCGGTGTGCAGCGAGGGCTTCCTGCTCGCGCGGTCTCGATCGCGCTCGCCACGGCGTACCAGGAGAGCAAGATCCGCAACCTGGCCGGCGGCGACCGCGACTCGATCGGGCTCTTCCAGCAGCGTCCCTCCCAGGGCTGGGGCACGCCGGCGCAGATCCGCGACGAGCACTACTCGATCAACAAGTTCTACGAGGCGCTGGAGAAGATCCACGGCTACGAGACGATGCGGATCACCGAAGCCGCCCAGGAGGTGCAGCGCTCGGGGTACCCCGAGGCCTACGAGGAGCACGCCCCGGATGCCCGCGCCCTCGCCTCGGCGCTGACCGGCTACAGCACCGGCGGTGCGTTCACCTGCGTGTGGCACACCCCGAAGGGCCACAGCACTGCGAGCGTCGCTCAGAGCTCGCTCGACGACGCGTTCGGCACCGTGGGCGCGGCCCGCACCGGCTCGCGCCAGGACTTCACCATCAGCGTGGATGCCGGGATCGAGGGCAACCGCCGCGGCTGGGCCTACGCGCAGTACCTGGTCGCGATGGCCGGCCCGCTGAAGATCCACGAGGTCACCTACGACGGCCGCACCTGGAAGACCGGCCGCGCCTCGGAGAAGGGCTGGCAGCGCTCGACCGCCTCGCCCACGAAGGTCTCGGTCAGCCTCGGCTGAGGCGCTCCACCGCGGCGTCGATGCGCTCGTCGGTCGCGGTCAGCGCGACCCGCACGTGCTGCGCGCCGGCCGGGCCGTAGAACTCTCCCGGCGCGACCAGGATGCCCCGCTCGGCGAACCAGGCGACGGTGTCCCAGCACGGCTCCTCACGGGTCGACCAGAGGTAGAGCGAGCCCTCGGAGTGGTCGATCCAGAAGCCGGCCGACTCCAGCGCCGCCTTCAACCGCGTACGCCGCGCGGCGTAGCGCGCGTGCTGCTCCTCGACGTGGGTGTCGTCACCGAGCGCGGCCACCATGGCGACCTGCTGCGGTCCAGGCATCTGCAGGCCGAGGTTCTTGCGGACCGCGAGCAGCTCACCGATCACGGCCGGGTCGCCGGCCACGAAGGCACAGCGGTAGCCGGCGAGGTTGGAGCGCTTGGAGAGCGAGTGCACCGCGAGGATGCCGTCGTGGCTCCCGCCGCACACGTCGGGGTGCAGGACCGAGACGGGCCGCACGTCGGGCTCCCAGGCCAGCTCGAGGTAGCACTCGTCGGAGACCAGCAGCACCCCGCGCTCGCGGCACCACTCGACGACCTTGCGCAGGTGGTCGACCGGAAGCACCCGGCCGGTCGGGTTGGAGGGTGAGTTGATCACGAGGATCTTCGGCGTCTCGGGCCCCAGCGAGGTCAACGAGTCGGTCGCGATCACCCGCGCGCCCACCAGCGCCGCACTCACCTCGTACGTCGGGTAGGCGAGCTCGGGCTGCACCAGCAGGTCGCCGGGACCGATGCCGAGGTGCAGCGGGAGGGAGGCGATCAGCTCCTTCGAGCCGATCACCGGGAGCACCCCGTCCAGCCCCCAGTCCTCCCGCGGCCCGGCGACGCCGAAGCGGCGGCCGAGCCAGTCGGCGCAGGCGCGCCGGGTCTCAGCCAACCCGATGGTCAGCGGGTAGCCCGGCGAGTCGGCCGCGCCGGCCAGGGCGCGCTGCACGACCTCGGGGGTCGGGTCGACGGGCATGCCGACCGAGAGGTCGACGATCCCGTCGGCGTGCGCGCGCGCCTGGTCGCCGTACGAGGTGAGGCGGTCCCAGGGAAAGTCCGGGAGCCGGCCTGAGACCTGGTGGGTGTTCAGTGGTCCTGGTTCTGCGGCGGGAGCGCAGCGATCATCGGGTGGTCCTGCTCGGTGAAGTCCGTCTTCGCCGCGCCGCCGGGCGAGCCCAGGTCGTCGAAGAAGTGCACGTTGGCGTCGTAGTACTCCTTCTGCTCCGCCGGCACGTCGTCCTCGTAGTAGATCGCCTCAACGGGGCAGACCGGCTCGCACGCACCGCAGTCGACGCACTCGTCGGGGTGGATGTAGAGCATCCGCTTGCCCTCGTAGATGCAGTCGACGGGGCACTCGTCGACGCAGGCGCGGTCCTTGAGGTCAACACACGGCTGCGAGATGACGTAGGTCACCAGGGTCCTCCTGAAGTACGTGTCCGGGGGTGGACTGGGGCAAAGCCTAGTATCCCGGATGTGAGTCGTTCAGGCGGTCCCGAGTTTCAACACGTGATCAAATCGGGCGGCCAGCACGGCCTCGGCCCGCACGTCGTCGGTCAGCGGGTCGTCGTACGACGGATCGTGCACGGTGAGACCGGGCCCTCAGGCGGACCGGCCATGACCGACCTGCTCGGTACCTGCGAGTCCTGGGGACCTGAGATCGCGGTGATCCGTGCGGAGGACGGCCGCCTCGTCGAGATCGCGCTGGCCGACATCGTCTCCGGCAAGCCGGTCCCGCCCCGACCCTCGCGCTTCACCCGCCTGAGCGACGACGAGGTGGAGCTGCGCGCGACCGCGCTGTTCCGTCCCGCGGCCGTCGAACGGGTCGGCGACTGGCTGCTGCGTCACTCCGGGGGCACCAACGGTCGGCCGAACTCGATCCTCCCGGTCGGCGACCCCGGGGTCCCGCTCGAGGAGGCACTGGCCCGGGCCGAGGAGTTCTACGCCCGCCACGACCGCCGGCCGGTCGCCCAGGTCGTCGTCGGCTCAGCGGTCCAGATCGCACTCGAGGAGCGCGGCTGGGTCCGCCTGCGTCCTGACGAGGCCGACACCGAGGTCCAGCTCGCGGGCGTCGCGCAGCTGGCCCGCGGCGTGGCCGACACCGACACCGACGACGTCACCTACGCACCGACGATCACCCACGACTGGCTGATGGGCAACGAGGCCGCGCAGGCCAACTTCGCGATCGTCGGGGCGACCCTGGACCTGCCCGAGGCCGCCTTCGCCTCGATCGAGGCCGACGGCGCCCAGGTCGCGCGCGCCCGCGTGAACCTCGCCGGCGACTGGGCCTTCCTGGCCGACCTGACCGTGCAGCCCGAGGCGCGCCGGGCGGGCCTGGGCCGGCGCGTCACCGCCGGGTGCATCGAGTGGGCAGCCGAGCGCGGTGCATCGGTGATGCTGCTCCAGGTGCTCGCCGACAACGAACCGGCCCAGCACCTCTACGCCTCGCTGGGCTTCGAGCGGCACCACGCGTACCGCTACCTCACAGCGCCCTAGGCGACACCTCGAGCTCCGTTGCTCTCCCCGGCCTTCAGCTCCGTTGCTCTACCTAATTTCAACTCCGTTGCTCTCCCCAATTTCAACTCCGTTGAAGAGATCCGTCTCCAGCCCGAACTCGTTGAACGGCTCGGACTTGGTGCCCTTGGCGATCCGGAAGAACTCGTGACCCCAGACCTCGCTGCCGACGTTGTTGCTCAGCGCGAAGAACGGGCCGTCGGTGGTGATCTGGGTGGCGTGCGCCTTGAGCGCGGCCATCTTCTGCTCGTAGTAGGCGTTGCCGTCGATCATCGCGGCGAGGTTCTCGTCCTCGGTCACGAACGGCGGCAGGTTGTCGGGGTCCATCCCCTCGAAGGTCGTGGTGTCCCCCGCGTCGCGCAGCCGCCGCAGGCCGTCACGCATCCGGCTCGCCGACATCGCGCCCCAGTAGATCTTGGCGATCTCGTGCGCCTCGCCCAGCTCGGTGCGGTACGACGGGACGGCGGCCAGCGATGCGGCGTACGTCGCGACCCGGTGCGCCTGGATGTGGTCGGGGTGCCCGTAGCCGCCGAACTGGTCGTAGGTGACCATCACCTGCGGTCGCACCTCGCGGATCACCGCGACGAGGTCGTCGGCCGCCTCGGTGAGGTCGGCCGCCCAGAACGCGTTGTCGTGGATGTCGTCGGCCGGGATCGCCGCGCCGGCGTGCGGGTGCCCCTCGGGTGCCCACTGCATCCCCGAGTCGCGGTACTTCTTGAACCCGCCGAGGTAGCGGTGGTCGGTGACACCGAGCTCCTTCATGGCGTTGTCGAGCTCGATCTTGCGCTGGTCCGCAAGGGTGTCGTCCTTGTCGGCGGCCATGTGCTCCATCTCGGGCACCAGGATCTCGCCCATCTCACCGCCGGTGCAGGTCACCAGGGTGACCCCGACGCCCTCGGCGACGTACTTGGCCATGGACGCCCCCTGGCCGATGCTCTCGTCGTCGGGATGGGCGTGCACGAGCAGGATGTGCTTGGTCATGCTTCGAGCCTAGTGGCCCGCACCGACGCCGCGATCCGTGAGCTCCGCCACGAACGGCAGGTCGGCCGGTGCCCAGTCGAGCCCGGCCAGCTCACCGGGGCGCAGCCACCGCACCGCCTGGTGCTCCCCCGCGCGCGGCACCGGTTCACCGGCCACCAGCGCTGCTGTGGCGACCCGCAGCTCCAGACCCTCACGGATCGGCACGCTGCCCTCCAGCCACCCGGTCACCGTGATCGCGCAGCCGAGCTCCTCCTCGATCTCGCGGACCGCCGCGGCGGCCGGGTCCTCCCCGGGCTCGACCTTGCCGCCCGGCAGCTCCCAGCGTCCGTCGTCGGCCCGGCGCGCGGCGAGCACCCGCCCACCGCGTCCGAGCGCGACCCCCACCACGAGCGTCATGCGCGTGGCTGCAGCGCGAGCTGGCGCGACTGCGCGACGAGACGGCCGGTGGAGTCCCAGACCTCGCAGTCCTCCTCGAAGAGCCCGCCCGCGACGGTCCTGGTCTGGTGGCGCACGACCGCCCAGCCCGGCGCCGGCTTCGCGCGGACGTGCGCGGTGAGCTCGAGGGTCGGCGCCCAGCCGGGCATGCCGAGGTCGAAGGTGACCGGCGGCAGCGCGTCCACGACCAGCAGCAGCGAGATCGGGTCCAGCGGGCGGTCGTCAGCCAGCTTGAACCACCCCTGGATGACACCCTTGCGGCTCGGCTGCCCGACCGCCCACATCGCGGTGGCCGGGTCGAACCGGGTACCGAAGCGGTCGAGCAGCGGTGCGATCTTCTTGAACTCCGGCGGCGCGTCGCGCGACTCCACGCACTCCTCCGGCGGCGGCATCACCGGCGGCGGCAGCGCCAGCCCGAGCGCGGCAGCCTCGAGGTCCGAGCGGGCGTCGTGCGCGGCGTCGAGGTCGCCGTACGTCGCGTGCGAGGCGATCCGCGGAACGGCCACACCCTCGACCTCCTGGACCAGCGTCGCGCGGACGGTCGAGAAGCGCCCGCCGGCGCGGACCACCTCGGTCTCGACGTACGCCGGTCCCGCGGTCGAGGCCGAGAGGAAGTGCGCGCTGACCGAGAACGGGTCGACGTGGCCGCGCGGCGCGAGCTCGGCGGCCACCGCCTTGCCGATGATCGCGAGCAGGTAGCCGCCGTTGACGCCGCCGCCGACGAGCCACCCGGGCGCGAGGTCGGCGTCGTACCGTCCCGCGCCGACGGGGCGCAGCACGGTGTCGCGGTCGTACTCGAATGTCATCTCTCTCCAGCGGTCCGGTACGGTCGAAACGATGTTGGCGACTGTAGGGGGAAGCTCTGTGACCGTACGACGCGCGCTCACCTGCGCGGGTGTCACGCTGCTCACACCCCTGCTGCTCAGCGGCTGCGGCGGAAGCCACCACACTTCGAACCCGAGCGCGGACGGCGCGTCCCCGGATGCCCGCCCCACCGCGGTGCCCTCGACCCCGCGGCTCTCGGTCCCCGACGGCGTCAAGCTCGAGAAACCCAGCGCGCGCGCCACGATCGAGCCGTCGGCGACCTTGACCGCGGTCCCCGGCGCCAGCCAGATGTCGGCACCGCGAGAGGCCCCGCGCACCATCGAGGGCTTCCCGGTCCCCGACGGCGCGAAGGTCAAGGACCCGGGCGCCATCGAGCAGACCTGGCAGTTCGACATCGACACCAAGGATCCGACCTCGGTGATCGACTTCTACGAGCGGGTGCTGCCCCAGATGGGCTACCGGGTGCGCACCGACGTCACCTACACGGTGGCCTACGAGACCCAGCACTGGGACGTCGTCTTCGACGGCCCGGTCTCCGGCTCGATGGTCGCCGACCCCGGCGACGGCACCGTCTTCGTGGTCGTCAACCCGCCGGGTCAGCCGGCGTTCGCCGGGGATGCCCAGTAGCGAGCCCAGTAACGAGCCCAGTAACGAGCCCAGGAACGCGCCCGGTAACGAGCCTCGAGAGCCGGGTCAACGGCAGGCGGTACCAGGCGTGAACGTCCCCGTCGCCGCGTCGTAGCCGGTGATCCGGGCCGTCTCCTCGACGCTCGGCAGGCTCGGGTCGGCGTGGAGGAAGCCGCGGGCGACCAGGGCAGCGATCGACGGCGGGTACTTCTCGTGCTCGGCGTAGTACGCCTCGAGGGCCGCAGCGACCACGGCCTTCTCCGTTCGGCACCCGGCCCGGTCCGCATCGGTGACCCGGTGCGGGTCGGGCAGGAAGTTCCCCGCGTCGCCGGACCCGCATCCGGAGACCGTCAGCACGAGTGCGGCGAGGACCGCCACGGAGAGGGTGCGCACGGGGGTCCTAGGTGATGTGCAGCGGCTCGGGCGTCACGACCGTGCAGCGCGTGCCGTCGTAGATCGTCGGCATGCACTGGTTGCAGTGGATGCACTTGCCGCGCGCGGCCTCGCCGGCCTGCATCCGGTTGAGCAGGTCGGGCTCGCGGAGCAGGGCGCGGCCCATCGCGACGAAGTCGAAGCCCTCGGCCATCGCGCGGTCCATGGTGGCCTTGTCGTTGATGCCGCCGAGCATGATCAGCGGCATCGAGACTGCCTCGCGGAACGCCAGCGCCTTCTCACGCAGGAACGCCTCCTCGAACGGGTAGGTCTTGAAGAACCGCTTGCCCACCGGCGTCTTGAGGCCGAGCCGGACCGCGGCCGGCATGTTCGCCGCGAATTCCTTGAGCGGGACGTCACCGCGGAAGAGGTACATCGGGTTGAGCAGCGAGCTGCCGGCGCTGAGCTCGAGGGCGTCGAGGTGCCCGTCGGCCTCGAGCAGCTGCGCGAACTCGAGGGTCTCCGGCATCGAGAAGCCGACCGGTGAGCCCTCGGTCATCCCGATCTTCGCGGTCACCGCGACGTCGCCGCCGACCTCCTCGCGCACCGCTCGTGCGACCTGGCGGGCGAACTTCGAGCGGTTCTCCAGCGAGCCGCCCCACCCGTCCTTGCGCCGGTTCTGGCCCGGGGCGAGGAAGGAGCTGAGCAGGTAGCCGTGGGCCATGTGGATCTCGAGCACGTCGAAACCGGCGGCCTTCATGATCCGCGCGGTGCGGACGTAGTCCTGGGTGATCCGCGCGATGTCGGCCTCGCTGCACGAGCGGATCATCTGCATGCTCAGCGGCGAGGGCATCCGCGAGGCGGCCAGCGCGTGAACGCCGTTGGAGCGCCCGTTGGCGACCGGGCCGGCATGGCCGAGCTGACCGGCGATCTTCGCGCCGGTCTCGTGGATCGCCTCGGTCAGCCGCGCCAGCCCGGGGGCCGACGCGTCGTCGACGACGATGACCTCCTTCTGGGTGCGGCCCTCGGGGGCGACTGCGAGGTAGGCGACCGTGGTCAGGCCGACGCCGCCGCGCGCGGGGGCGAGGTGGTAGTCGATGAGCTCGTCGGTGACCAGCCCGTGCGGCGTACGGCCTTCGAACGTCGCCGCCTTCACGGTCCGGTTGCGCAGCCGGACCGGTCCGAGGTCGGCGGGTTCGAAGACGTCGTTCACCATGGCAGAACTGTAACGCGTTCCAGTTTTCCGGGCACCGTTCCGACATGCGACGAACCGACCGCACGTGCGGCACGAACTGCTGACCAATGTCTTACATGCGGCGAAAACTGCGCCTCTGGATCCCGATCCGCGTCGTCCCGTGGTGAGATGTCCTGCGTGAACACCTCCCAGCTCCGCGTTCCCGCGCTCCTCCTCGCCGCTGCCGTCTCCGCGGCGTCCCTGGCCGCGTGCGGCTCGGACGTCGAGGGCTCGGGCGCCACGACGCTGACCGTGTACGCCGCCTCGTCGCTGACCTCGACCTTCACCGAGCTCGGCAAGGACTTCGAGGCCACCCACCCCGGCGTGAAGATCAGCTTCAGCTTCGGCGGTTCCTCCGACCTGGTGACCCAGATCCAGCAGGGCGCCCCTGCCGACGTCTTCGCCTCGGCGGACACCAAGAACATGGACAAGATCACCGGCGGCGACCTCCAGGGCGCGGCCCCGCAGGACTTCGCGTCCAACACCCTGGAGATCGTGACGCCACCGGACAACCCCGCGCACATCTCCTCCTTCGCCGACCTGGGGAAGAAGGGTGTGCAGCTGGTCATCTGCGCACCGGAGGTGCCGTGCGGAAGCGCGGCCCAGACCGTCGCGACCAGTGCCCACGTGAGCCTGAAGCCGGTCAGCGAGGAGCAGTCGGTCAAGGACGTGCTGGCCAAGGTCACCTCGGGCGAGGCCGACGCCGGCCTGGTCTACGTCACCGACGCCCAGGCTGCCGGCGCCCAGGTCAAGGGCATCACGTTCCCCGAGACGACCGCCGCGGTGAACATCTACCCGATCGCCCCGCTGAAGGACAGCAAGCACGGCGACCTGGCCGCGGCGTTCGTCCAGCTCGTCCTCGGCTCGACCGGTCAGCAGGTCCTCGCCGCCGCCGGGTTCGCGAAGCCCTGAGCGGTGAGCCCGAGATGAGTACCCGAGACGAGCACCGCGAGATGAGTACCGCGAGATGAGCACCACCCGATGAGCCGCGACCGGGGCGTCGGACTGCCGGGGTGGGTGTACGTCCCGGCGGCGGTCGGGGTCCTCTTCGTCCTGCTCCCGCTGGCCGCGATCGCGACCAAGGTCGACTGGGCGCACTTCGGGGACCTGATCACCTCGCAGTCCTCCCGCGACGCCCTGTGGTTGAGCCTGCGCACCTCGACCGCGAGCACGATCGCCTGCGTCGTCCTCGGGGTGCCGCTGGCACTGGTGCTCGCGCGCGGTCGCTTCCCGGGACAGGCGCTGCTGCGCTCCGTGGTGCTGCTCCCCCTCGTGCTCCCACCGGTCGTCGGCGGGCTCGCGCTGCTCTACACCTTCGGTCGTCGCGGTCTGCTCGGCCACACGCTGGAGGTTCTCGACATCCGGATCGCGTTCTCGACGACCGCGGTCGTGATGGCCCAGACGTTCGTCGCCCTGCCGTTCCTGGTCCTCAGCCTCGAGGGCGCGCTGCGCACCGCGGGGCACCGCTACGAGACCGTGGCCGCCTCGCTCGGCGCGAAGCCCACGACGGTCTTCCGGCGGATCACCCTGCCCCTGGTCCTCCCGTCGCTGCTCGCTGGTGCAGTCCTCTCCTTCGCGCGGGCCCTCGGCGAGTTCGGCGCGACCATCACCTTCGCCGGAAGCCTGCAGGGCGTCACCCGCACCTTGCCCCTGGATATCTACCTGCAGCGCGAGCAGGACCCGGACGCCGCCGTCGCGCTCGCGCTGGTGCTGGTCGTGGTCGCCGTGGTGGTCATCCTGCTCGCCCGCCCGAACCGTGCCGGGAGGTCGGCATGAGCCTCCAGCTCCGGGCACGCGTGCTCGATCGCGACGTCGATGTCGAGCTCGACGTCGCCACCGGCGAGACGGTCGCGCTGCTGGGGGCCAACGGCGCCGGCAAGTCCACCGTGCTGGCGGTCGCCGCCGGTCTGCTGCGACCGGACGAGGGACACGTCGTGCTCGAGGGTCGCACCCTGCTCGCGACCTCGGGCCGCCGCACCGACCTGGCGCCGTACCGACGTCAGGTCGCCCTGCTCGCCCAGGACCCGCTGCTCTTCCCGCACCTCTCCCTGCGCGAGAACGTCGCCTTCGGCCCGCGCAGCAGCGGTACGCCGCGACGCGCGGCGCGCACCAGGGCCGAGGCGTGGCTCGCGAAGGTCGGGCTCGACGAGCTCGCGGACCGCAAGCCGGCCGCCGTCTCGGGAGGTCAGGCCCAGCGTGCCGCCGTCGCCCGGGCGCTGGCCGCGGACCCGCGCCTGCTGCTCCTCGACGAACCGATGGCGGCGCTCGACGTCGCCGTGACCCCGGCGCTGCGCCAGACGCTGCGCCAGGTGCTGGCCGACCGCACCACCGTGCTGGTCACCCACGATCCCCTCGACGCCCTGGTGCTGGCCGACCGGGTCGTCGTGCTCGAGGGCGGACGGGTGGTGGAGTCCGGTCCCAGCCGGGAGGTGCTCGCGCGGCCGCGCAGCGCCTTCGCCGCCCGGCTCGCCGGGCTGAACCTGCTCACTGCGACCTGGGACGGCACGGTGGCCGTGCTCCCCGACGGTCGTGCCGTCCAGGGCATGGTCGAGGGCCCGGCGCCGGCTCGTGGCGCCGCCGTGGTGGTCTCGTTCCGCCCGCAGGCAGTCGCGGTCTTCCCCGGCGAGGTCGAGGGCAGCCCCCGCAACTCGCTCGCGGTGACGATCACCGACCTCGAACCTCTCGGTGACCTGCTCCGGATCCGTGCCGGCGACCTGCGCGCCGACGTCACCCCGCAGGCCGCCGCCGACCTCGACCTCACACCGGGGCGCCAGGTGAGGTTCACCGTGAAGGCCACCGAGGTGTCGGTCTACGGCGTGTGAGGCGGCTCTAGTCCCGCAGCGGCGCCAGTGCCCGGGTCAGCTCCACGAGCTGGTCGAGCATCGTCTCGAGCTCCTCCTCGCGACGGTCGTCCGGCTCGAAGCTGCCGTCGACCCACTCGGTGAAGGAGGAGAAGGTCAGCTGTGCGCGGGTGGCCTGCATCATCAGGTTCGCCACGATCGTGCGCCACTGCTCCACGGCCCGGACGCCCTCGTTGGCTCCGTAGGAGACGAAGGCGACCGACTTGTTGTTCCACTCGGGACCGAGGACGTCCAGGGCGTTCTTCATCGCGGCCGGGACGCCGTGGTTGTACTCCGGGGTGACCCAGACGAACCCGTCGAACTCGTCGATCTTGCGGCTCCAGGCGCGTGTCTGCGGCACCTCGTACTCCCGGTCGGCCGCGGCAGGCACGGTCTCCTCGGCCAGCAGCGGCAGGTCGAAGTCATCGATCTCGACGACCTCGAACTCCGCGTCGTCGCGCTTGTCCGCGCGCTGGCGGACCCACTCGGCGACGGTCGAGCCCTTGCGGCCCGGGCGGGTGCTTCCGACGATGATGGCGATCTTCATGCCCTTTCCCGTGCCCACTGATCGATGAGGCATGCTTCGGGGCGTGAAGTCCCTCGCCCTCCTCGCCGTGCTCGCGCTGGCGGTGTCCGCCTGCGGCGGGAACGACAAGCCCTCCTCCGGACCGACGACCCCAAGACAGGCCCTGGTCTCCCAGAGCCCGACGGGCGAGGTCTCCGGGCACCTGATCGCGGTCGGCGGCCCGGCCGGCACGCCGGACCGCGACCTGGCCGGAAAGCTCTCCATCAAGGGCAGCGACGGCTCGACGGTGACGCACGACATCGGGGCGGACGGACGCTACGACATCCGGTTGTCGCCCGGAGACTACCGGATCACCGCAACGAGCCCGGGCTACGAGGGCGGTGCGGCGCCCTGCGTGACCGACCCGGTCGTCACGACGATCTCGGTCGACAAGACCACGACGGCCGACATCATCTGCTTGGAGCTGTAGGCCTCACAAGACGTCGCCGGTCGACCAGTTCGGCACGATGAAGACGCCCTCGGCCTCGACCGCCACACCGGCCTCGCCGACGATCTCGGCGGTGACGAACACCTTGCGGCCCTCCTCCCCCGAGACCCGGCCGTGCAGCTCGACGCGGCCCAGCGGCAGCGGGTTGCGGTAGCGCAGGGTCAGCGTGCCGGTGAACGTCACCCGCTCCATCTGGCTCGCGGTCACCCCCATCAGGTGGTCGAGCAGCAGCGCACTCACCCCGCCGTGCACCATCCCCGGAGGACCTTCGTACGCCGCTCCGAGGTGCACGTCGGCGTAGGTCTCGGTGCCCTCGCGGTGCACCACCTCCATCGGCGGGGCGATCGCGTTGCGCAGGCCGATCGCCGCGTTGCCCCAGCTCCAGCTGCGCCCCGAGGAGTTGTAGTGCACCCCCGACGGTCCGTCGATCTGGTCAGCACGCAGGGTCTCGGTGAGTGCCTCGACGGCCGCGACCGCCTCCTTGATCTCGGCGTCGCCGACGCGGGTCCGGATGGTCGCGTCGACCAGCCCGCGCAGTGCCACCGCGAGCGGACCGTAACGGCCCTCGATCTCGTCGATCTGCTCGTCGCTCATGTCGACGAAGCGGAACACGTCGCCGTTCATCCATCCACCTCCAGTGCGGCCACGGCACGTGCCGCGTCCTCGGTCGCCTTGCGGACCAGTCCGAGCCCGGTCGCGTCACCGATCGCGGTGACCGGGACGCCTGGAAGCCGCGCGACGAGTGCGTCGTGCAGCGTCAGGTCGGGGGCGAGGCCTCCGGCCTGCAGCACCGTGTCGGCCGCGAGCAGGCGGGCCGTCCCGCCGTACGGGACGAAGCGCACGCCGCCGGGTGAGACCGCCTCGACGCGTGCCCCGACGTGCACCGTGACGCCGAGGCGGTCGAGCCGGTGCATCTCCTCGGTCTTGCGCTTCCAGCCGATCTCGGGCGCGAGCTCGGGACCCTCCTCGAGCACGGTGACGAACCGGCCGGCCGCTGCCAGGTGCTGGGCCACCGCGACTCCGGCGAGGTCGCCGCCGAGGATCACCACCCGACGGCCGGGCAGATCGAGGTCGACGTCGCGCACGTGTGGCAGCTCGCTCGCCGCGACCACGGCTCCGGTGGCCACCACGACCGCGTCCGGGGCGAGGTCCGCAACAGCCTCCGCGTCGGCACGGGTGGCGAGGCGGATCTCGATGCCAGCACCGGCGACCTCGGCACGCAGGTAGTCCAGGAACGGCGCGTTGTCCGGGTGCACCAGGCACGCCCGTCGGAACGCACCGCCGAGCTCGTCGTCGGCCTCGAGCAGCGTCACCCGGTGCCCGGACGCAGCCGCGACTCGCGCCGCCTCCAGGCCGCCAGGTCCGCCGCCGAGGACCACGACGTGGCGCGTCGAGCGGGTCGCGCCGAGCACGAGCTCGGCTTCCCTGCCGGTGCGCGGGTTGACCGCGCAGTCGACCGAGAAGCGCTGCTCGAGGGAGTCGATGCAGTTCTCGCACGAGATGCAGCGCCGGACCCGGCCGCCTCTCGCCAGCTTCGCGGGCAGCTCGGGGTCCGCCAGCAACGGGCGGCCCAGGGCGACGAAGTCCGCCCGCCCGTCTGCCAGCACCTGCTCGGCACGGTCCGGGTCGTGCAGCCGGCCGACCGCGATCACCGGGACGTCGACGGCCTGGCGCACCATCGCCGCGGCGCCGACGTTGAGACCGTCCCCGTCGTCCGAGCCGTTGACCATCGTGCTCACGAGCCGGTCGATGACCCCACCGCTCACGTGGAACGCGTCCACGCCGGCGGCGACCAGCGTGGGAGCCACCTGCGCGGTCTCGTACATCGGGCGGCCCCCGGCGACCCGCTCGAAGCCGGAGATCCGCAGCGTCACCGGGAAGTCGTCTCCGACCTCGGCGCGGATCGCGGCGAGCGCCTCGAGCACGGCGCGCAGCCGGCCCTGAACGGTGTCGCCCCGGTAGTCGTCGGTGCGCCGGTTGCGCTGGGGCGCGAGGAAGGAGCCGAGCAGCATGTAACCGTGGGCCGCGTGCAGCTCGATGCCGTCGTACCCGGCCTCACGTGCGCGGCGCACCGCCGCCTTGTAGAGGTCGAGGACGCCCCTGAACTGCTCGACGCTGATCTCGACCGACGGGCGTCCGGTCAGGTAGGACGGAATCACCGAGGGGCCGAGCGAGGTCACGCCGTGCATCTCCGGGCCGAGACCGTCCGGGCCGGCGTGCACGATCTGCGGCTGGATCTTCGCGCCGTGCTCGTGGACCGCCTCGACGAGCCTGCGGTGCGCCTCGACGGATGCATCCGTGCCCAGGTGCAGGCCGCCCGGCGTCTCGGGGTGCTGGTGGTCGATGCCCGTCGCGCCGACGGTGATCAGCCCGACGCCGCCGGCTGCCCGGGCGGCGAAGTAGGCGACGGTCCGCTCGGAGGGAAGTCCGTCCGGCGTGCCGTACATCGTCTCCATGGGAGACATCACGATGCGGTTGCGCAGCTCCATGCTCCCGATGCGCCCCGGCGCGAGCAGGTGCGGGTACGCCGTCAAGAAGCCGTGCGCCCGTCTGCGAACCTGCCGGCGAACGCACGCAGCGGCAGGTCGGCGCTGGTGATGATGCCCGGGCGTGCCTCGACGACCGCGCGGATCGCGTTGAGCGCGGGCATCCCGGTCACCGTCATCCCGATCGAGGCGAAGGCCTCGGCGTCGAACGGCGTGCCGGGCTTCGGGATGATCATGTGCTTGGAGTAGATGATCGGGTCGCCGTCGATGCGGGTGGTGTAGCAGCCCTGGACGTCCCACCGCGGTTCGGTCATCGGCGTCATCTGCCATTCCAGACCGAGCTCGACGCGCGCGACGCCGTCGACCTTGCCGACGTAGGCGAACTTCGCCGCCCCGACCGAGCCCTTCGGGAGCTGGTACCAGCCGAGGTCCACGTCCTCGGTGCAGGCGCCGAGCTCGCACTCGAAGTCGACGGCGTCCAGCTCGATCCCGAGCGCGTCGGCCATCAGGTGCACGCCGTCGCCGAAGACCCGGCAACCGAGCTCGAGCTTGCGGACCTGCTCGGGATCGTCGGCCGGGAACCCGAAGCCGCAGTTGACCCAGGTGTCCACGGAGTGGTGGCAGGAGACGTCGACCGACTCGATGCAGGTGACCTTCTCGATGTCCGCGACATCGCAGGAGTGCACGATGCTCAGGATCTGGGCGAGGCCGGGGTTCATGCCGGTGCCGTAGAAGCTCGACCCGCCCCGCTCGCAGGCCGCCTCGACGACCTCCGACTCGGTCCTGCCGTCGGCGAGCCGGTGGTTGGCGTCGCGGTGGTGGCCGGTGATGAAGTCGGCGGTCGTGACGATGTCGATGCCGGCCTCGAGCACGCGCTCGTACAGCTCGACGTCGGGCCAGACGCCGTGGAAGGTGAGCACGTCGGGCCGCGCCTCGATGATCTCCTCGACGGTTCCGGTCGCCGGCACCCCGACGGGGCCGAGTCCCGCGAGCTCGCCGGCGTCACGGCCGATCTTCTCGGGCGTGTAGCAGTGCAGGCCGACCAGCTCGAGGTCGGGATGACGCTGGATCCGGCCGATCATCTCCGTGCCGACGTTGCCGGTCGCGACCTGGAAGACGCGCACCGCGCGGCCCGAGGTCGAGGGGTACGGGTCGGGGCTGCTCGCGCGGGGCATGGGGCGAGGTTCGCACACGCCGGACGACCCGACAAGCGTTTCGTAGAGGGTTCTATGAAAATGCTCGGGCGCTCGGTAGCCTCCGCTCGTGGACTTCGCGATCGTGGGCGCCATGCTCCCCACCGACCAGCTCGGACCCATCGCGCAGGCGGCCGACGAGCTCGGTTACGCGAGCTTCGCGATCGCCGACCACGTGGTCGACCTGGAGACCCTGGCGACGCCGTACCCCTACGAGGAGGACGGCTCGCGGCGCTGGGACAGCACCTGCGAGTGGCCCGACCCGTGGGTGCTGGTCGGAGCGCTGTCGGCCCTGACCACCCGGCTGACCTTCTTCACCTCGATCTACGTCGCCGCGCTGCGCAGCCCGTACCACGTCGCGAAGTCCGTCGGCACCGCCGCGGTCGTCTCCGGTGGCCGGGTGCGCCTCGGCGTCGGCGCGGGCTGGTGCCGCGAGGAGTTCGACCTGCTCGGCGAGGACTTCGCGACCCGCGGGCGGCGTACCGACGAGGGCCTGGAGCTGGTGCGCCGGCTCTGGAGCGAGGAGTGGGTCAGCTCCGACGGACCGCTGTACCCGACGCCGCGCCTGACGATGAGCCCGCGCCCGGCTGACCCCGTGCCGATCCTGGTCGGGGGCATGTCGGAGGTCGCCCTGCGCCGCGCGGCCCGGTACGACGGCTGGATCGGCGATGTCTCCTCGACCCAGGACGCCATCGGGTACGCCGCGAAGCTGCGCGCCTACCGCGCCGAGATCGGCATCGAGGAGAAGGCGACCGTGGTCGCCGCCCTGAACGACGCCCTGACCCCCGAGCAGTTCGCCGCCGCCGAGGCCGGCGGCGTGACCGACGTGATGACGATGCCGTGGCTCTTCTACCACGGCTTCAAGGCCACCCTGGAGCAGAAGATCGACGGGATGGAGCGCTTCGCCCAGGACGTCCTGGTCCCCCTGAACGGCTGAGCGCGTCAGGCGTTCAGGTACGCCGCGATCGCGTTGCGCAGGCCGCGCTTGGCGTCGTCGAGGTTGGAGTAGGTGCTCAGGTGCCGCTCGGCGGTCAGGCCCTGCATCGCGCCCGGGATCATCGCCGCCATCTCGCGCACCCGCACCTCCTCGACGTCGAGGTCGGCGAAGGCCTGCTGGACCGCGGCGACCCAGCCGTCCTGCCAGGCGGCCAGCTCGGCAGCGGTCTTGGGGAAGCTGCGCTCGAGCTCCTCGCGCTCGCGCGGGAGCGCCGCGCGCAGGGTGTCCATCGCGCGGGCGTCGTCGGTGTCCAGGCCCCGCCAGAGGAGGTCGACGATCTGTCCGACCCGGTCGGTCAGGCTCGCCTGCGCGTCGCTGCGGAGGTCGAGCTGGCCGCGCCGCTCGCCGATGAAGCCCAGCACGGCCGCCCAGAAGTCGTCGACGTCGCCGAACTGGTACTTCACCGCGCCCCAGGTGACCCCGACCTGCTTGGCGACGTGGTTGGCCGAGACCGCGTTCGGGTCGCCGGTGGCCAGCGCGTCCAGGGCAGCCTCCAGCATGTTCTGCCGGGTCTGCGCACCCCTGCGGTTGGGACGGGTCACGCGCCGGAGCATAGCCAGCGCGGTGCCCGCGAACTCGGGACGTTCAGCCATTCCCCCCGCCGGACTTGGCTGCGTAAAGTAGAACGTGTATCAGTTCCCCGATCTGAACCGAGCGAAGGATCCCGCCGCATGACCATGACCGAGCTGCCCGAGGGCTTCGACTTCACCGACCCGGACGTCCTGCTCGCCGGGGTCCCGCACGCGGAGCACGCGCTCGCACGTCAGACCTCACCGGTGCACTGGGTCGAGCAGCCGCAGTCCTCGCGCGACGGCATGGAGGGCGGCACGGGCTACTGGGCCATCTCCCGCCACGAGGACGTCTCCAAGGTCTCCAAGGACTCCAAGAACTTCTCCAGCGCCGAGAACTCCGCGATCATCCGGTTCCCCGAGGGGATGCTGCGCGAGATGATCGAGTTCCAGCGCGTGATGCTGCTCAACCAGGACGGCGCCGAGCACGACGCGACGCGCAAGATCATCAGCCGCGGCTTCACCCCGCGCTCGATCATGGCGCTCGAGGAGGGTCTCAAGGACCGCGCGCACAGGATCGTTGCTGACGCGCTGGCGAAGGGCGAGGTCGACTTCGTCACCGAGGTCGCCGCCGAGCTCCCGCTGCAGGCGATCGCCGACCTGCTCGGCGTCCCCCAGGAGGACCGCAAGAAGCTGTTCGACTGGTCGAACATGATGCTCGCCGGCGAGGACCCGGAGTTCGCGGGACAGTCCGACGTCGCGGCCGCCGAGATCCTCGGCTACTCGATGATGATGGCGGCGGACCGCAAGGAGAACCCGCGCGACGACATCGTCACCAAGCTGATCACCGCCGACAAGGACGGTCGCGGTCTGACCGACGACGAGTTCGGGTACTTCGTGATCATCCTGACCGTGGCGGGCAACGAGACCACCCGCAACGCGATCACCCACGGCATGGATGCGTTCCTGAACAACCCCGACCAGTGGGACAAGTGGGTCAAGGACCGCCCCTCGACGATGGTCGACGAGGTCACCCGCTGGGCCACCCCGGTCAACGTCTTCCAGCGCACCGCGATCAACGACGTCGAGGTCGGCGGCCAGCTGGTCAAGGCCGGCCAGCGCGTGGGCCTGTTCTACGCCTCGGGCAACCACGACGAGGAGGTCTTCGAGGACCCCTTCACCTTCGACATCACCCGCGACCCGAACCCGCACCTTGCCTTCGGCGGCCACGGCGCGCACTACTGCATCGGCGCCAACCTGGCCCGGGTCGAGATGAACCTGATCTTCAACGCGCTCG
>JBJMIO010000062.1:0-14732 GCA_045806765.1 Marmoricola sp.
CCGATCGCGCGGCCGAACATGGTCGAGTGCCGGCACTCGTCGGCGACCTCGGTCAGCGCGTAGTGGGTGCGCGCCGACGTCGGGTCGCTGCGGTAGACGTCCTTGAGCAGCACCTGCATGAGCACGATCTCGAACCACAGGCCGACGCTCGCGATCGAGGCGATCTCGTGCTTGGAGAGCTCGATCCGCTGCTCCTCGGTGAGCCGGTCCCACAGCGGGGTGCCGTAGAGCGACATCCGCTCGGGCTGCATCCAGAACAGGCCGGGCACCTCGGGGGCGGACCAGTCGATGTCGACGTCCGGGTCGTAGGACTGCCGCGCGGAGGACTTCAGCAGGCGCTCCACGAGCGCGTCGTCGCGGTCCGGCAGGGTCGCGGTCATCGAGATCTCCTTGGTGTGCGGCATGTAGACGTAACCTCGGGTAACAGGTATCGGGTACAGTGAACCACATGGGGACCAAGGCCACCGACGAAACGGCGTCCAAGGACGGCGACGGACGCAGCACCCGCTGGGACGACCACCGCGAGACCCGGCGGGCCGAGCTGGTGGCGGCTGCCGTCGCAGCGATCGACGAGCACGGGCCCGGTGCCTCGATCGCCGAGATCGCCGCTTCCGCCGGTGTGAGCAAGCCGGTGCTGTACCGCTACTTCACCGACAAGGACGACCTGTACCGCGCCGTCGGGAAGTGGGGCGCGGACCACGTGATGGAACGCGTCGTCGCGCAGCTGCTCGCCGACGGGCCCCTGCGGGACCGCGTCTACGCGGGCTGCGAGTCGTTCCTCGGGTTCCTCGACGAGCACCCGCAGGTCTTCCTGCTCCTGGTCGAGCACCGCACCACCGATGACCCGCTGGCCGACGGCAAGGACCAGATCGCCTCCACGCTCGCCAAGCTGATGGGCGACACCCTGCGTGGCCTCGGCGTCGACGCGGCGGGGGCAGAGCCGTGGGCGCACGGCTTGATCGGGATGGGCCTGGCGGTCGGTGAGTGGCGGATCCGCCGCGACATCATGAGCCGCGAGGCGACCTCGACCTACCTGGCCTCGTTCATCTGGAACGCCTTCGCCGGCTTCACCGCCGACCAGGGCGTCTCGTTGGACAGCTCCGGCGAGCTGCGCGTCGTGGCGGCACGGAAGGCGAAGGCATGAGCGAGGAGACCGGCCGGCACGAGCCTGGCGAGGAGTACGCCGGCGTCGCGGTCGTGCTCGGCGAGGGCGTCGACCCGGTCGAGGTCGAGGTGCAGCTGCGCGGACACTTCCAGCCGATCGACGGCCGGTTCCACTGGTACGGCCGCATCGAGGCCAACGAGGTACTCGCCTCGGAGCACCGGCCGGGAGCGAGGATCGCCCTGCGCACCCCGTACGGCACGGCCGCGGGCAAGATCGCCGACCTCGACCCGTGGGGCCGCTACCGGGTGACCGGGCTCGGCACGCCTCCGTTCTGAGTCCCGAGCTAATTCGTTAGGGCCGGCGAACCCGGCGCACCTAACCTCGTGGAGCCGTCGGAGATGCAGCCGGGCGGGGGTACCCGACCCGGTCCTGCGAGTCGGAACCGGCGGCGTGTCATTCAGGTTGGCAGCGTCTGTAGAACGCCTGGGGTTCGATTCCCCTTCTCCAGGGCGGGCGGAGCCGGAACAGCACCAGGGCGACGCAGCGACCCGGCCGGTCAGCACGACGGCCGACGTCCCCGACGCCCCGGTGGCCGGCTCCGTCCGTCCGCCGACCGCACCACCCGGACAAGGCAACCACGAGAACGGAAGGAGGTCAGCCATGTCCCTCTTCACCACCCGCCTGTTCACCACCCGCTTCACCGTCCACCCCGGCACGCAGCTCGTCGAGTACGTGCGGGGCGTCTTCACGCGCGAGCTCGGCCCCGGCCGGCACAAGCGGCCGCGGCACGCGACGTACCGCGCCGTGCGGACCCAGGAGCAGCTGACCTCTGTCGCGGTGCAGGAGGTCCCGACCGTCGACGGACTGACCCTGCGGGTCTCCGCGGCCATCCGCTGGACGGTCGCGGACGCGCGCCGCTACGTCGAGGTCGCCGAGGCTCCGATGGACGGGGTCTACCTCGCCGCCCAGGTGGCCCTGCGCGAGGCAGTGGCCGACGTGCCCGCGACCGAGGCAGCCGCGCACGTACGGCGTACCGCTGGCGGCACGATGCTGGCGGCCGCGACCGCTGCGGCGACGGCGGTCGGCATCGAGATCCTCGACGTCGTCGTCAAGGACGTCATCGTGCCGTTCGAGCTGCGAGCGGCCCAGGCCGAGCTGGTGACCGCGCGGGCGAAGGGCGAGGTCCAGCTGGCCAAGGCGCGGGCCGACGCCGCCGCGCTGCGCTCGCTGGCCAACGCCGCCGCCCTGCTGGACCAGCACCCCGCCCTGGCGCGGCTCCGGCTGGTCGAGGCACTGCCGCACGGCACCACCCTCGAGCTCGGCCTCCCGGGCGACTAGACGATGCTGCCGTTGTGACGCTGCGACCACCAGGAAGAAACTGCCGGATGTCGGGATGTGGAGGGTGCGCCGTTCACATCCCGGCATCCTGCCCTACGGTCTTGGTGGTCGCTTCGTCATATCCGCGTGTCGGGGGTCCGGCGTAGGAAGGCTTCATGCCCAAGATCGTCGACTACGCCATCCGCTTCGAGTGCATACGCGAGGCGGTGTACGACATCGTCCTGCGGGACGGGGTCGCGGCCATCAGTCTCGCGGCGGTCGCCGAGGAGCTGTCGATGTCCGAGAGCATTCTGCGCCGGCTGATGGCGAGCGCAACCGACCTGCCCGAGCTCGGGATGCAGTGGGTCCAACGACGCGAGGTCACTCGCTGGCGATCGAAGGATCACCAGCTCCGCGGCACATCTCCCGCCATCGAGGGGGCCAACGCCCTCCTCGCTCTCCTGCCCTCGACCGACGAGACGTGCGCGGATGCCCGCGCGCGCAGACTCCTGCTTCGCGGCTTCCCCGCCTCCGGCTGGGCCCGCTCGGCGACCGCCGAGGACCAGAGGGTCCTGGCTGTTCTCGTTGAGCTCGCCGTGCCGCCCGACCTCGACGAGGAGCGTCGAGCCTTCGAGTCAGCTCGGCTGACGGCGCTCGTGATCGGAGCCCGCGAGGCTGCGTGTACAGGTGAGATCACCCCCGAGGACGCCGTGTCGATGGTCCGCCGCCACCTCTGCGAGCAATTCGCGGCGTGGCTCGGCGAGCAGCCCGGCGCAGCGGCCTAACCTCGACCTCATGCCCTGCGACTACTGCGGACAGCCGTTCGACCCGATCTCCACGCGCTGGCTGTGCCCGCACTGCCACATGAAGGCGAACTGCTGCGACGGCGCTCCCCTCGCCGAGCGCGTCTGCGAGATGCCGGACGCGCGCTAGAGGTTCCCGCGCTTGTCCTGCTCGCGCTCGATCGCCTCGAAGAGCGCCTTGAAGTTGCCCTTTCCGAAGCCGAGCGAGCCGTGCCGCTCGATCAGCTCGAAGAACACCGTCGGGCGGTCGCCGAGCGGCTTGGTGAAGATCTGCAGCAGGTAGCCGTCCTCGTCGCGGTCGACCAGGATGCCGCGCGACTTCAGCTCCTCGATCGGCACCCGCACCTCGCCGATCCGGCTCCGCAGCTCGGGGTCGTCGTAGTAGGAGTCCGGGGTGGCGAGGAACTCCACGCCGTTGTCGCGCAGCGCGTCGACGCTGGTCAGGATGTCGCCGGTGGCGACCGCGAGGTGCTGGGCACCGGCACCGCGGTAGAACTCCAGGTACTCGTCGATCTGGCTGCGCTTCTTCGCCGCCGCCGGCTCGTTGAGCGGGAACTTGACGCGGTGGTTGCCGTTGGCCACGACCTTGCTCATCAGCGCCGAGTAGTCGGTGGCGATGTCGTCGCCGACGAACTCGGCCATGTTCACGAACCCCATGACCCGGTTGTAGAACCCGACCCACTCATCCATCGCGCCCAGCTCGACGTTGCCGACCACGTGGTCGAGCGCGGAGAAGATCCACTTCGGCTGGTCCTCGCGCCGGCGCAGCGTGCTGGTGCGGGCGACGTAGCCCGGCAGGTAGGGACCCTCGTACGTCGTCGTGCCGACGGTGCGCTGGACCAGCGTGTGCCGCGTCTCCCCGTACGTCGCGATGGCCGCGACACGGACGGTGCCGTGCTCGTCCGTGCGGTCCTCCGCCTCGAGCACGACCTCAGCACCCGCGGCGCGGGCCTGGGCGACGCACCGGTCGACGTCGGGGACCTCCAGGGCGATGTCGACCACGCCGTCGCCGTGCCGGCGGTGGTGGTCGGCCAGGGGGCTGTCCGGGTCGACGGCACCGTTGAGCACGAAGCGGATCGAGCCCGAGACCAGGACGAAGGACTGGTGGTCCCGGTTGCCGGTCTCGGGGCCGGAGTAGGCGACGAGCTCCATGCCCCACGCGGACTGGTAGTAGTGCGCGGCCTGAGCGGCGTTGCCGACCACGAAGACGATCGCGTCCCAGCCGGTGACCGGGAAGACGTCTTCCTTCTCGTCGTACTCCACGAGGCCGACCAGCTGGCGCAGCTGCTCGGCGGAGAGGTCGGCCTTCAGCTCTTCAGGAGTCAGGGTCATGCCGCAAGCGTCCGCGCATCGGGCACTCTGTGCAACACTCGTGCGACACGCTGTGCAGGTTGCACACCCTGGAGGTCATCCGTGGACGAGCTGGACGTCAACCTGATCAACCTGTTCACCGCCGAGCCCAAGATCGGCGCGCTGGAGGCCTCCCGTCGTCTCGGGGTGGCCCGCGGCACGGTCACCGCGCACCTCGAGCGGCTCGAGCGCGAGGGCGTGGTCACCGGGTGGGGGCCCCAGGTCGACCCGGCCGCCATCGGCCACCCGGTCACCGCTTTCCTGACGCTGGAGATCCGGCAGGGCGCCGGCCACGACGCGGTCGGCGAGCACCTCGCCGCGATCCCCGAGGTCCTCGAGGCGTGCACCATCACCGGACCCGGCGACATGTGGTGCCGCGTCGTGGCGCGCAGCAACGCCGACCTGCAGTCGGTCATCGACCGGGCCCTCGCGCACCCCGGCATCGTCCGTTCCTCGACCGTGATCGCGCTGGCGACGCAGGTCGCCTACCGCACCGGTCCCCTCGTGCGCAGCACCGCAGGTCGAGGCGCCTAGCTCGTCTTCCTCGTCGCCCACTCGCGCAGCCGGTCGATCCGCGCCTGCAGCTGGGCCGAGGTCGCGACCGCGGCGGCCGGCCCCCCGCACTCCTTGCGCAGTGCCGCGTGGGTGACCCCGTGCGGCTGGCCGGTGCGGTGGTTCCACGCGGCCACCAGCCCGTTGAGCTCACGGCGCAGGATGGCCAGGCGCTCGTGGGCGGCCACGTCCGGCTCCCGGGCCACCTCGACGGCCCGGGCGCTGTTCTTGTCGCGCCGCTCCTTCTGCCGGTGCTGGAGCAGGCTGCGCACCTGGTCGGGCTCGAGCAGGCCGGGGATGCCGAGGAAGTCCATCTCCTCCTCCGACCCGACGTGCACCTCACCGGCGTGGCCGAACTCGGCGCCGTCGTAGAGCACGTGCGCGAAGGTGGCCTGCGAGCCGAGCGCCTCGAAGGGCACCAGCGCCTCCTCCGCCGAGGCCGACTCCCCGGCCTGCGCACGCGCCATCAGGGCGTCCTCGGCGGCGAAGATGTCGCCCTCATCCGTGATCGTGCGACCGAGCACGTGGTCGCGCTCCAGCTCCATCTCGGCGGCGAAGCCGAGCAGCGTCGCCGCGGACGGCAGGAAGACCGATGCGGTCTCACCGCGGGCCCGGGCCCGCACGAAGCGGCCGACGGCCTGGGCGAAGAACAGCGGCGTGGCGATCGTCGTGGCGTACACCCCGACCGCGAGCCGCGGGACGTCGACGCCCTCGGAGACCATCCGGACCGCGACCATCCAGCGGGCCTCGCCCGAGGAGAACTTCTCGATCCTCTTCGAGGACGTCTTCTCGTCCGAGAGCACCACCACCGGCTTCTCCCCCGCGATCCGCGCGAGCACGGCGGCGTACGCGCGCGCCGAGTCCTGGTCGCTGGCGATCACCAGGCCGCCCGCGTCCGGCATGTTCTTGCGGACCTCGGAGAGGCGCTTGTCCGCGGCCTCGAGCACCGCGCCCATCCACGCGCCGCCGGGGTCCAGCGCGGTGCGCAGGGCCTGAGCAGCCATGTCCTTGGTCAGCGGTTCGCCGAGCCGCGCCGAGACCTCGTCACCGGCGCGGGTGCGCCACTGGAGATCGCCGCTGTAGGCCCAGAACAGGACCGGGCGCACCACGTGGTCGCGCAGCGCGTGCCCGTAGCCGTAGGTGAAGTCGGCCGCCGACCTGGGTACGCCGTCACCGCCCGGGACGTAGGTCACGAACGGGATCGGGTTGACGTCGGAGCGGAACGGCGTGCCGGTCAGGGCCAGGCGGCGCCGTGCCGGCTCGAAGGCCTCGCGGACCGCCTCGCCCCACGACAGCGCGTCACCGGCGTGGTGGATCTCGTCGAGGATGACCAGCGTCTTGAAGCGCTCGGTGCGGATGCGCATCGCCAGCGGGTTGGTCGCCACCCCGGCGTAGGTGACCGCGATGCCGACGAAGTCGTCGCTGGACCTGCCCTTGCCGCCCGAGTACGCCGGGTCGATCGGGATGCCCACCCGCGCCGCCGCCTGCGCCCACTGCGTCTTGAGGTGCTCGGTCGGCGCGACGACGGTGATCCGGTCGATCACCCGGCGCGCGAGCAGCTCGGCGGCGATCGTCAGGGCGAACGTCGTCTTGCCGGCGCCCGGGGTCGCGACCGCGAGGAAGTCGCGCGGGTCCTCGGCGAAGTACTGCGCGATCGCCTCGCTCTGCCACGCGCGCAGGCTGCTGACCGTGCCCCAGGCCGCACGGGCCGGGTAGGCCGGGGAGAGCTTGTCGAGCGGTGCGGGTGAGGTGGTCAGCTGGAGTTCGAGGTCGGGATCGTCGCTCAACGCCCGTACCGGTACCGCATGAACAGGGTCACCATCCGGGTGCGCTGCCCGGGGGTGAAGTTGTTCATGCACGAGTCGTAGGAGTAGTCCATGAAGTTGGTGACCGGGTCGAAGACGGGCTGCGGCTCCGGGTCCCCGGGCATCCAGCCCGAGGGCAGCTCGGTCGGGCAGGTGTCACGCGTCCTGGGGCAGGTGAAGCTGGGCTCGCCCTCGGCCGCGGTGTCGTTGACGTAGTCGCCGGGTGCGTCGCAGCCGCCCTCGAAGGTGTGGAACAACCCGAGCCAGTGCCCGCTCTCGTGGATGATCGTGTCGCCCAGGTTGTAGCCGCGCGCCCGCCCGCCGGGAAGCGTGCCGACGTTGATGGTGATGCCGTCCAGCAGCGGGTACGGACCGGCCAGCCACGGGAACCGCGCGAAGCCGAGCAGTGCCTGGCCCTGGGACTTGGCGTCGTTGAGGTAGACGTTGAGCACCCGGCGCTTGCCGCGGTGCAGCGTGCGCTTCATCTGCCGGTCGGCGCGCGAGCCGGGCTTGGCGTGGAACCACGCGTCGTTGCGGCTGATGGTGATCGCGTTGAGCTCGAAGATGATGCCGGTCGGGGTCATCTCGGAGTTCTGCCGGCCGTTGTAGCCCGCACGCAGCGTGTAGAAGAGCCGGCGGGCCTGGACCCGGCTGATCGCGCGGTCGCCGTGGTGGCGGCCGTGGATCACGTGGATCTGCACGGGGACCTGGATCTGGGCCGGCAGCACCGGAGCCCCGGTGCGCGCCGCACGGGCGCGCGCGGTGGTCGTCTCCTGGTGGACCGCGGTGGCGACCCGCGCCTTGAGGGCCGCGCTCACCGGCGGGGTGTCGGCGTGCCCGCGGGCCGGGGTCGGCCTACCGGCGCCGGTGACGCAGACGCCTGCCGGGGAGACCGCTGCCGCGGCGGGCGCGACGACGGCGACCGCGTCGGAGGGAGCGAGCAGGAACGAGCAGCTCAGCGCGACCGCGAGCGACGCGACCGCGAGACGGGCGCGCGAGACGGGGGCGTTCACTCTGCGCCGCCCCCTGGACCGCCGGGGTTGCCGGGATTCATGCTCTCCCAGATCTCCTTGCAGTCGGGGCACACGGGGAACTTCTGCGGGTCGCGGCTGGGGATCCACACCTTGCCGCACAGCGCGACGACCGGGGTGCCGTTGACCATGGCATCCATGAGCTTGTCCTTCGGCACGTAGTGCGAGAACCGCTCGTGGTCACCGTCGTCGTTGGTCAGGCGTTCGTGCTCGAACTGCTGCTGCTCGAGGACGTCGGTCCCGAATCCGGCTGTCCGCTGCGCATTCATATCGCTGGATCCTAACCCCCCACCGCCGTTGCGAGGCTCCCGGTGACGCACTGGTTCAGCGCCGGCTAGTTCAGGGTCGGTTCGGCCGGCATCGTCGCCAGCATCGCCAGGCGTCCACCCTGGCGGCGCAGCACCGCGGCCCACAGCGAGCCCGGGTCGGCCCGGAAGGCGTCGCCCGACTCGGCCGGTACGACGTACCAGGCACCCTCGGCGATCTCGTCCTCCAGCTGGCCGGCCGCCCACCCGGCGTACCCGGCGAAGATCCGCAGGCCGGCGACCGCCGGCGCGAGCAGCTCGACCGGGGCGTCCAGGTCGACCAGGCCGGTGGACTCGAAGACCCGGCGCCAGCCGACCGGCTCGTCGGCATCCTCGAGCCGGGCCACCGCCAGCGCGCTGTCGGTCTCGACCGGGCCACCGGAGAACAGCACGTCGGGACCGGAGACGACCTCGGCCCACGGCTCGAGCACCTCGGCGACCCCGACCTCGGTCGGCCGGTTGAGCACCACGCCGAGCGCGCCGTCGGTGCCGCTGTCGAGGAGCAGCACGATCGTGCGCACGAAGTTCGGGTCGCTCAGCGAGGGCGCCGCGACCAGCAGGCTCCCCGCCACCGGTTCCATGGACCCATCGTGCCACTGGACCGGGCAGGCGCAATTGACGGATCCCCGGGCTTCACAGGGAGGGAGGGAGGAAGCCCGGGGACCGTCGTGGGAGTGGGATCAGGCGGCGAGAACCGCGCGGATCCGGTCGACGAGGGAGGGAGTTACCACTCGGTCGACATCTCGGGGGCCCGTCTGGGCCGGGACCACGGCGCCGGTGCGGGCGTTGCGGGTGACCCGCTCGCCGGCTCGGGCAGCCGCTGCGCTCTCGTCGTTGGCCAGTCCGGCCGCCGAGGCGAGCTTGAGCCATTCCTTCTCCTGCGCCTTCGCCATCGCCGCCGCCATCTCGGGGTCGGTCGGCGAGGTCGTGTAGCGGTCGAGGATCATCCGGATCCCCGGCGACTCCTGGCTGGTCTTGCGCCAGGCGTGGGTGATCGCTGCCTCGAGGTCCATCGGCTGGGCCATCAGCTCGCGCTCGATGTTGCCCGAGAGCCGGGCGTGCCACTTCATCGACAGGGCGCCGATCAGGTCGAGGTCGTTGTGGAAGGTCTCGGTGATGCCGGGGACGTCGGTCGGCAGGACACCGTCCCTCCGGGCGTCAGCAGTCTCGATAACGGTTTGGAGGATCTCTCCGCGGTGATGGAAAGCGTTCCAGGTCATGGTCCACATCCTTTCTCATTCACATACCGTTGGTACGTACCGAGAGTACGGACAGAGATGCGGAACAGGCAATCCGAAAGGGGCTTCCGAGACCGTGACGTCTCACACACACGGATCCGCCACATACTGCGGGTCGGTCCTAGACTGACGGAATGTCTTCGCGCTCACCCGCAGAGAAGCTGCGCTCGACGCTACCGAAGGTGCCCAAGGTGACGGGCGTCCCGGGCGTCTCGCGGCGCGCGCAGTACTCGGCCTCCACCAAGCGTGCGCTGGTCGACGTAGCCGCCAAGCTCTTCACCGCCCACGGGTACGCCGCGACGAGCCTGGACTCGATCACAGCCGGCGCCCGGGTGACCAAGGGCGCGCTGTACCACCACTTCAGCGGCAAGCAGGCGGTCTTCGAGGCGGTCTTCGAGAAGATCGAGAACGACGCCTCGACCCACATCCGCAAGGCCCTGCGCGGCTCGCGCGACCCGTGGGAGAAGGCGCTGATCGGGCTGCGCGCCTTCCTCGAGATCGTCCAGGACCCCGGCTACCAGCGCGTGGTCATCCAGGAGGGCCCGGCGGTCCTGGGCTACGAGCGCTTCCGCGAGCAGGAGGAGCGCTCCAGCTTCGGGCTCGTGCAGGAGATGGTGCGCTCGGTGCTCGAGGTCTCCACCTACGACCTGTCGGAGGAGATGCTGGAGACCTTCAGCCGGATCTTCTTCGGAGCCATGTCGGCCGCCGGGGAATCGGTGAGCACCGCGGCGAACCCGAAGGCCGCGGTGGCCCAGGTCGAGACCGCGATCGGCTTCATCCTCGCGGGCATCAGGGCGCTGGCCGAGAGCGGGGTCGGGCTGCCCGACCCCGAGGACCTGCTCCCCGACGACGAGGAAGAGGACGAGTAGCCGCTACTTGCCGATCCTGACCGAGCCGCCCTGGCTGTCGCGCGGGCAGAGCTCGATCCACACGTGACCGGCGGGGACCTTCATCGGACCCGCGGCCGTGCTCAACTCGATCGGGGAGTCACGGTGCGCCTTGTACCAGGTGCCGCGCACGACCTGGCCGTTGTGGAAGAGCATCAGCTGGCCCTTGCCGGAGAACAGCGTCTCGGGCACGTGGTGGCCGGCCGGGTCCAGGTAGCCGGCGTCGCCCTCGCGGACCCGGAGCACGAGCACCGAGTCCGCCTTGAACTGGTCACCCGCCTTCGCGTACGTGTTCGTGTTCAGGTACTTCTTGCCGTCGAAGTGGAACCGCGTCGAGTTGCTTCCCGGGGTGAAGCGCACGGTGACGTTCTTCGCCGGAGCGACGCCCACGAAGTCCGACTCGGCACCCCACGGCAGGTAGCTGGCCGGCACGACCGGCTGCGTCTTGATCGACTTCGCGAGCGTGGGCAGGTCGGCGAAGACGCTGTGCAGGGTGTCGTGCTCGGGGTCCCCGTTGTCGCGCAGGACTCCGGGCGCGCCCATCGTGTAGTACTTCACGTGCGCGCGCGCCAGCCGGCGGTAGGTCGAGGGGGCCGCGCCGCTGGCGACCAGGACCGCGTGCGTCGGGGTGACCACACCGATGTCCGAGGCCCGCATCGAGCGGACCGGTCCGACCTTGGTCGGCAGCTGGGAGTAGAACATCGTCGCCAGGCGGGTGATGCCGCCCTCGACGAGCTCCTCGACCACCAGGTCCGCCTTGCCCAGGCCGTACTGCGGGTCGCTCGCGGAGGTGTTGTCGATCTTGACGATCATCACCGGGTGCTTCGGCGTCTGCGACGGAGCCGGCAGGCCGGTCAACGGCCAGACGGCCGCGAGCTGGGTGCCGCCCTGGGTCGGGTTCGACTGGGGCGTGCTGTCCGAGCTGCTCTTCTTGCTCGACCCGCACCCGGCCAGCACCAGGCTGGCGGAGAGGGCCAGCGTGATGCCGGCGACGGCAGCGCGTCGGGAGCGGGGAAGCGGGGAAGCAGAAGTCATGCGGCCCAGCATGACCGAGCCCCCCACCCGATTCGGGGAGGGGGGCTCGTGTGTCGCGGACGGGCGCGCGTGCTAGAAGGCGATCAGAGCTTGCCGCCACCATCCACGTAGAGCGTCTGACCGGTGATGTACGACGCCTCGTCGCTGCACAGGAACGCCGCGGCCGCCGCGATGTCCTCGGGGAAGCCGACGCGGCGTACCGGGTTGGCCTCGGCGTTGAGGCGCCGGAACTCGTCCACGTCCATCTTGAGCCGGCGCGCGGTCTCGTCCGTCATCTCGGTGGCGATGAACCCCGGGGCGATCGCGTTGACGTTCACGCCGAACGGGCCGAGCTCGAGCGCGAGGGTCCGGGTGAAGCCCTGGACGCCGGCCTTGGCTGCGGAGTAGTTCGCCTGGCCGCGGTTGCCCAGCGCCGAGATGCTGGAGAGGTTGAGGATCTTGCCGTACTTCTGGTCCACGAAGGTCTTCTGCGCGGCCTTGCTCATCAGGAACGCGCCCTTGAGGTGCACCCCCATGACCGAGTCCCAGTCCTCCTCGGTCATCTTGAACAGCAGGTTGTCGCGCGTGATGCCGGCGTTGTTGACGACCACGTGCAGGCCGCCGAGCTCGGCGAGCACCCGGGCGACGCCGGCCTCGACCGAGGCGCCGTCGGCGACGTTGACGCCGACGCCGATCGCGGTGCCACCCAGGCCTGCAGCGGTCTCGGCCGCCTGCTCCTGGTTGATGTCGAAGATGGCGACCGCGGCCCCCTCCTCGGTGAACCGCTTGGCGGTGCCGGCGCCGATGCCGCGCGCGGCTCCGGTGACGATGACGACGCGACCGTCGTAACGACCCATGACTGCTCCTGTTCGGTACGTGCTCTCGGGAAAGCTCACGCCACTCTAGGACGTGCGCACGAGCCGTTGGTCACACCCCGGTCGCGCCTGGACCGAGGCCCTTCGGCCTCGGACTAGGGTGCAGAGGTGGGAAAGGCCAATTTCAGGGTCGCGGGCCTGTGCGCCCTGGGACTGGTGATCGCGACGATCGTCGTCTCGTGGTCCCAGGACCTCCCGATCCGTGATCCCGACGGCGTCGTCGTGCCCGGCTACATCCAGATCCCCGCGATCCTCGGCATCGCCTGGCTCCTCGACGTCCTGCCCCGTGCGATCGCCCGCAGCCGCGGCGCCCGGTCCGACTTCCGCAGCCACTTCCGCGCGATCGTCGCCGAGCGCTGGACCCGGCGCCACACGGTCTTCGCGCTGACCGGCCTGGCCACCTGGTACGTCTGCTACGCGACGTTCCGCAACCTCAAGAGCTACGTCCCCTTCGTCAACGGCACGATCTACGACTCCCACCTGGAGAAGATCGACCGGGCGATCTGGTTCGGGCACGACCCGGCCAACGTGCTGCACAGCATGCTGGGCACGCACTGGGCCGCGGAGCTCCTCTCGCTGGTCTACATCGCGTGGATCGGCCTGGTCCCGGTCTCGATCTGCGTCGCACTGGTCTTCACCCGGCGCCCGGCCGCCGGCTCCTGGTACGTCACCGCGATCTCGTTGTGCTGGGGGCTGGGGGCGCTCGGCTACTTCCTGCTGCCGACGCTCGGCCCGGCGTACAGCGAGTCCGGCGACTTCGCCGGCCTGCACCACACCTACACCACCGACCTGGTCAAGAGCCTGGCCGAGGACCGGCAGGTGGTCGTGCCGTCGAACCTGCCCGGTGGCGGCGTGGGCGGCGACCCGCACAGCACGCACATCCTGCAGACGATCGCCGCGTTCCCCTCGCTGCACGTCGGGATCATGGTCACCATCTGCCTCTTCCTGGTGCTCACCCGGGCGCCGCGCTGGTCCCAGAACGCCGCGTGGTCCTTCCTGGTGCTGACCTGGCTGGCCACCATGTACTTCGGCTGGCACTTCTTCGTCGACACGCTCGGCGGCGCGGTGCTGGGCACCGCCGCGGTGTGGCTGGCGGCGATCGCCACGGGCAACAGCGTGCGCGGGATACCGCGGCTCATCGAGCGCGGCACCCATGAGGACGCCGACGCGGCGCTCGAGCCGCTCGGTGATCAGTCCAGCGCGGAGGCCAACCGGCCCGCGTAGCCTGCCGACTCGGCCGCGTCGGCGTACTTCGTCCGCGGCCAGAAGAAGCCCCGCAGCCCGTCGCCCTTGGTGCGCGGTACGACGTGGCAGTGCAGGTGCGGCACCGACTGGCTCACGGTGTTGTTCATCGCCACGAACGATCCCTGCGCCCCCAGCCCGGCGAGCATGGCGGTCGCCAGCCGCTGGGCGTGCGCGAGGAACGGGTCGCGCAGGGCGGCCGGCAGCTCGGGCAGTGTGACCACGTGCTCGCGCGGCACCAGCAGCGTGTGGCCCTTGAAGACGGGCCGGATGTCGAGGAAAGCCACGAAGTCGTCGTCGGCGAGCACGACGTCGGCCGGCGTCGTGCCGGCGGCGATGTCGCAGAAGAGGCAGCTCATGGGGTGACGCTACGACCCACGCGCAGCACCCCGTGCACCACCAGGCCGGCCAGCAACGCCCAGAACGCGGCTCCGATGCCACCGAAGGCGACCCCGCTCGCGGCCACCACGAAGGTGACCACCGCGGCCTCCCTGCCGGCGTCCTGGTCGGTGGCGCCCTTGAGCGCGCCTCCCAGCGTGCCGAGCAGCGCGATGCCGGCGACCACCTCCACCACGCCGTCCGGTGCCGCGGCGACGACGCCGACCAGCGCCGTCGAGACGCCTGCTAGCACCAGGTAGGTCCAGCCGGCCGTGTACGCCGCGATCCAGCGGCGCTCCTTGTCCGGGTGTGCTTCCGGCGAGGCGGCCATCGCCGCCGTGATCGCGGCCAGGTTCACGGCGTGGCCGCCCGCGGTCGCTCCTGCCAGGGTGCCCAGCCCGGTCACCGTCATGGCCTCGCGCCAGGGGACCCGGTAGCCGAAGGAGGCCAGCACGGCGACGCCCGGGACGTTCTGGGAGGCCATCGTGACGACGTACAGCGGGACCGCCAGGCCGATCACCGCCTGCCAGCCGAAGACGGGCCGCGTCCAGGCGACGTGCGGCGCCAGCGCGAGGTGGCCCGGGTCGTGCCCGAGCAGGTAGACCGCGACCACCACCATCGTGGCCACGAACGCTCCGGGCACCGCCGCCCGCGGGCGCAGCCGGAGCAGCACCACCCACACCACCAGGACGGGCGAGACCAGCCACGGGTGGTGCAGGAGGACCCGGACCGGCTCCACGCAGATCTCGAGCAGGACGCCGGCCAGCATCGCCTGCGCGATCGGGGTCGGGATCGAGGCGATCAGCTCACCGAGGCGGGGCCACAGCGCC
>JBJMIO010000063.1:0-8462 GCA_045806765.1 Marmoricola sp.
CATCAAGGACGTCGGGTACGAGACCCCTTCGCCGATCCAGGCCGAGGCGATCCCTCCGCTGCTCGCCGGCGGGCACGTGGTCGGCCTCGCCCAGACCGGCACCGGCAAGACGGCCGCGTTCGCGCTGCCGATCCTCTCCCGCATCGACCTGTCCCAGAAGACACCGCAGGTCCTCGTGCTCGCCCCGACCCGCGAGCTCGCGCTCCAGGTCTCCGAGGCCTTCGAGAAGTACGCCGGTCAGATCAAGGGCCTGCACGTGCTCCCCGTCTACGGCGGACAGGGGTACGGCGTCCAGCTCTCCGCGCTGCGCCGTGGCGTCCACGTCGTCGTCGGTACGCCGGGCCGCGTGATGGACCACCTGGAGAAGGGCACCCTGGATCTCTCCGAGCTGCGCTTCGTGGTCCTCGACGAGGCCGACGAGATGCTCAACATGGGCTTCGCCGAGGACGTCGAGCAGATCCTCGCCGGCACGCCCGAGGACAAGCAGGTGGCGCTGTTCTCGGCCACGATGCCCGCGCAGATCCGGCGGATCGTCAAGCGGCACGCGCCCGACGCGACCGAGATCAAGGTCAAGTCGACCTCGACGACCGCCGCCAACGTCGAGCAGCGCTTCCTCAAGGTCGGCCACCCGCAGAAGGTGGACGCGCTGACCCGCATCCTCGAGGTCGAGAACTTCGACGGGATGATCATCTTCGTCCGGACCAAGCACGCCACCGAGGAGCTCGCCGAGAAGCTGCGCGCCCGAGGGTTCTCCGCCGTCGCGATCAACGGCGACGTCGCCCAGGTCCAGCGCGAGCGGACCATCGACCAGCTGCGCAAGGGCAAGCTCGACATCCTCGTGGCTACCGACGTCGCCGCCCGCGGCCTCGATGTCCCGCGGATCAGCCACGTGATCAACCACGACATCCCCACCGACACCGAGTCCTACGTGCACCGCATCGGTCGCACCGGGCGTGCCGGTCGGCCCGGCGTGGCGATCTCGTTCGTGACCCCGCGCGAGAACCACCTGCTGCGCGCGATCGAGAAGACCAACCGCACCACGTTGACCGAGATGCGGCTGCCGTCGGTCTCCGACGTCAACGCGTTCCGCGTCGCCAAGTTCACCGAGGCGATCGGGAAGGCGATGGCGGACCCCGCGATGCCGCAGTTCCGCGAGCTGATCGAGGACTACGAGCGCAACAACGACGTCCCGGCGAGCGAGATCGCCGCGGCGATCGCGGTGCTCGCCCAGGACGGCCAGCCTCTCTTCGTCGAGGACATGCCTGAGCCGCTGCGGGTCTCCTCGCCGAAGGAGCGCTCGAACGACCGCCGTCCGCGCGACAGCCGTCCCTACGCCTCCTACCGCATCGAGGTGGGCAAGCGGCACCACGTCGAGCCGCGCCAGATCGTCGGGGCGCTGGCCAACGAGGGCGGCTTGTCGCGCGAGGACTTCGGCAAGATCGACATCAAGCCGGCCTTTTCCATCGTCGAGCTCCCGGTCGACCTGGACCCCGCGGTGCTGGACAAGCTGGCGACCACCCGGATCTCCGGGGTGCTGATCAACATCAAGGCCGACAGGTTCGACCGCCCGCGCAAGCGTCCCGGTCACTCCGGCCCGGCAGGCAGCCCGAGCAAGTCGTGGAGCGCGACCGGCGGGTCGTCGTACTCGGGCTCGAAGTCGCGCTCGGGTGAGAAGAAGCCGCGTCACAAGAGCCGCGACGAGTAGCCGGTCCAGCGGGCGAGAGGGTGCCTGCGCGGCACCCCGGAACCCTATGCTCGGCCTCATGCGCCGACTCACCGCCGCCCTGCTGGGCCTCCTGACCGCGACAGCCCTGGTGGCCGCGCCCGCCCACGCGGTGACCAAGCCGCTCCCGGTGCCCTACAACTTCCTGCCGGCCGCGATCGCCGGCGGCATCCCCGGCGCGAGCGCGCCCGGTACGAACGACTGGACGTGCAGGCCGAGCGCCGCGCACCCGCGGCCGGTGGTGCTGGTGCACGGGACCCTGGGCAACCGGTCGACCAACTGGCGGACCTACGGCCCGCTGCTGAAGAACAACGGGTACTGCGTCTTCGCCCTGACCTACGGCGCGACGCTGCCGGTCCCGTTCCCGGGCGCGTTCGGTGGCCTCGGCGACATCCCGGCGAGTGCCGCCCAGCTGGCCACCTTCGTCAACCAGGTGCTAGCCGCGACGGGCGCGAGCAAGGTGGACATCGTCGGTCACTCCCAGGGCACCCTGATGCCGGACTACTACGCCAAGTTCCTCGGCGGGGCGTCCAAGATCGCCTCCTACATCTCCCTGGCCCCGCTCTGGCACGGCACCACCGCCACCGGGTCGAGCCCGCAGGCAGGTGCGGCGTTCGCGCCGGGGTTCAACCCGCTGGACCTGGTCGGCCCGTCGCTCTCCCAGATGGGCGCGGGCTCGGCCTTCATGACCAAGATGCGCACCGGGGGAGTCGCGGTGCCGGGCATCCACTACGTCAACATCATGACCAAGTACGACGAGCTGGTGCGGCCCTACACGAGCGGGAGCGAGCCCGGGATGACCAACATCGTGGTCCAGGACCACTGCAAGAACGACTTCACCGAGCACTTCGAGATCGCGGCGGACAAGAACGCGAGCATCTTCGTGCTCAACGCGCTGGACCCGGCGCACCCGCGGCCGCTGGTCTGCTCGTTGGTGCTGCCGTTCGTCGGAGGGTTCTGAGAAACTGGTCCAGCCGCGAGACGCGCCGGTCCGGAAATGATTGACACGCTCTCAGGCGTCTCTTAGGTTCGGCCGTGGGTTGAGGGACTCACGCACTTCGGTGCACAACCGGACAAAGGACCAGCCGTGCGGCGTTTCCTCCTCTCCCTCGTGATCGCGCTCGCTGCGGTCCTGGCCCTCCCGCAGCTCGCCTCGGCGCACGTGGAGCGGCCGTCGTACTGGCCCGACCCGAGCGCGGACTGCTCGATCAGCCCGTGCGCGGGAGGCAAGGTGCCCACGATCCGCTCGCTCGCCTCGGCCCTGGACGCCTCGCAGCCCGGGAAGACCCGGGTGGTGTGCAAGGCGAACTCGCTGGCGCTGCTGAAGACCGAGATCGACCACGCGGTGGCGCACGGGTACTACATCCGTCCGACCGATCACGAGAGCTTCACCCGCGCGCAGGGCGACAAGCTGATGGCGACCAACAAGGCGCTGTTCAGGCTGTGCAGCTACCGCCAGATCCAGCCGGCCGTGACGGCCTCGGGCAACAACGACCGCGTCGTGGTGATGCCGGGCCTCTACCAGGAGCCGACCTCGCGGGCCGCTCCCACCTTCGACGCCCGGTGCGCGCAGTACCGGATCAAGTCAGACGGTGGCGACCCCGGCGCGCTCTCGCACCAGTACCAGATCAACTGCCCCAACGACGCGAACCTCATCTCGGTGGTGGGCCGCGACGCCGGTAAGGGCGTCGCCGGTGACCCGCAGCCGCCGCTGGTCGACCGGCACGGCATCCCCAACGCCGGCAAGTGCATCCGCTGCAACCTGCAGCTCGAGGGCTCCGGCGTCAACGCCGACGGCGTGGTGGTCGAGGCCGGGGACGCCAGCAAGGGCAACGGCGGACCCTCCGCGGCCGGGCACGCCAAGGACGTCGGCATCTTCGTCGACCGTGCCGACGGCTTCGTGCTGCGCAACGTGACCGTGCGCCACGCCCGTGAGCACGACATCTACACCCTGGAGACCGACGGCTACGTCTTCGACCGGTTCAAGACCTTCTACGCCGGTTCGTACGGCGTGCTGACGTTCGTCGAGGACCACGGCGTCATCGAGAACTGCGAGGCCGCAGGCAACGGCGACTCCGGCATCTACCCGGGCTCGGGCGCCCCGACGTTGGTCAACCGGGACACCTCGTTCTACCCGACCGCGCGCTACAGCCAGGTCATGCGGTTCTGCGACTCCCACCACAACGCGGGCGGCTTCTCGGGCACCGACAGCCACGGCACGCTGATCACGCACAACAACTTCTACGACAACGCGCTCGGCTTCACCACCGACGTGTTCACCGCCGCCGGGCACCCGGGCTTCCCGCAGCAGGGCAACGTCGTGCAGAACAACAACTTCTACTCCAACAACTTCAACCCCTACGCCAAGGGCTCCGACGTCGCGCCGTTCATCGGTTCACCGGTCGGCACCGGTCTGTGGCTGGCGGGCGGCAACAACAACGTCGTGCGCAACAACCACTTCTACGACAACTGGCGCCGAGGCATGATGCTCTTCGCCGTCCCGGACGCGACCGTCTGCGGCCCGATCCTCGGCGACACCAAGACGCCGATCCCCGGGTGCAAGGTCGCCGGGATCTCGACGTCCTTCGGCAACGACATCTACGGCAACACCATGGGCGTTGCGCCGAGCGGCGCGGTGCGGCCCAACGGCACCGACTTCTGGTGGGACTCCTTCCCGGGCAACACCGGCAACTGCTACTGGGGCAACAAGGCAGCGCCGGGCAAGAAGGTCACCAGCAGCCCGGCGCACCTGCCGAGCTGCGCCAACGGGACGAAGCCGAGCACGAGCATCGGCACCGGCAACATCCTGGGTGAGGCCGAGCTGCTCGCCTGCCTGGCCGGCTACCAGCTCGAGGGCTACCCGCAGGGCAGCAGCACCTACTGCTCGTGGAACAAGACCCCGGCCAAGCCCGGCGGCACCGCCCGCACGGCGGCGACGTCGACGAGCTTCAGGGCTGCCCAGCGCAACGTCTTCGCCCAGCTGTGCGCTGCGGGCGAGGCCGGCAAGCGGACCTGCAAGCCGTACGCAAGCAGCCTGGGTGTGAACCTGCTCGGCACCATCCTCGGGCCGGTCACACCGATCCCGAAGGCCGGTCCGCCGAGCTTCAAGCCGCTGGGCCTCTACACCTGCTCGTGGTGGCGCCAGGCGACCCCGGCCGCTCGGTCGGAGATCGTCCAGCGCATCGCGCGCTTCGACAGCGGGTCGGTCGACGGCGACAAGCGCGTCGGCTACGGCGCGACGTTGCGTGATGCCCAGGCGATCAAGCTGTTCAACGGTCGCTGCAGCACCAGCTACGCCGGTGCCTTCGCGCTCTACAAGATCTACGGCGCCGCAGCCGCCTTCACGGCCGCGAACTCCTGAACCTGGGGTCGGCGGGCCCGGGTGATCCCCGGGCCTGCCGACGTCATCGGCCTCAGAACCGGACGTCGGGCAGGTAGAGCACGCCGGTGTTCATGATCTTGTCGGCGAAGGTCTGGCGCCGGGTGTCCCACAGCGGCCAGAGGTAGCCCACGCCGAGGCTGAGCACGTCGACGACGTGCATGAGGCTGCGGATGAAGGTCGTCAGGGCGCCGACGGGCCGGGCGTCGTTCAGCGAGAGCACCAGGATGCCGCAGGCCTGCTTGCCCAGGCTCGCGCCCTTGCGCCCTTGGCGGACGATGCTGTTCCAGATCGAGAAGACCAGCGAGGCGAGCGTGACGACGAGGCTGAGCAGGCCGCAGATGATCAGCGAGACGGTGCCGGTGTCCGGGTCGCGCGCGACCGATCCGATCATCGCGCTCACGACGATGAACGGCAGCTGGAGCCCGATGTCGAGCAGCAGCGCGAGCGCGCGCCGACCCCAGCTCGCCCACGGCTCGGGCGGGGGAGCCGACGCCGGCGGCGCTGGAACGGACAGGGACTCGGTCATGGGTGCCTCCCTCAAGACTGTGAAAGAGACTTTAGGGATATAACGGGCGTGCGTCCGGAGAATGCCTGAGGCGGTGTTAGCGCAGCGGGCTCGCCCTGTGGAGCAACGACCGGAGCAGGTCTATACCAGTGGCGCGCTCGAACCGTCGGGCCGTTCTCAGGGCGAGGCGTGAGTCCTACGCTGACCGAGGCGTCGGTTCGGGACGGCCTTCTGGGGGCCGGCACGACGCTCCTGGGAAGGAACTGCCGTGGTGAAGAACAAGCGCCTACGCCTGGTCGGACTTCTGGCTGCGCTCGCCGTGCCCGTCGCGCTCGGCACGATCGTGCCGGCCGACGCCCTGAACATCCTTGATCCGTCGTTCAGCCCGTGCTCGGGGATCAGCGGCAACGTCGTGCGCAACTGCGGCTTCGAGCAGCCTGAGAGTGGCAGCAGCGGGGTCCCCGGCTGGACCCATCTGGTGAGCCAGAACAGCTTCGTGTCGACGGACACCTCGAACTCCGGAGCGGACTCGCTGCGGTTCGGCGCCACCGTGAACGACGATGTGTGGACCCAGACGGTCGCGGTGAAGCCGAATACCCAGTACCTGGTCGGCGCATCGGTCAAGGCGCTCGGATCCTCCCCGGTCAACGACCTGACGATCAGCGTGACGAACGAGAAGGGCAACCCTGCCGGCGGCTCGACGATCTTCACCACCCACGACACCCAGATCGGGAACTGGACCCGCGTGGGTGCGTTCGTCACCACCGGTAGCGCCCGGACGATGACGATCACGATCGCCGGGGCGAACGCGCCGTCGGAGAGCTACGTCGACGACGTGTTCGTGGTCGCCCAGCAAGCCGGGTGTGCCCTGATCGCCAACAACGCGGTGAAGAACTGCGGCTTCGAGGGGAACACCGACTCCCCGTGGGTGCACACGGCGAGCACTGACTCCGGCACGTCCGGCTCCTACGGGTACGGCGGGACCCACGGGCTCTTCTTCGCCTCCACCGGGTCGGACGACGTGTGGCACCAGACCATCGCGGTGCGGCCGCACACCACCTACACCCTGCGCTACATGCTCCAGTCGTGGTCGGGCTCCGTGCCGGCGAACAACGACCTGACCATTTCGCTCTCCAACGTCGCCACGCCCGGTGGAAAGCTCACGATCGCTCGGACCAACATCCCGAACCAGTTCTGGAAGCCGGAGGCCAGGACGTTCACCACCGGCGCGGGAACCGTCGCCGTGCTGACGCTCGCTGGAAGGAACAGCCCGAGCGGGACCAGCGTCGACGACTTCAGCCTGACCGTCGCGCCGAAGATCGCGGTGTCCAAGTCGGGGACCAAGGTCGTCACGAAGCTGACCGGGCTCGGTGGCCAGAAGGTACAGCTGCAGAAGCTGGTCAGATCGCACTGGGTCGTCGTGCACACGTTCACCGCCCCGACGACCGGGGTGACGAAGGCCTGGGCCCTGAAGGTCCCGAAGGGCAAGTACCGCGCCGTCGCGAAGTCTGCGCCGGGCTACGTCCAGGTCACCAGCAACACCGTCAAGCGCTGAGCCGGTTCAGCGTCCGGGTCCACAACGTCTCGAGGAGATCTCCATGTTGAAGAACAAGCGACTGCGCCTGCTGGGAATCCTTGGCGCGCTGACGGTGCCTCTCGCGCTCGGCCTCGTCGTGCCAGCGAACGCACTGATCTACAGCGATGTGAACTTCAGCCCGTGCACCAGCCTGGTGGGCAACCTGGTGAAGAACTGCGGCTTCGAGGCACCAGCGGGTGCCGGCGGTGCAGTTCCCGGCTGGGAGCACCTGATCAGCGTGAACAGCAGTGTGTCGACCAACCAGGCGAAGTCGGGGACCCACTCCTTGCGGTTCGGGTCCTCGTCGAACGACGACGTGTGGACCCAGACGGTGCCCGTGACGCCCAACACCAGCTACGTCGTGGGTGCCAATGTCATGGCGCTCGGTAGCACGCCGGACAACGACCTCACGATCACCGTCACGAACAACAAGCTCGGCAACCCGGGCAGCGGCTCGCAGCTCTACCGGACCCAGGACACGGAGATCACCAGCTGGACCCGGGTGGGCGACGAGATCCTCACCGGGAGCGCCCGCACGATGACCATCACCATCTCGGGCGCAAACCCGCCCTCGCAGAGCTACGTCGACGACGTGTTCGTGATCGCCCAACCGCCCGGGTGCAAACCGATCGCCAACAACGCGGTCGCCAACTGCGGCTTCGAGGTAACACCAACGACGTCATGGGTGCACTCGGTGTCGAGCAGCTCGGGCATCGCGTCCGGGAACAGCTACGGCGGCGACCACAGCTTGTTCCTGCAGTCCAGCGGAACCAGCGACGTCTGGTACCAGATCGTCACGGTCCGGCCGCACACGACGTACACGCTGAGGTACTGGGACTGGTACTACTCGGGGTCGAGCGTGCCGTTGAACAACCTGACTGTCTGGGTCTCGAACGTCGCCGTCTCCGGTGGGCAGCTGAAGATCACCAAGACCAACGTGCCCAACCAGCAGTGGAAGCAGGTCACCCGGACCTTCACCACGGGCGCGGGTAGCAGCGCCGTCCTGATGTTCTCCGGCACGAACGCGCCCGGGATCAGCCGTGTCGACGACTTCAGCCTGACGGTCACGCCGAAGATCAGCATGGCGAAGTCGGGGACGAAGGTCGTCACGAAGCTGACCGGTCTCGGTGGTCAGTCGGTGTGGCTGCAGAAGAAGGTCGGATCGCACTGGAAGCTCGTTCACATCTTCCTCGCCCCGAAGAGCGGCTTGTCGAAGGTGTGGGCGCTGAAGGTCCCGAAGGGCAAGTACCGCGCGGTCGCCAAGTCGGCACCGGGC
>JBJMIO010000064.1:0-6682 GCA_045806765.1 Marmoricola sp.
TCAGCGCGCTGTACCGCCCGGGCCCGATGGGCGCGGACTCCCACAACAAGTACGCGCACCGCAAGAACGGCCGCCAGCCGATCGAGCCGATCCACCCCGCGCTCGCCGAGGCCCTCGAGCCAGTGCTGGGGGAGACCTACGGCCTGATCGTCTACCAGGAGCAGGTGATGGCGATCGCGCAGGTGCTCGCCGGGTTCTCCCTGGGCGCAGCGGACAACATGCGACGCGCGATGGGCAAGAAGGACGCCGCCAAGCTCGCCAAGGAGTACGACGGCTTCGAGGCCGGCATGCTCGAGCGCAACTACCCGCGCGACGCGATCAAGAAGCTCTGGGAGATCCTCGTCCCGTTCGCCGACTACGCCTTCAACAAGTCGCACTCGGCGGCGTACGGCGTCATCACGTACTGGACCGCCTACCTCAAGGCGAACTACCCGACCGAGTACATGGCCGCGCTCCTGACGTCCGTGAAGGACACCAAGGACAAGATGGCGATCTACCTCAACGAGTGCCGCCGGATGAAGATCCAGGTGCTGCCCCCCGACGTCAACGAGTCCGCCCACGACTTCACCCCGGTCGGCAACGACATCCGGTTCGGCCTCACCGCGGTGCGCAACGTCGGGCACAACGTCGTGGACGGCATCGTCGCGGCGCGCACCGAGAAGGGCCGGTACGTCGACTTCAACGACTTCATGGACAAGGTCCCCGCGGTCGTGTGCAACAAGCGGGTCATCGAGTCGCTGGCCAAGGCCGGCGCGTTCGACGACATGAAGCACAAGCGCCGCGCGCTGGTGGCGATCCACGAGGTCGCGGTCGACCAGTACGCCGACCTGAAGAAGAACGAGGCGATCGGCCAGGACTCGCTCTTCGCCGGGATGGACGACCTCGACGGTTCCGACGCGGGATTCGGGATCGCCGTGTCGGTCCCCGACATCGAGGACTGGGACAAGATGACGCTGCTCGGGCACGAGCGCGAGATGCTCGGCCTCTACGTCAGCGACCACCCGCTGCTCGGCGTCGAGCACGTGCTCGCCGCGGCGAGCGACTGCACCATCGGCCAGCTGCTCCTCGACGAGGAGCGCGCGGACGGCTCTCCGGTCACGATCTCGGGGCTGATCACCTCGGTCCAGCGCAAGCTCACCAAGCGCGGCGACACCTGGGCGATGGTGACCGTGGAGGACCTCGACGGCGCCATCGACGTGCTGCTGTTCCCCAGCGCCTACCAGCTCGCCGCGACGTCCTTGACGGAGGACGCGATCGTCACCGTCAAGGGCCGGCTCTCGCGCCAGAAGGAGCAGCCCGAGCTGCACGGGCAGGAGGTCACGCTGCCCGACATCAACGACGGCCCGAGCGGTCCGGTGGTGATCGCGATGCCGCTGACCCGCTGCACCCCGGCCGTGGTCGACCAGCTCAAGGAGGTGCTCGGCACCCACCCGGGCATGTCCGAGGTGCGGCTCAAGCTGATGAGCCGCGAGTCGACCAAGGTGATGCGGCTGCCGGACCGGCTCCGGGTCACTCCGAGCCCGGCCCTGTTCGCCGACCTCAAGCAGCTGCTCGGGCCCGGTTGTCTAGGCTGAACCCATGAGCAGGTCGGCCGAGTGAGCGAACCCGTCCCGAGCGCGCCCGTCACCGGCGCGCCGCCGGCGCTGCCCGCCGCCCGGCAGTCCGATCCTGGTGGCGAGCTGTTCAAGAAGCTCCTCCCGTCGCTCGTCGACGTCTGGGTCGTCGCGGCCTGGTTCGCGGTGCTCGGCGTGCTCGCAGCGCTCCTGTGGTGGCAGGTGACACCCCTGGCCGCCTTCACCCGCACCGCGCAGAACGGCAGCATGGACGAGCAGCAGCTCTCCAAGGAGATCGCCGCCGACGGATGGTTCTTCGTGATCGCCGCGGCCGGCGGCCTGGTCAGCGGCCTGGCCCTGGTGCTCTGGCGCGGCAGGCGCCCGATCCTGATGGTGCTCCTGATCCTCGGCGGCGGGTTCCTGGCGACCCTGCTGATGACCCGGTGCGGACTGTGGTTCGGCCCGCGCGACCCGGCCCACGTGCTGAACGGGCTCGCGGTGGGCCAGAAGGCCCAGCTCCAGCTCAAGACCCAGTCCAAGGGCCTCCTCTACGTCTGGCCGATGGCCGCCCTGGCCGGAGCACTCCTCGGCCTGTGGGGCGGGGAGTACAACGAGTCCCGCAAGCGGCACGCTGCGGCGATGGCGGAGTTCCGCGCCGGCACGGTCCCCGGACCGGCGTCCGGATCGCTGCCCGGATCGTTCTGATCAGCCCGGCACCGGCGGTCTCCAGCGGGTAGTGTGCGGCGACCAGCCCGACGTACCCTCCCGCCGAGAGGCTCCGCATGTCCGACGTGAACCCGCCCGAGAACCCGGCACCCGACGCTCCCGAGCCGACAGTGCCGCTCGCCCAGCCGGCACCGGTACAGCCCACCGCCCCTCGGCGCACGCGGCGCACGGCGATCATCGTGGCCGTCGCGGTCCTGGTCGCGGCGGTCCTCGGAGGCGGGGCCTTCGCGGTCTACAAGGTCTTCTTCGCCGGCGGCCCGCAGCCCGCTGAGGCGCTCCCGGACTCGACGATCGCGATCCTGACCGTCGACCTGAACCCGTCTGCCGGTCAGAAGATCGCGGCGATCAAGGCGATCCGGAAGTTCCCGGCGCTGAGGAAGAACCTGGGTCTGCAGTCACAGGACGACCTGCGGAAGTTCATCTTCGACAAGGCCGTCCACGGCACCGACTGTGACGGCAAGCTCAGCTACTCCGACGACATCAAGCCGTGGATCGGCAAGCGCGCGGCGATCGCGGCGGTGGACCTCGGTGAGAAGAACCCGACGCCGGCGCTCGCGCTGCAGATCACCGACAAGTCGAAGGCCAAGGCCCACGTCGCGGACCTGGCCAGGTGCGCCGACCTCGGCAGCGACTTCGGCTACGCGATCGGCAAGGACTACCTGATCGCCAGCGACAGCACCGCGCACGCCCAGAAGATCCTCGATGACGGGCAGGCGCACCCGCTGTCCAAGGACGCCGGCTACAAGAAGTGGACCAAGGCGGCCGGTGACCAGGGCGTCATCAACTTCTACGTCTCCAAGAAGGCCTCGACCTACCTGGCCGACGGCCTGGACCAGCTCGCGAAGTCGTTCACCGACGGACTCGGCACGAGCAACCTGTTCGGCGGGTCGGCGTCGGGGACGGAGAACTCGAGCCTGCAGAGCTACAGCGGCAGCTCCGCGCCGCGCGCGACGAGCTGCAACGACGACCCCCTCGGTGCGCTCAAGGACCAGCTCAAGGGGTTCCAGGGCCTGGCCGGCACCGTCCGGTTCGCCGACGGCGGCATGGAGCTCTCGGTCGCCACCTCCGGGGTCAGCCAGCTGAGCTCGAACGCGACGGTGGGGGACAAGGTGGCCGATCTCCCCGGCGACACCGCGATCGCGATCGGCTTCGGGGTCCCGGAGGGGTACGCCGCGAAGCTCGTCGACTCCTTCAGGTGCGGCGCCGGCGCGGACGCGGTCACCCAGGCCGAGCAGACCACCGGCCTGAAGCTGCCCGATGACCTGCAGACCCTGCTCGGCTCCGCCGTGACGCTCTCGCTCGGCGGCGACGCCCCGGCGAACCTGGACGACATCAAGGACCCCTCCGAGGTGCCGGTCGGCCTGCTGGTGCACGGCGATGCGGAGAAGATCAAGGCGCTGATCACCAAGATCGAGGACACCGTGGGCTACCAGCTCTCCGACATCAGCATCGGGGTGAAGAGCTCGGGAGACCGTCTCGCGCTCAGCCCGTCGGAGGCGTACGCGAACGCGCTGCTGACCAACGGGTCGCTGGGGAGCAGCTCGAGCTTCAAGGACGCGGTCCCGAGCGCGAGCCGCGACGCGGGCATCTTCTACGTGAACTTCGACTCGAAGTGGCGCGAGACCCTGATCCAGCTCGCGCGCGACGCGGGCGCGAACGCCTCCGAGGTCCGGCAGGCCGACGAGAACACCAAGCCGCTCAAGTCGCTCGGCCTGAGCAGCTGGACCTCGGGTGGCACCAGCCACCTGCTGCTCAAGCTGTCGACCAACTAGGGCACGTGCAGCGCCGCCGTCGGGACCTCAGCGGTCCCGGCGGATCGGCGCCGTCGTCGCGCCGGTCACCGAGACGAGGTCGGCAGGGGCGATCCCGATGTCGAAGCCGCGGCGTCCGCCACTGACGTAGACCTGCGGGTGCTCCAGCGCGGAGGAGTCCAGGACGGTGCGCAGCCGCTTCTTCTGGGCGACCGGCGAGATCCCGCCGACCACGTAGCCGGTCACCCGCGCCGCCACCGCGGGGTCGGCCATCACCGCACGCTTGGCGCCGACCGCCTCGGCGAGCGCCTTGAGGTCGAGCTGGTCGGCCACCGGGACGATGGCGACGACGAGCTCACCACCCGCATCGGCGAGCAGGGTCTTGAACACCACGTCCGGCTCGAGACCGAGGGCCTCGGCCGCCTCCAAGCCGTAGGAGGGCGCGGCCGGGTCGTGCTCGTAGGCGTGGGCGGTGTAGGCGATCCCCGCCCGTTCGAGGGCGACCGTGGCGGGAGTGCCGGCGGACTTCTTGGCCAACGTGGCGTCGATCAGTTCGGGGACCAGCGGGTCCGGGCGATCTCGGTGGCAGGCAGGCTGGGCAGCGCCCGCATCGCGCGCATCTCCTCGCGCAGGGAGAAGCGCAGCATCCGCAGCCGGTCGGCGGCACCGGCGGCCTCGAGCATCTCCTGGCGCTCGGTCTGGCTCAGCAGGCAGGTCGCGGCCAGCGAGTAGGAGAGGTACGTCGGGTCCTGGGGCATCGGGCCCGCCAGGACCGGGCCGCCGCGGAGCTCGGAGAGCTGGTCGCGGTACTCCTCGAAGGTGGCCAGCGCGCGCTCGGCCTCCTCGGCGGCGGCGGGGTCCTTCGCGTCGGCGTCGTCGGTGATCAGGTCGCACTCGGCACGCAGGTACTCACCTCCCGGGTCGACCGCGTTGAGCACGATCCGCTGGCGCCCGGTCACCTCGATGTCGAAGCGGCCGTCGTCGTACCTCTCGATCTCGGTGAGCTGGACCAGCGTGCCCGTCCGGTGCATCGACTGCATCCCGTGGTCGCCGACCTCGTAGCCCTCCCGGATCGCGACGATGACGAAGACGCGCTCCGCCGGGTCGGCGATCGCGAGGAGGTCGCGCATCAGCGCGCGGTAGCGGTCCTCGAAGACGTGCAGGGGGGTGACCACGCCCGGGAAGACCACCGAGTTCAACGGGAACACCGGGATGGTCGTCACACCGCCCAACCTAGGGCATGCCGGGCTGCCCGCCCGGTGACCGAGCGGTGAAATCGGGTCGGGGTCGCGCCGGTTGCCTCCCTAGACTGCTCCCATGACCTCGACAAGCTCGATCCAGCGGATCCGCCGGATCGACCTCCGCGGTGCGGCGTCCACCTCCCCGGACTACCGCACCCTGGTGCCGCGCGCCGACTTCGACGTCGAGGCCGCGCTCGAGGTGGTCCGCCCGATCTGCGACGCGGTCCGCGACCGCGGCGTCGAGGCCGTCCTGGAGTACTCCGCCCGCTTCGACGACGTCGAGCAGGTCAGCATCGCCGTGCCCACCGAGGCGCTCAGCGAGGCGCTCGCCGCGCTGGATCCCGAGGTGCGCGCTGGCCTCGAGGAGTCGATCCGCAGGCTCCGTGCGACCTGCGAGGCCGAGCTCGAGCGCGACGTCGTCACCGACCTGGGCACCGGCGCGCGGGTGACGCAGCGGATGATCCCGGTCGACCGGGTCGGTCTCTACGTCCCCGGCGGCGTCGCCCCGCTGGTCTCCAGCGTGGTCATGAACGTGGTGCCGGCGCAGGTCGCCGGCGTCGGTTCGATCGCCCTGACGAGCAGCCCGCAGAAGGCCCCGTTCTCCACCTTCGGCAGCGGGCTCCCGCACCCCACGATCATGGCTGCGTGCGCGCTGCTCGGGGTCACCGAGGTCTACGCCGTGGGTGGCGCCCAGGCGATCGCGATGCTCGCCTACGGCGCCGGCCCGTGCCGCCGGGTCGACCTGGTCACCGGGCCGGGCAACATCTACACCGTCTCGGCCAAGCGCCTGCTCAAGGGCGTGGTGGGCATCGACTCGGAGGCCGGCCCGACCGAGATCGCGATCCTGGCCGACGACACCGCCGACGCGGCGTACGTGGCCGCCGACCTGATCAGCCAGGCCGAGCACGACCCGATGGCCGCCTCCGTGCTGGTCACCGACTCGCTGCGGCTGGCCGACGAGGTCGAGGTCGAGCTCGACAAGCAGGTGGCCGCTACCCGCCACGTCGAGAGGATCCGCACCGCCCTGGGCGGCGAGCAGTCGGGCATCGTGCTGGTCGACGACGTCGAGCAGGGCCTCGACGTCGTCAACGCCTACGCCGCCGAGCACCTGGAGATCCACACCGCGGACGCCGCAGCGATCGCCGCGCGGGTCCGCAACGCCGGCGCGATCTTCGTCGGCGCCTTCGCTCCGGTCTCGCTGGGGGACTACTGCGCCGGGTCCAACCACGTGCTCCCCCCCGCGGCCTGCGCCTGCCACTCCTCGGGCCTGTCGGTGCGGTCGTTCCTCAAGGCGGTCCACGTCGTCGACTACTCGCGCGACGCCCTGGCAGAGGTCGCCCACCATGTCGTGACGCTCGCCGACGCCGAGGACCTCCCGGGCCACGGCGCGGCGGTCTCGGTGCGCTTCTCA
>JBJMIO010000065.1:0-12477 GCA_045806765.1 Marmoricola sp.
CGGCCGCCACCTGTTGCTGACCAGCGTCCGCGAGCCCGCTGGCCGCTCCGCCGGCCTTGTCGAAAGGACTGCGCACGCTGCTGCCGACGAGGGGTACGTCGGACACGGTGCGTCCGGCGTCGCGCAACCGATCGGCCAGGTCGCTGGCACTGGAGTCGATGGTGCGGCCCGGATGCGCCAGCCGCAGGGTGGCGTCATGCACCTGCCGGGCGATCGCGATCCAGAACCACAGCCAGAGGACGAGCCCGAGGTCTCCGGCGATCTGCAGGGTGCGGCGTGCGGACGTGTCGGCGTAGAGCTTCATCACCCGCCAGTGCCCAAAGCCGACGGGGCTGCACGGCCCTACTTGAGCTCGGCCGAGCTCAGCCCCAGCACCCGGCGGGCGACGATCAGCTGCTGGATCTGCTGGGTGCCCTCGAAGATGTCGAGGATCTTGGAGTCGCGACCCCACTTCTCCAGCAGCTCGACCTCGGAGTAGCCGAAGGTCCCGGCCAGCTCCACGCAGCGCAGCGTGACGTCGGAGCCCATCCGGCCCGCCTTGGCCTTGGCCATCGAGGCCTGCATCGAGTTCGGCTCGCGGTTGTCGGCCATCCACGCCGACTGCAGGGTCAGGAGGTACGCCGCCTCCCAGTCCGACTCCAGCTGCAGGAAGGTCGCCGCGGCGGCACACCCCACGGCCATCGAGGCGACCAGTGGCCGGGTGTTGTCGAAGGTGGCCATGGCGCCGGCGAACCCCTGCTTGGGGTCGACCTCAGCCGAGCCCAGCAGGTTCTCGGCCGGGACGCGGCAGTCCTCGAAGATGATCACCGCGGTGTCGGAGGCCCGGATCCCGAGCTTGTGCTCGAGGCGCTCCACGCGCATGCCCGGGGTGCCCTTCTCGACCACGAAGGACTTGATCGCCGCCCGCCCCAGGGTCTTGTCGAGGGTCGCCCACACGACCACGCTGTCCGCGCGCTCGCCGGAGGTGACGTAGATCTTCTCGCCGTTGATGACGTACTCGTCGCCGTCCTTGCGCGCCGTGGTCTGGATGTTCGCGGAGTCCGAGCCGGTGCCGGGCTCGGTGATGGCCATCGCGGCCCAGGTGCCGGCGAACTTCTCCAGCTGCTCGTCGCTGGCCACCGAGGCGATCGCGGAGTTGCCCAGGCCCTGACGCGGCATGCTCAGCGTGAGCCCGACGTCACCCCAGCACATCTCCATGATCGAGAGCACCGAGGCGAGGTTGGCGCCGTTCTTGTTGCCCTGCTCGACCGGCTTGTCGTCGCGGCGCACACCTGCGGCCCCGGCGCCCTCGGAGGCACCGGAGTCGGCGAGCCCGTCGATCATCGCCGCGAGCATGTCGAGCTCCTTGGGGTACTCGTGCTCGGCGGCGTCGTACTTGCGGGAGATCGGGCGCAGCATGTTCATCGCGACCTGGTGAGCCTGGTCGACGAGGGGGCGGATCTTCTTCGGGGTCTCGAGGTTGATACTCATACCAGCACCGCACCTTCCATCAGGCCGATCGCTCTCAGGTCGCGGTACCACCGCTCGACGGGGTGCTCCTTGACGAAGCCGTGTCCTCCGAGCAGCTGAACGCCGTCGTTGCCGATGCCCATGCCGCGCTCGGCGCAGAGCCGGCGGGCCAGGGCGATCTCGCGCGAGGCGTCCTTGCCCTGCGCCACGCGGCTGGCTGCCTTGTAGGTCAGCAGCCGCATGCCCTGGAGCTCGATGGCGATGTTGGCGACCATGAAGGCCACCGACTGGCGGTGGGCGATCGGCTCACCGAACGCCTCGCGCGTCTTGACGTACGGCGTGACGTAGTCGAGCACGGCCTGCGCCGTACCGACCGCGAGCGCGCACCACGCGAGCCGCGAGCACTGCAGGATCTCGCGGTAGGTCGCGGCGTCGCCGAACAGGGCGACGTCCTCGAGGGCGACGTCCTTGAGCTCCAGACGGGTCAGACCGGCCGCGCGGACGCCCATCGAGGGGTCCGAGACGACGGTGATCCCGGTCGCCCCGGACTCGACCAGGAAGAGCTGGGGTGCGCCGTCGAGCTCCGCGCCGATGAGGAACAGCTCGGCCTCGGCGCCGCGCACGACGCCCGACTTCACGCCGTTGAGCACGAACCCGTTGCCGGTGCGCTTCGCGGTGGTCTTCGGGGCGAACGGGTCGAAGAGGGCGGTCGGCTCGGCGAGCACCAGGGCGGCCGCCGGGACCTCGTCACCGGCGAAGGCCGGCAGGTAGGTCGACTGCTGCTCGTCGGTGCCGTGGAGCGAGAGCGCGGTGGCCACGGCGCCCGAGGACAGCGCGGCGACCGCGATCCCGAGGTCGCCCTGGGCGAGCGCCTCGTGCACCAGGACGCCGGCCACAGCGGAGCGCTCGGTGGCGATGCCGCCCAGCTCCTCGGCGACACCGAGGATCGGCAGGCCGATCTCCAGCGAGGCCTTGAGCAGCTCCTCGGGGGTGGAGCAGGTCTCGTTGGCCTCGGCGGCGGCGGGACGCACGACCTCCGCGGCGAACTCGGTGACCACGTCGACCAGCATCTGCTCGTCCTCGGACGGGCTGAGGTCGAAGAGTCCGGTGCTGGACGCGCTCGGGACGCGCTTGCCGCCGCCCTTGCCACCGACACGTGCGAACGCACGCCCCGCGGCACTGGCGGTCTTGAAGCCCGCACTCGTCACGCGGAACACCGTCTGCTCGCTGGTCCGGCGGATCCCGAGACGGTCCAGGACATCGCTCTGCGCCAGCTTGTTCAGCGCCACGACGGCCAGGCCGATGGGGTCACGTTTCTCGTTCTCACTGAGCCCGTGCTTGCCCCCGGCGGACAGCACGCTCTTCACGGGGTCGAATGCCATGCTCGAAACTGTAACTCGGAGTTACACATATGGCTACAGTCCGGGGCGTGGCGCGGGTCACGCGTTGCCGCCCCTAGGCTGGACGTCATGTCGAGCGAGCCCTCCCCCGTCCTCCCGACCGGCGGCGCGGTCCGTCCCGTGATCCGCTGGGGAGAGGCGGTGATGCACCGTCCGGCCCGTCCCGTGACCACGTTCGACGCTTCGCTCGCCGAGCTGGTGGCCGACATGGTCGCCACCATGTACGCCGCCGAGGGAGTCGGGCTGGCGGCCTGCCAGATCGGGGTCGACCTGGCGGTCTTCGTCTTCGACTGCCCCGACGCGGAGGGCACCCAGGTGCAGGGCGTCGTGTGCAACCCGGTGCTGACGCTGCCCGAGGGACGGGACCGCAGCCTGGACGACGACGACGAGGGCTGCTTGTCCTACCCCGGTGCCTACGTCAGCTGCGCTCGTCCGGACTTCGCGACCGTCACCGGCCAGGACCTGCACGGCGACGCGGTCGAGTTCTCCGGCGACGGCCTTCTCGCGCGCTGCCTGCAGCACGAGACCGACCACACCAACGGCATGGTCTTCGGCGATCGTCTGTCCACGCGGATGCGCAAGAAGCTGACCAAGCAGATGGAGGCCGAGGCAGAGTCCTACCCCCTGGACTGGCCCACCTGACGATCAACCTGTTCAGCGGGCCCGTTCGTCCGCCAGGTGGCTCCTGATCCGCTCCCGCAGCACGTCGTGGTCCGCGCCGAGCCGGTACGCCGGGTTGGACCAGCGCTCGGCCGGGTAGAGCCAGACCGGCTTGCCGACGAGCTCGGCGGGCTCCCAGCTGTAGCGCGGCCAGACGTGGGCGTGCAGGAAGGGATCGGTGTTGCCGAGGATCTCCAGGTTCACGCGCAGGAAGCCAGGATCCAGCTCGGCGCAGGCACGTTCGACCGCTTCACCCAACGCGGCCATGGACTCCAGGAATGCCGTACGCCGCTGCGGTGCCAGCTCGCTCAGCCGCGTGGCGGCCGGGTCGTCGGCCAGCAGGACGCAGTAGCCCGGCAACCACTGGACGTCACCGATGACGGCGAAACCGCCTTCCAGGTGCGCCAGCACGGTCGGGTTCTCGCCGCGCAACGCCGATCCGATGCGGTCGTTCTTCCATGCCTCCATCGGGTCACCCTGTCCGAGATCGCCCACTCGGACGGCAGAACGGGCCCACTCGGCGTGTCGGAAGGCCCCGATCAACGGGACTGGGCGACGTAGCAGGCCACCGCGGTGGCGGCTGCGACGTTGAGCGAGTCGATGCCGCGCTGCATCGGGATCGTGGCGCGACGATCTGCGGCCTGCTGCCAGCGCTCGGAGAGGCCCGGGCCCTCGGAACCGAGGACCAGGGCGAGCCGGTCGACAGCGGCGACGGCCTCCTCGACCGGGACCGCGTCGGGCGCGAGGGTGAGCGCGACGGTGGTGAAGCCGAGATCCGACAGCGTGGGCAGCGCGTCGTACCAGTCCTCGAGCCGGGTCCACGGAGTGCTGAAGACGGCGCCCATGCCGACCTTGATCGAGCGACGGTAGAGGGGGTCGGCGCAGCGCGGGGAGAGCAGCACCGCCTCGAAGCCGAGCGCGGCACCTGACCGGAAGATCGCGCCCACGTTGGTGTGGTCGACGACATCCTCGAGCACGAGTACCGAGCGCGCTCCCTCGAGCACCTCGGCGACCGAGGGCAGCGGGAGCCGTTCGAGCGAGGCCAGCGCGCCGCGGTGCACGTGGAAGCCGGTGACCTGCTCGACCAGGTCCTCGGAGAGCACGTAGACCGGCGCTCCGGACGGCGCCATCACGTCAGCCAGCGCGTCGAGCCAGCGCGGCGCCATCAGGAACGAGCGCGGGGTGTGCCCGGCGGTGACCGCCCGGCGTACGACCTTTTCGCCCTCGGCGAGGAAGAGACCGTGGTCGGTCTCGTAGGACTGGCGCAGCTGGACGTCGCGCAGGTCCCGGTAGTCGGCCAGCCGCGGATCGGCCGGGTCCTCGATCGGGACGAGGTTCATCGGGGGTGCGCCACCGCGACCACGTCGCCGATCACGATGATCGCCGGCGCCTTGACACCCTGCGCCGCGATGTCGGCGCCCAGCTCCCCGAGCGTGGAGAGCACCGTTCGCTCGGTGGGCATCGTCCCGTCGCAGACCACCGCGACCGGCGTGGCGGCATCGCGGCCGTGGGCGATCAGCTCGGCCGCGATCGCGGGCGCGTTCTCCACGCCCATCATCAGCACGACGGTCCCGCGCAATCCGGCGACCGACTCCCAGGCGACCAGCGACTCCGGGTGGCCGGGCGGCAGGTGGCCGGAGATGACCGTGAACTCGTGCGTCACACCGCGGTGCGTGACCGGGATCCCGGCGATCGCGGGCACGGCGATCGGGCTGCTCAGTCCCGGGATCACCGTGACCGGGACCCCGGCCTCGCGGCAGGCCAGGATCTCCTCGTAACCGCGGCCGAAGACGAAGTTGTCCCCGCCCTTGAACCGTGCGACCCGCTTCCCGGCCAGGGCGGCCTCGACGATGATCCGGTTGATCTCCTCCTGCTGCGCCGAGCGCCCGCGCGGGAGCTTGGCGACGTCGATGAGCTCGACCTCCGGGGAGAGCTCGCCGAGCAGCTCGCGCGGAGCCAGGCGGTCGGCCACCACCACGTCGGCCTCCATCAACGCCTTGCGGCCGGCGACCGTGATCAGCTCGGGGTCCCCCGGTCCGCCACCGATGAGCACCACGCCGGGAACCGTGCGTCGCGGGATGGCCTCGAGGGTGCCGTCCTGGAGACGCTCGACGATGTGGTCGCGCAGGGCCGCGGTCAACCGGGAGTCGCGGTGCTCGCGCCGGTCGCCGAGGACCGCGACCGTCACGGCGCCGTGGCGTCCGACCGCCGGGGTCCAGGCACTCGCCGTGGTGGCGTCGTCGGAGCGGACGCAGAAGGTACGGCGCGCCTCGGCCGCCGCACCCACCCGGGCGTTGACCTCGGGGTCGGCCGTCGCGGCGATGACGTACCAGGCACCGTCGAGGTCGGATTCGGTGAACCCGCGCTCGAACCAGGTGACCTCACCGCTGCCGACCAGGCCCTCGATGGCCGGCGTGATCTCCGGGGACACCACGTCCACGCGCGCCCCGGCCGCGATCAGGCCCGGGATCCGGCGCTGCGCGACCTGCCCGCCGCCGACCACGACCACCTTGCGGTCCACGAGGATCAGACCGGACGGGTAGGTCGGGAAGTCGTTCACCGGACCATTCTGTCCGCCGTACGTTTCGCGTGCGTGACTCGGGTTCAGCAGGCGGACTAAGGTCACTTTCATGAGCATCGAGCGCCCGGTCCATCCCGATCCGTACACCCTGCTCCCTCCGGTCCCGTCCTTCACCGTGACCAGCGACGACGTCACCGACGGGCAGCCGTTGAAGGACGACCAGGTGGCCGCGCTGGGCAACACCTCCCCGCAGCTCTCCTGGAACGAGGTGCCCGAGGGCACCCAGAGCTTCACGATCACCTGCTTCGACCCCGACGCCCCGACCCCCTCGGGTTTCTGGCACTGGGTCCTGGTCGACGTGCCCGCGGACGTGAGGAGCCTCGAAGCCGGGATCAGCTCGCTGCCCGGGGGCGCCTTCTGCTGCCGCAACGACGGCGGCGGCAAGGAGTTCATGGGTGCGGCGCCGCCCGAGGGCGACCAGGTGCACCGCTACTACTACGTGGTGCACGCGGTGAAGGAGCCCACCCTGGGGGTCGACTCCGACGCCTCGCCGGCCGTGGTCAGCTTCAACCTGGCCTTCAAGACGCTGGGTCGCGCGATCATCCATGGCACCTACCAGCACTGATCCGCAGGGCGGCTCGGACGTCCTCGGCCCGCCTTACGTCGCCCGCACGCTGCAGCTGCGCCCCGACGCCGAGGGCGAGGTCGTCGCCACCCTGGTCCACCGCCCCGCCACCGGCCCCTCGACCGGCCGCGCGGTGCTGCACGTGCACGGGTTCGCCGACTACTTCTTCCAGACCGCCGCCGCAGACTTCTGGTGCGACCGCGGCTACGACTTCTACGCCATCGACCTGCGCAAGTACGGCCGGTCACTGAGGCCCCACCAGACGCCCAACTACGTCGAGGACCTCAGCACGTACCACGAGGAGCTCGACCAGGCCTACGAGGCGATCCGCACCAACTACCCGCACCTGGTCATCTCCGCGCACTCCACCGGCGGGCTGACCGCCCCGCTGTGGGCGGCCCAGCGACGCCTCGACATCCAGGGCATGGTGCTCAACGCGCCGTGGCTGGACATGCAGGGCGACGCGGTGACCCGCAACCTCGCGATGCCGGTGATCCGCCGCCTCGGCGCCCGCCGGCCGCAGGTGGAGATCCCGCGCAAGGTCAGCGGGATCTACGCCCGCAGCATCCACCGCGACCACGAGGGTGAGTGGGACTTCGACCTGGCGTGGAAGCCGTTGGCCTCCTGGCCCGTGTACGCCGGCTGGATCCGGGCCATCCGCGAAGGCCAGATCCGGGTCTCCCGCGGCATCGAGGTCCCGGCGCCCGTGCTGGTGGTGACCTCGAGCCGGTCGGGCCACCCGACCTCGGTCAACGACCCCGACGTGCACAGCACCGACACCGTCCTGGACGTCGAGCAGATCCGCCGTCGGGCTCCCCTGCTCGGGCGCCACGTCACGATCGCCCAGGTCGACGGCGCGATGCACGACGTCACGCTCTCGCGCCCCGAGGTCCGCAAGGTCGTCTTCGACGAGATCGGGGTGTTCCTCTCGGCCTACGTCGAGGGTTAGGCGCTAGGTTCGGAGCATGAACCCTGTGACCGGCCTTGCCCTGGGGCGCATCGCCATCGGCGTCGGCGCCCTCGCCTCCCCGGACCTCGCCAGCAAGCTCTTCCGCCTCGACGGCGAGAACAACAAGCAGCTGCCCTACATGACCCGGATGTTCGCCTCCCGCGAGATCGCGCTCGGCGCGGTCACGCTGGCCTCGCGGGGCAAGGCACGACGCAAGGTCGTCGCGCTGGGCATCGCCGTGGACGGCGCGGACGCGTACGCCGGCTACGAGGCCATGCGGAGCGGTTCGGTGGAGAACAACGTGGGTATCGGGCTGGTGGCCCCGGCTGTCGGCGCGGTCATCGCCGGCGTGATCGGGCTCTTCAGCAAGGGGTGAAGCCCAGATGACGCTCTCGGTCTCGCAATGCCTGGACGCCATCCGCACGCACACCCTCGGCTTGGCCGGCGCCGCTGAGGGCAACCTCGGCGCGCAGGTCGAGCACTGCCCGGACTGGACGGTCGGTGACCTGGTCCACCACCTCACCACCGTGCACACCTTCTGGGAGCACGTCGCCCGCACCCGGCCGCTGACCGAGCCGACCCAGGTCCCCGACGTCCCGCGTGCCGAGGACGACGAGCTCGTCGCGAGGATGACCTCCGCGATGGAGCGGCTCCTGGAGACCCTGGGCACGACCGACCAGCAGGAACCGTGCTGGACCTGGGGCCTGGAGGAGAACGTCTGGTTCATCACCCGCCACCAGGTCCAGGAGGCGGCGGTGCACCACTGGGACGCGGCGAACGCGGCGGGCGCGAGCTGGTCGATGTCCGAGGACCTGGCTGCCGACGCGGTGGATGAGTTCCTGACCCACAGCGCAGCCAACCGCCGCTGGCCGGCCGCAGGTGCAGCACCGCTCGGCGAACCGCTCTCCTTCACCGGCAGCGGCTCGTGGCGGATCCTCGACGCGGCCCCTGGCACCCTGACCTTCGACCACGAGCACGACCCGGCCGCCTGGACGGTCCACCCCGAGGACCTGCTGCTCTGGCTCTACCGCCGGACCCCGTCGACCGCGAGCACGCCGCCCGCGGAGGACGAGCCCCTGGTCCAGCGCTTCCGCGCCTTCACCAACACCGACTAGGTCAGGAACGAGACCAGCGCGGTCACGCCCACCACGACGATGAACGCGCGCAGCACCGGCGCCGGCAGCCGCTGGCCGACCCGCGCTCCGATCTGACCACCCAGCGTCGCCCCGACGGCGAGCAGCGCCACGACCAGCCAGTCCATGTGGCCGGAGAAGATGAAGATGACGGCGGCCAACGTGTTCGACGAGGCCACGACCACGTTCTTGACCGCGTTCTGCCGCTGCAGCGGCTCGTGCACCCCGGCTCCGAAGATGCCGAGCACGATCACGCCCTGCGCGGCACCGAAGTACCCGCCGTACACCCCGGCGGCCAGCACGGCCGGCGGGACCCACGGGGCGTCCGGTGCCTGGGAGGCCCCCGCCTCCGCGGCAGCCCGCGCCGAGATCCGCGGGCCCAGCACGACCAGGACCAGCCCGATGACGATGAGTGCCGGCACGATCGCCTTGAACGCCGAGGACGGCAGCACCAGCAGCAGCGTCGCGCCGATCGCCGCACCGACCAGGGTCGAGGCGACCAGCCGGAGGATCCGCGGCCGCTGCCCGGCCAGGTGCGCCCGGTAGCCGATGGCCCCGGAGACCGATCCGGGAACGAGCCCGAGGGTGTTCGACACGTTGGCGGTCACCGGAGGGACCCCGAACGCCAGCAGGGTCGGGAACGTGATCAAGGTCCCGGACCCGACCACGGTGTTGATGGCACCGGCCGCGATCCCGCTGAGCAGGATCACGGACTCCTGCAGCAGCGAGAGGTCGGTGCTCACTGAGCCGGCGGCTCCGGAGCAGGCGGTTCCTCAGCCGGCGGCTGGTCCGCCGGCGGCTGGTCGACCGGCGGCGGCGCGTCGGACGGCGCGGAGGCCTGCGCCTCGCGCAGCGCCTGGCGCACGCTCTCCTCGGCGCTCGCCAGCGCACCGCTTCCACCTACCTCCAGCGGCACGGTAGAGCCGAGGTCGACCCGCGACTTCGGACCGTCGGTCTTCAGCGGGATCCCGCCGACCTCGTGGATCGCCGATCCGAGCCCCTCGAGCGCCTTGGTGATCTCCGAGGGGATGACCCAGAGCTTGTTGGCCTGGCCGTCGGCGATCTTCGGCAGCATCTGCAGGTACTGGTAGGCCAGCAGTGCCTGGTCCGGCGCCCCGTCGTGGATCGACTGGAAGACCGTGAGGATCGCCTGTCCCTCACCTTGCGCCTTGAGGATCGCGGCCTCCCGCTCACCCTGGGCGTTGAGGATCAGCGACTCGCGGTAACCCTCGGCGTTCAGGATCGCGGACTGCTTGTTGCCCTCCGCGGTCAGGATCGCCGACTGGCGCTCGCCCTCGGCGGTCAGGATCAGCGCGCGCTTGTCGCGGTCCGCGCGCATCTGCTTCTCCATCGCGTCCTTGATCGACGGCGGCGGGTCGATGCTCTTGATCTCCACGCGCCCGACACGCACGCCCCAGCGCCCGGTCGCCTCGTCGAGCACCGCGGACAGCCCACGGTTGATCTCCTCGCGCGAGGTCAGCGACTGCTCGAGGGTCATGCCGCCGACGACGTTGCGCAGCGTCGTCATGGTGAGCTGCTCGATCGCGGAGATGTAGTTCGCGATCTCGTACGTCGCCGCGACCGGGTCGGTGACCTGGAAGTAGATGACCGTGTCGATGCCGAGGACCAGGTTGTCCTCGGTGATCACCGGCGCGGGCGGGAAGCTGACGACCTGCTCGCGCATGTCGATGACGTAGCGGACGCGGTCGATGAACGGCGTGACCATGTTCAGACCGGGCGAGAGGGTGGCGCGGTACTTGCCGAAGCGCTCCACGATCCCGGCGCGCGCCTGCGGCACGATCCGGATCGTCCGCACCAGCACGATGATGACGAACAGGGCCAGGACGGCGAACAGCACGAACAGGAACGTCACGGGGACTCCCTCATCTCGACTCGGCGGGCGACGTACGCGGTGGCGCCCTTGATGTCCACGACGTCCACCGAGACGCCTTCCTCGATCCGCTCGTCCTCGAGTGCCGGGCGAGCGGTCCAGACGTCCCCGCCGATGCGCACCCGACCCGGCGAGGTGCCGCTCATCGCCTCGAGCACCAGGCCACGCTGGCCCACCAACCCGGGTGCGCCGGAGACCAGTGTCGGCCCGGAGTGCAGGCGGTGCACGATCGGCGGACGGAGGAAGACCAGGAACGCGAGCGAGACACCGACCGCCACCAGCATCGCGGCGACGAACGGACCTCCGAGCAGCGCGACCACCATGCCGCTGGCACAACCGGCGGCGAGCATGACCAGGACGAGGTCCATGCTCAGCATCTCCAGGCAGACCAGGGCGATGCCCGCGATGAGCCAGCTCTCCCAGGCGTGATCCCGGATCCAGTCCATGGTCGAAGACTAGACGATGCGGCGCGAGCGGCGGCGGGCCGCGTAACGGCCGTCGTCCAGCGAGAGTTGGAGCGACATCCCGAACGTCGCGGAGAGGTTCTCCGCGGTCATCACCTCGGCCAGCGGCCCGGCGGCCACGACCTTCGCATCGCGCAGCATCAGCACGTGCGTGAAGCCCGGTGGGATCTCCTCGACGTGGTGCGAGACGAGCACGATCGCCGGCGACATCGCGTCGGTCGCGAGCACGCTCAGCGTCGAGACCAGGTCCTCGCGGCCGCCGAGGTCCAGACCCGCGGCCGGCTCGTCGAGGATGAGCAGCTCCGGGTCGGTCATCAGCGCCCGGGCGATCTGGACCCGCTTGCGCTCCCCCTCGCTCAGCGTGCCGAAGGTGCGCTGAGCCAGGCGGCCGGCGCCGACCTCGACCAGGAGGTCCTGCGCACGCTCGTGGTCGAGCTCGTCGTAGTGCTCCCGCCACCGGCCCACCACGCCGTACGACGCCGAGACCACGACGTCGCGGACCAGCTCGTCGCGCGGGATCTTCTCCGCGATCGCGGCACTGGTGTAGCCGATCCGCGGCCGGAGCTCGAAGACGTCGACGGCCCCGAGGGTCTCGCCCAGGATCCCGGTGGTGCCGCCCGAAGGATGGATCTGTGCCGAGCAGAGCTGGACGAGGGTGGTCTTGCCGGCCCCGTTGGCCCCGAGCACGACCCAGCGGTCCCCCTCGTGCACGGTCCAGCTCACGGCGTCGAGCAGCGTCGCCCGACCCCGGCGCACCGTGACGTCGGCCAGCTCCAGAACGGTCGTCATGATGCGGCCCAACCTAGCGTGGCTACCCTCGTTCCCGTGTCAGGCCAGCACAGTTCCCTTCCCCGCAGCGCCCACCTCGCCTGCTGGCTCAACGCATGCCTGCGCGGCTCGGCCGGGGTCGACGACCTCGCCGAGGCGGTGCGCGGGGACGACCCGCAGCACCTGGTGGTGGGCTGGCCGGGACGCGAGGAGCCGATCGCGCTCACGCAGCTGCCGGCTGCGGTGCGAGCCCTGGATGAGCCGCGGGTGAGCCTGGCACTGCCGGTCCCCGGCGACCCGCTCGGGCTGGCCGGGCCCGCCGCGCTCAACGCCGAGGCGGCCGAGGCCGGCGAGGCGGTGCTCGTCACCGGGCGATCGGGCAGCCACGGCCTGGTGCCGGTGCTCGACGCACGCACCGTGCTCTGGACCGTGCAGGACGGCGCCGCTCCCCCCGTCCTGGACCCGGGCGAGGAGGGCCGCACGCTGCGCCAGGTGCTGCTCGCCACGACCGCCGAGCTGGTCCGGCTCGACGTCGCCAGCTGGAACCCCGAGATCCCCGACCTGCTGCTCAACCTGCACCGGCGACCGGGGCTCCCGCTCCCACCTGGTACGCCGCC